>DAHVAR010000259.1 GCA_027314515.1 Actinomycetota bacterium
GTCAAGGGCGCCTGCGGCGCCGCTGCGCGAGCGCTCCGCGCCCCTTGACCCAAGCCCCCGCTCGCGCGGTTCGGCTGGCCATCAGGGCAAGGGCCCAGACAGGCACGCCCTCAGCCCGGCGCGCTGAACCAGCGCACATCACGCCAAGCTAGGGCAACGTCAGAGAATCACCGGTACAAGTAGCTGCAAAGGCTTGACAGGCCGCTTCATATGAGATCTGAGACCCGAAGCAGTCGGAGATGTCGCCCTCAATGAACCAGGTTATCCCCGTCCAGCCGACTGCCACCTCGGTTAAAGCAGTGTGGCAGCCGCGGCCGGGGCGGAACCCGTGTGAGCGGCCGGAGAACCGGGGCTCGTAATCTGCCTCAAGGAGCAGGCGGATCACTTCGCCGGCCAGCTTGTCCGACCAGGACGGCAGGCCGAGCGGCCTGAGCTTTCCGTTCTTCTTCTCGATCCAGACGCGTCTTACCGGGGCAAACCGGTAGCGCTCGCAGCGCAGCGCATCGATGATGCGCCCGATCTTGCCCAGCGACATGTCGTCCAAGGTCTCCCCGTCAGCCCCCGGCGTCATCGCCCCGTCGTTCGAGTACAGACGCCCGTAGGCCATTTTCCGGACTAATTTTTGTCCGTTTTATTTATCTTTATGATTTGCTGGAGCGAGGGTGCTGGCGATCACCGGGAATCGCCGATGGCAGGCATTCCGAGATCGGTGGGTCCGGTGCGGCGGTTTCGCTCGATGCTCCGGTCGAGCCTGGCGAGCTTGCGTTTAGCGGCGTTCAGGCTGACCTCCAGGCCCTGAACTTCGCCGAGCCAGCCGTTCATCCGTGCTTCGGTGATGCGCTCGCGAAGGTTGCGGATGATCTCGGCGAGGCGGGGCCGTTGCTCCGGCGACACGCGGAGCATTGCGCATCGCAGGCATGCGTGTTCATGCTGGCAGGCTGACCCGTAAGGACGTCCGCAGGTTCCCAGCGCCACCTTGCGCAACTGGAAGTGCTTCTGGAATTCCTGCCATTCCTCGTCGGTAATCCGGCGTCATGAGCTGGCCGTCCGTGACAGCGGATGAGAGATGTTTGAGGCAGCCGGCGTGTCTGTCACGGACGGGTGATCCGGAGCCGTTACGTTACAGTACGTGACAACAGGTGACGGAGAGTGCCGCACGCAGCGGCTGGTCTTGCCGGGCGGCACGGCGACGTGGACGGTACTGGGTTGCGACCATCGCGTGGTGGCGCCGGCCGAGGAGTTCCTGGAGTACCTGCGGGTGCAGGGCACCTCGCCGAACACGGTGAAGTCCTATGCGCGGGCGCTGGCGCTGTGGTGGTCGTATCTGGCGGTGTTCGGCCTGGCCTGGGATCAGGTGAGGCTGGCGCAGGTCGGGTCGTTCCTGTCCTGGATGCGCTCGGGCGACGGCCCGCAGGTGACCTCGATCGTGGTGCGGCCGACCCGGTTCGCCGAGTCGACGATCGCGACCCGGCTGCGGGCAGTGACCTCGTGCTACCGGTTCCACGAGCTGAACGGGGTGGAGCTGGGCGGTGACTGCGGGGCTCTGCTGCGCATTCCCGCCGCGACACGCGGCACCGCCGCAACGTGATCATTTCGTCATAACCGGCGCGGCTAAGATCACCAGGAGTGACCGCGGCAGCGCCGCCGCGCCGGGGCGTCGTCCCGACCGCCGCTACGCTCCGTCAGCACATGGCACGCAACGATCCCGAGTCACGCTCCTGCGGCTAGCCAGCAAGGAGCAAGTACCCCATCACGCATCAACAGTGCTGACCTGCGAGAACGACTTTGCGCCTAACCCTGGCCATCAGGCCCACGAACCTCCCTCCGAGTCCGTCGCGGCTTAGCCGGGGATATAGCGAAGCGCCTCGCGGCGCAGCGTGGCCGTTGAGGATCACCTGGGCCGGGAACGGCGGGTCCCCGGACATCTTGATCGTGACATGACCCCAGTCCGGGTCCATGATGTGGAAGCTGTAATGGCAGGCATGCTCGGTCTTCTTCTCGATGTTCACGATGCGCCCGCGCGCCGACCGGCTGGCCCGAAACACCGTTGCCGGGGCCTTGGCTGCCAGCACCAGGAACACTCCCGGCCGGGTAACCGGGTGCCCGGGTGCCGGCCAGGTAGGCCTCGGCGATCAGGTGCTTGCGCTCCCCGGCCGTGCAGAATCGCACCGGCACGTCGCTGGCCTGCCCCCATGCCTTGACGCGGCGGGCGAACCGCGCCCCCATCCGGATCAGGTGGGTGTTATCGAGGGTGTCGTCCGACCCGTCGTGCCAGTTCCGCCACCAGAACCGGAAACCGGCCGGGCTGTGCCCCAGCGAGAAAAACGCCTTCAGCACGATCCGGTCAGCGCAGTCGCAGCCGCCGGTCAGCAGGTCACCGTAGCGGGCGCAGAAAGCATCAGCCATGCACCGAACGTGTCACATCCGGAGCCGATCAGCCATACTGCCCCGAAGGGGCCGCCGATCCTGAGCGAGCGAAGCGAGTCTCGGGATCGGGATAGGGATAGCCTCCTGAATAGTCCTAACTGGCGCAGAGGGAGGGACCGTGCTGGGTGTCTTCGGGCTGGGAGCCGACGAGGAGGATGTCTACCGTTACGTGCTGGCTACCAAGCCCGCGACGGCAGAGGACGTTCAGGCGGGCACGGGGATGCGTCCGGACCGCGCTCGGCGGGCGCTGGCCAGGCTCGAACAGGCTGGCTTCGCCCACCGAGTTCTGGAGGATCCGGCGCGGTACGCGGCCGCGTCGCCCAGCAGTGTCGATGCGGCGATGCTGCGCAAGCTTGCGGACCTGCGCGAGGCGCAGGAGCAGATCGGCGAACTCACGACGCGCTACCGGGCTACCCAACTGGAGACGGATACCGTCGGCGTCTTCGAGGTCATCAGGGGTGCCGAAGCGCTGCGCGAGCGGACCAGGGAAATGGTCACCTCGGCACGCTCGGAGGCGCTCAACATGCTCAAGCCTCCGCTGATCGCCATGCAGCCGACTGATCACGTAGAGCCGATCGCCACGGTGCGTGGCCGGGTCGTGTACGACCGGGACCTGGTCAGGGACCTCAGCGTCCTCGACGCCATCAGGCAGCGGCCCGGCAGGCACTACGAAGTCCGCGTACACACCGTCGTCCCGGTGAAGATGCTAGCCATCGACCGGTCCATGGCGCTAATCCCGGTCCAGCAGCACGACGAGACCCCGGTCGGAGTGCTTATCACCGAGAGCGCGGTACTCGACTCGTTCCTGGTGCTGTTCGATTATGTCTGGGAGACCGCGACCTTGCTCCCACCGGCGACCGACGATGCCACCGATGGTCCCAGCCGATCCCCGCTGAGCGTCGAGGATCGTCAATTGCTCTCCCTGCTGCTGGCGGGGCTGACCGACCAGGCGATAGCCGGGCATTTCCGGGTCAGCGCGCGGACGATCGAGCGCCGCGTCCGGGCCCTGATGGACGCGGCGCACGTCCGCACTCGCACTCAACTGGCCTGGGAAGCCGCGCGCCAGCACTGGTTGTGAGGGAGCGCCAGAGCCGGTCGGCACGAGACCGTGACTCCGGGTATGCGTGGCTCTCACCTCAGCCGCCGCTGCCACGAGCGCCGTGCCGGTAGCCTGCCGCTGCCGCGAGCGCCGTGTCGATGCCTGGCCGCGGACTGCCGAGCCCGGTGATCTCGTCGTAGCCTGCGCCAGGGGTGCAGCCAACCGGGCAGAATCCGTTGTCCGGACCGGTGGTGACCGGTGCCAGCACCGAGGCGGGCAGTGAGTAGACCGCCTTCTGCGCGGCGTCCCCGGCCGCGGTCAGCGGCGGCTCGCCGTGACTGGCGCGAAGCTGGTCAGCGTCGGCGAGGATCGCCGACCAGGACGGGGCGCCGAGGCTGGTCCCGCCGACCAGCCACCAGCCGGACTGCCCTATGTAGGGAAGGGTGTCGTAGATAGCCACGCCCGTGTTCGGGTCGGCGTCGAACGCGACGTCGGGCATCTGGCGCATGCCACTGGCCTGGACGCGGCGCTGGTAGGCGGGTTCCCGCTCGACCCAGCTCTGCCCGCCGCCGCTGCCCGACCACGCCTGCTCGCTGGCCAGCGAGCCGTCCGCGGTCAGGTTCAGCGTGGTGCCGCCAACGGCCAGCACCGCCGGATTGTAGGCGGGGTAGGAGCCAGGGTGCCCGTAGTCTCCGGAGGCAACCACGCAGACCGTGGTCCGCACGGCACAGAAATGGTCGTAGTAGGTCTCGTCGGAGAACTCACCTCCGCTGTAACCCCAGCTCATCGACACCGCGGCCGGCCGTGTGGCCTCAGCGGCCGTCACCTCCCTGAACAGGGAGGCGAACGTGCTGTCCTTCGCCTCGAAGAGCTTGATGGTGGCGTCGGGTGCGATCGCGTGCGCCCACTCCACGTCAAGCGACGTCTCCAGTCCCCAGTTCCCGTCCGGGGCCGCCGTCGCGGACTGCTGGCTGATGTCGAGGGTGAAGCAGTCACCCTTCGCGCCGCCCGCGCCGCATACACCGGGCAGGCCGTACTGCTGGCTGTACGTCTCGGCGTCGGAGGCGATGTTCGGGTCGTTGTAGGCATCGACAATGGCGATCGTCTGGCCCTTGCCGTCTCCGGTCAGCCCAAGGTAGGCAGTCATCTGCGCCGGCGAGTAGCCGGGCGGGGTGACCGGCAAGGCGGCCCCGGCGGGGAGCGTGTGCTTCGCCGTCACCGGGGACGTTCCCGGCGTCACGGTCCCGTCATGCCCGGGCTCGGGCACCGGGACCTCAGAGCCCCGCTGCCCTACGGGCCGCAGGCCGGCGGGGATGGACGGCTTCGTGCCCGGCGGCGCGGTGGCAGGACGCTGTGTCGCCCGTGCGGCACCCGGCAACTCGGCGGCTGGCCTCCTGACGGCGGGCGACGACGCGCTCGCGTCCTCCAACGTCACGATCGCGAGGCCATACTGTGCTGTCGAGAGATTGGGGAAGAGGAAGCCGCCAGTCTCCCCGAACACGATCTGGTAGGCGAGGGCGTCCGCGGGCATCGCCACAGCCTGCTGTGTACCGTTACCCGCGAAGTCGCCGGGGACCAGCGTGCCCGACAGGTATGTCCCCGAGCTGGCCTCGCCCGATGGTGAGGCCGACGGCGATGATGACGAGGTGAAGACGTCAGTGCCGAACGCTCGCACGCCGTTGTAAGCGGTCAGGAGAGCCTCCTGCCCCGAAGTAGTCGTGGCCAGTGAAGCCGACTCGCCCGAGGGGTAGAAGCTGCTTTCCGCGCCGGAGGGCGTGATGAGTGCCGCCCCGTTCTGGGAGACCGCGATCAGGCCGAGGCCAGGCGAGGCCAGGAACTGGGAGAACGCGCTGAGGTCGTAGGAGAAGTCGCTGTAGTCCAGCGCTCCCGTCACGATGTTCCGTACGTCCACCTGGCTGCCGAAGTTGGTGTCTGACCAGGCGAACGCGACACCGTTGCCGCCCGCCCCGGCGATGTCCGGGCTGGCGAACGCGCCGTTGTACAGGTTGCCGTTCGCCACGACCGCCGGGTCGGCTGGCGCGCTCCACGCGAGGCTCCCGGTTGCGGCCTTCACTCCGACCGCCGCCATGCTCGCTGCGGGCACGAGGCCACCGCTGCCGAAGCTGGAGGCGCCGCTGTACTCGGCGGCGACCACGCCGTCGGCGTACGCCGCGTCCGAGAACCAGGCGCCAAACGGTGCCGCGTAGCTCCACAGCTTCGCCCCGCTAGCCAGCGAATAGGCCGTCAACCGGCGGCCGGGCACCACGACCGCAGGCGTGCCCCCGGCATCGATGACCGTTGCCGTGTAGGCGTACGTGCCCGGGGTCGGGATGACCCGTAGCACCGTACCGGTGCCCGCGTCGATGACACCGACCGCGCTCGTTGCGGCCGCCACGACCACCTGGCGTCCGCCGAGCGTCGTCGTGTCAAGAGCCTGGACCGGCCCTGGCAGGTGCGCCTGCCACAGCACGTGCTGCTTCCCGGCGGCCAGGGCCTTGCCCTTCATGGCCAGGACGTCGCCATTCTCGTTGCCCGCGACCAGGTCCGTGCTGCCCGGCGACGAGATGTTCGCGGTAGTTCCGCTGAGGAAGTCACCCGGCCCCGCGGTGCTCTGCGTCGCCTGCCCGTCGGCCCCGTAGGTCTCCACGACCTGATGACTGGTCACCGCACGGACGAGGCTGGGCCCGCCAGTAACCGCGCTAAGGGAGAGCGGGTCACCGGGGTCGCCGCTCCGCTGCCACTCGGCAAGTCCCGTCTGGTAGCTGAGCGCGGCGAGTCTGTCGTCTTCGGATATCGGATCGGCCGCTGTCGGTGTCATGGGGCCGAGCCAGGCGTCGGCGATCACCTCGCCGCTGGTGATGACCAGGCCTCCCGGCAGCGGTGCGCCGACAGCGTTGGCCGGCAGCGTAACCGACCACAGTTCGCGACCCGTGGCCGGGCTGACGAGCGTGACGCGGCCGGCGGACGCGGTGTACGAGTCGTTGCTGCCGAGCGTCGCATCCACCGCGCCGACTGCCCAGCCGTCCTCATTCCGGCTGCCGACGGCGAGGGATAGCGGGAGCGCTCCGGCCCGCCGAACGCTGGTAACCGTAGCGCCGTCGGAGTACCGCACGCCGGTGAGTGTGTAACCGACCGACACAGTGGGGTCGGAAAGCTGGACCACCGCAAGCTCGCCGCGCTGATCATCAGCCGCAGCCAGCACCGGGTAACCCGGCGTGCGCACCTGCCACCGGACCGCGCCAGTCGCCGCGTCCAGCAGCAACAGGTGGCCGTCGGGCGGGCCGGGTACGCCGAGGCCGAGTGGCGTGTCGCTCCAGGCGATCGCGACGCCCTGGCCACGTCCGCCCGCCCAGCGGCCTGCACCGCTGCCCGTGACAGTCAGGTCGAGCAGGCGCCCCCAGGGCACGCCCGTCGAGTACTTCCAGACCTGGTGCGCCGTGCCAGTCGCGGACATCGTCAGAGCGCGGACGGTGCTGACCGCGCCCCACTGGCCGATGCCGCCCTGGCTTCGCGGGTCACCATCCTCGTCGCCGATGATCAGGCGACCGTCTGCGATCGCCACCTGCGTGACGTATCCGGGATCAAGCTCGTGATAGAGCATCCGACCGGTCCGCGCATCGAAGACGCTGACGAACGTGCCGATGTGGATGCCGGAGCCGGGAACGTCGAACGGCCAGGTCTGGCTACAACCCAGGCAGAGGAAATCGCTGCTGATGTTGATGCCGGCAGTCTCAGCGACGGCCACGACCGGGCGGCCATCCAGCACTCCGGCCGCGGCCGGGTTCACGTCATTGACGAGTCCGATACCAGGGCCAGAAAAATTCAGCGGGTCGACAGGGTCAGTGCCCCAGGGGACCTGCGGATACTGGGTGACCGGGCTCAACTGCTGCCATGACAGGCCCCAGTCCTGGTAAAGCTGCTGGCTGTCGACTTGCCATTGCGCGGCCCCGGACGCGCCTACCATCGAGACCTCGCCGAGCGAGTTCACGACTGCGTAGCCGCCGCCCGGCACGTTGACGGTCCTGGCGGTGCCCGACGCCGTGTCTTCGAGCGAGGACTGAGCGAGCGATACCGTCGCCGCCTGCGTGGTGTCGGCGTGTGCGGCCTGGGACGCTGCGGTCGCGGGCACGGCAAATCCGGCGACGAGCGCCGCGAGCGCAAGTGGGGTAAGAACGCGACTACGGCGCATGATGCTCCTTCTGAGCCCTGTCTCGGGGCTCAGAACACTACAGACACCCAGGGCCGAAATAATGCCGGTCACACTGCGGGTAGCCGACATTGGCGCATACTCGACACGGACACGGCTCGCCGCCGGGCTCCAGGTGGCGCATCCGGGCGGCCAGGAATGCGAGCGCTTCGATAATCTCGGCCCTTGCCAGGTTCGCGTCGGCGCACAAGTGCGCGCGCAGCCGCTCGACCGCGGGGAGCGACAACCTCCGGTCCTTCAGCAGCGCCATGCCCGGCTCACGGCCGAGCACGAGGTAGCCCAGGTCAGAGCAGACCAGCGTCCATCAGCTCCTCATTCCCTCCGCGCGACATTGAGACGCAAGGCCACTTCGACGACCGCGCCCTCCCCGATCGCCTCCGCCCGCTGCACCGCCACCTTGACCGGCACCAGGTAGCGGCCACCCCTGGGGAAGAGCGCAGTGGTGAACTCGGTGTCGCCGATAGTGACATGGACCGGCACCTGGCCCCAGTAGATCAGGCCGCGGGCCTCCTCCTTAAGATCCTCGCTGTCCTCCGGCGTCATCGCCACGAACAGGTACGGCGCCGGCCCGCACCACTCGAACACCTCGCCGGTGAAGGTCCACTCCATGCGCCCATCATCGCCGAGCGGGGCTGGCGGAGGCTGGAGCGAGATCCTCAGCGGACTGAAGACCCTGCTTGAGACCGGCCAGCAGCTCCCGTTCCAAAGGGCCCCGCGTGGCCAGGTCCGCGGCCCGGCCCCGCGTGGGCCGGCGCCGGGTCGCGAGCAGCCTGATGCGAGGCTGACGACGTGACCGCGATCGACATCCGCGCGGGCGACCTCGCGCTTCGCTACGAGCCCGACGCCGACGGTCGCTTGCGGCAGATCTGATTCCGGCTGCTGGCCGAGTGCGAGGTCGGCCCGGAGCGCGGCCCGTTCCCGGTCGGAGCGTTCCCGCTGGCGTACCCGGCGTGGGGGAATCGAGCGGCGGGCCGGCCACGCTGCGCATGGACAGCCACGAGGGGCGGCCCGGCACCTACCTGACCCTGGCCGGTTACGAGCACGCCGGGTTCGAGCATCGGGCGGCACTTGCGGACGAGCAGGCAGCCGTGGAAGTGACGCTCTGGCTGCGCGCCTGGCCGCAGGAGCGGGTGCTGGAGCAGTGGACCGAGATCCGGCACAGTCAGCCCGGCCCGGTCACGCTGCACGAGGCCGCCGCGGCGGCGCCGGCAGTGCACATGGCTGACCCGTGGCTGGTGAGCTACTGCGGCGACTGGGCCAGCGAGTGGCAGCCGGCGACCCGCCCGATCGAGCTGGGCAGCACGGTCGTCCAGTCATTCGGCGCGGTGCGGCCGCACCTGCAGGCCGCGCCGTTCTTCCTGCTCTCGTCCGGCGGACGCCCGGCCGAGAGCTCCGGCAGCGTGCTGGCCGGCGCACTGGCCTGGGGCGGCGGCATCCGGCTGGCGTTCGAGCGCGAGCCACGCCAGCCGGCGATGATCCGGATTCGCTGCGGGCACAACCCGGCGCATGGCGGTTACCGTCTCGACCCTGGCCTGACTTTCCGGACGCCGCGGATGATCTGGGCCTGGTCGGACGCGGGCTGCGGACCGCTGACCACCCGGCTGCACCGGTGGATCCGCGCGCACGCGCTGCGCGACGGCGACCGGGTCCGGCCCATCGTGTTCAACACCTGGGAAGCGGCCTACTGCGGCTTCGGCGCGGCTCAGCTATCGGCCATGATGACCGGCGCGAGCGACCTCGGAGCAGAGTTGTTCCTGCTCGATGACGGCTGGTTCGGCACCCGGTTCCCGCGCGACGACGACACCGCCGGGCTCGGCGACTGGGAGCCCGACCCGGCCAAGCTCCCGGACGGCATCAGCGGGCTCACCACGGCGGCCCGCTCGCGCGGGCTGGACTTCGGCCTCTGGATCGAGCCGGAAATGGTCAACCCGTCGTCCGAGCTCTACGCCTCGCACACCGGCTGGGTAACGGGCGAGCCGGGTCGGCCCGGGCGACTGGACCGGAACCAGTACGTGCTCGATCTTTGCCAGCCGCCCGTGCGCGAGTTCGCCGCTGGAGTGGTGCACGGACTGCTGTCGCGCAACCCCGGCATCAGCTACCTGAAGTGGGACGCCAACCGGGATATTTCCGAGCCCGGGTCGGCGGCGCTGGCGGCCGGCCGGCAGTCGAACGTGTGGATCGACACCGTACTGGCTCGCTGGCAGGTTATGTCGGAGGTGGCCAGCCGCTGGCCGGACACCATGATGATGCTGTGCGCGTCCGGCGGCGGCCGCACCGACCTCGGCACATTGCGCTGGTTTCACGAAGTGTGGCTGTCGGACAACACCGACGCGATAGCCCGGCTGCGGATGCAGTGGGAGGCGTCGAAGTTCCTGCCGCCGATGGCGATCGGCGCGCACGTGACCCGCTGGGGCGACCAGGACCTGGCATTCACCTGCGCGGTCGCGCTCAGCGCCCGGTTCGGCTTTGACCTGGATCCGGCGACGCTGACTGCCGCGGAGGCGGCGGTGTGCCGGGAGGCGGCCGCGCTGTACCGGCAGATCAGGGATCTGGTGCAGTTCGGCGAGCTCATCCGGCTGATCCCGCCCGCTGGAGACCGGGCGGCACTGGCCTACGCCGACGAGCAGCGGCGGCAGATCGCCGTGCTCGGCAAGCCGGGCTAGCAGACGCCGGCCCTGATGCCAGTGTCAGCGCCGGCCCGCGGTGCCCGGTCGGAGCGGTGCGGCCGGCGGCGAACTACCACATCCGGCGCATCCGGCTGGCCGCGGAGGACAGCGACCTAGGCTGCAGCACCGGCGCCAGGCTGCTGGCGGACGGGCTTGCATGGCCGTTGCGCTCGGCCCGGACCGCCGCGATCTGGCTGCTGACCCGCCAGCCGGGCTGACGGCGGTGGGCCTGTAAGCTGACACTGGCAGTCACGCGCATGTGATGCTCTTCTCGTGCACCTGCCGCGCACTGGACCGGTTGGTGTCGTTACTGCCTGCCATGCTCAGAGCGTGACACGCACTCAGGCGGTTTACTACGGGACTCGCGCGGCGCTGAGCCGGTCGACGAGGCGGCTATCGCGGGGCCATGCGCGCCGAGCCGGACTAGAGACGCCCGCCCACCGCGGTCGGTCGGCGCCTATCGTCGCCTGGTCACATCTTGTGCAGTCGCGGCATAGAACTGCGCCAGCTCGGACGTGCCCTTGGTGATCTCCGCCGGTGCCGGCAGTTCCGCACGGTAAGCGGCACGGGCTCCGGCAGCCGGCACGGGCACATGGTGCCAACGCCGCCGCATTGGCCGGAACATCGGCATTTCCGGGCCTTGTGCTATTGCCGCTTACTATCCCAAAGCCTACGCTATGCGCGCGCCTACCGACTCGGGAGGAACGATGCGCGGTCATATCAGGCAAGCTCGCCGCTGGCTGGTGCTCATCACCGCCGCACTGTTGGCAGCGAGCTTAGGAGGTGCGGTCTCCGCTGTCGCATCGTCCAGCGCGGCAGCCCATCCCCGTAGGGTCCCGCCCCCGGCGGCCGCACTACGCGGCGTGCCGCACGGCGCGGCGGCCCAGCAGACCGGGCGATCCGGACAGGCCGGGCGATCGGGACAGCCAGCAGGCAACTCGGAATTCGCGACGACGGCTAACCCGATAACTCTCGATCCCCCGATCGCCGTTCCGCCGACAAAGCCGGTGGTGGTCACTGTCGCCAGTAACGCCGCGTTCGGCAACGGGCCACCGCCGTACATCTCCACGGTGAGCCTGCCGCGAGGCAACTGGGCCAGGGTAGTGCTCGACGTGACGGGCACCGAGAAAGGGGTCCAGTACGACAGGCTCTGCGAGATATTCGACGGCCCTTCTGAGATCTTCCTCGGCGTCACCCCGGAGCCCACGCCGGCCGGCATCAAATGGCACGTGCAGAAGGACGTTACCGGCTATCTGCCGATCCTGACCGGCAGCCGCACTTTCTCCACCTACGTCGACAATTACCTGAACAGCACCGACACGGGCATCCCGACGATCACCGTGAAACTGCTCTTCTATCCGGCGGGCGGCGGCTTCACGGCAGCCCGGCCAGCCACCCCTGGCTCTCCGGCCCTCGCCGGGGACGCGGTCAGCGAAGAAGGCCCGGCGTCGCCGGCCAGGCAGCCCGGTGTCCCGAATCAGGTGGTCCCGATCCTGCCATCGGGTGCCAGCAACACGCTGAACACGGTGAATTCCGGCCAGACCTTGACCGCCACGGTGACCTTGCCGGCGAACGTCACCACGGCCACTCTCGACCTGTACGCGGTGGGCCAGATTGGTGATGAGTTCTGGTGGGCGGAAGTGCCGGCATTCCGCGAGATCGAGGTATCAATCGACGGCAAGCCGGCCGGAGTGGTCTGGCCGTACCCGTACGTCTACACCGGCGGAGTCAATCCGCTGATCTGGCGGCCGCTGACCGGCGTCCATACCATGGACATCCCGTCCTACCGGCTGGACCTGTCGCCGTTCGCCGGCGAACTGGGCGGTACCCATACGATCAGTCTCACCGTGGCCAATAATGCCGGCTACTGGCTGGCCGGCGGAAGCCTGCTGATTACGGCAGGCGGCCGTGCGACGAGCGGAACGATCGGCACCGACACGCTGTCGTTCCCGACGTCATCGCAGATCACGACCGTCAACGGTCTCGGCTCATCGCAGAATCCGGTGAGCAGCGAGGCTGCTGCGGCCAGCTACGAGATCTCCGGTCAGGTCAAGCAAGGTCATCGCATGTGGACCGACACCGTCAGGCAGGCGCTCCAATTCGGAAATGACCAGACCAGCATCGACCCGTCGTGCTCCGGACCGTGCTATCAGTGGGTGCACGGCGAGGAGACGCAGACATCATCGGACGCCGTGTCCGGCGCCGGGATGTGGTATTCCAGCCGGGACCAGTCAACCTGGACCATTGATGCGCCCAACGGGTTCCTGACCAACTCCACCGGCTCGGACTTCCTGCTGCCCGCCGCAGTGAACCAGCAACTTACCGACCTCGCCTCGGCGAGGGGCTGGCGCGCGGGCCGGTACCGGACCTTCCTGTCGGAGAGCATCATCGGCTACGGGTCACTGGAGGAGAACGGCGGCACGGTGCCGGTCGAGAACGGCGACACGACCGGCACGATCACTAGTCAGGTTTCCGGCGCCGGCGGCGCCAGCAACTACGTGCGGACGGTGGTCACCCGCGGCGGCGTCGTCGTCCAGGACCTGGTCGTCGGGCCAGCCGGCTGAGCGGCCGGGAACGGGCGAGGAGCGGCCAGCCCCTCCTCGCCCGTTCCGCTATGCTCTCGGAACTGGGATCTGCCCTGGACGCCGTTGACGCCGGCGCTCGCTATGCCTGGCAGGATATGAGCATGAGCGAGCTCACCATCTCCGGCCGGCTCGTGGTGCAGCCCTGAGTCCGGTGTTCGCCGCTGCGGGCGCCGGCGGCAACCCGCACCTGGCGACGCCGTCGGGGAAGCCCGCGCCCGCGCCCTCGGCATCCCGTTCGCCGGCCGACGAGGCGGTGGAATGCCATCACCGACGTGCCGGGTCTCGAAGTCGGTTACGTCACGCTGATTCAGGGATCCGACGTGCGCACCGGGGTGACAGCCATCCACCCGCGGGGACAGCAGCGCCCGGGTGACCCCGTGGCAGCCGGCTTCCACAGCCAGAACGGCAACGGCGAGATGACGGGTGTCTCCTGGATCGAGGAATCGGGCACGTTCTCGGGCCCGGTCGTCATCACTAACACCCACGCCGTCGGGATCGGGCAGGCCGGCATCATCGCCTGGACGCATCGGCATCATCCCGGCCTCACCGAGGCGTGGCTCATGCCGGTGGCGGCGGAAACCTGGGATGGCTACCTGAACGACATCAACGGCCACCACGTCACCGAGGCCACCGTCGTGGCGGCGCTCGGGGCGGCCGAAGGAGGCGGCCGATCGAGGAAGGCTCGGTCGTCGGCGGCGGTACCGGCATGAACTGCTACGCGTTCAAGGGCGGCTCCGGGACGGCATCCCGGCTGGTCGCCTACGCCGGAAGCGAGTACACGGTCGGCGCCTTCGTGCAGGCCAACTTCGGCCGACGCGACGAACTCGTGCTCGCCGGCGTGCCACTCGGTACTGCGCTGGCCGGGGACAATCCCATGGCCGAGCGCTTCTCGGCTCCGTCCGGCGCCGGCTCGGTCATCGCGGTCCTTGCGACCGATGCCCCGCTGCTTCCCGGCCAGTGCCGGGCGCTCGCCCGCCGCGTACGCTCGGGCTCGCCCGGACCGGCACGAGCGGTTCGCACTTCTCGGGCGACCTGTTCCTTGCCTGCTCGACAGCGAACGAGAGCGCCTTCACGCCGTCGGTCACCACATTGCAAGGGTCGCCGGAGCACCTGGACCGGATCGAGTTCGTGCCGTGCGGGCACATCGACTCCTTCTGCGAAGCCGTGGTGCAGGCGATCGAGTAGGCCGTGGCGAACGCCCTGGTCGCCAACGAGGAGATGACCGGCCGGAACGGGCACCGGACGCCTGCCCTTCCTCGCGATCTAGTGGGCGAACTCATCGCGAAGGCGCTATCGGAGCGAGCGCGGTAACGCCAGGCTGAGCCCTGCAACGACTGAGCCCCGCGGCAGCCGTGAAAATAGCTCCCGCGGGGCTCAGGGGCGGACCGATCGTCAGCCGGCCGGCTCCGGAGCGGCCCGGGTAATGCGCTCGGCTTCCAGGACGACCTCGTTCTCCGCCGGCCCCTCGTCTGGCGCCCGCGGCCGCGGCTTCATCTGCTACCATGCTTGGTAGCATTGATAGCGTAGGTGATAGCAATGGCGGCATTGAACATCCGGAACCTCGATGAGAGCGCGAAGCGGCGCCTCCAGGTGCGCGCGGCTCGGCACGGCAGGTCGATGGAAGCAGAGGCGCGCGCGATACTCTCCGAAGCCGTCCGCGAGCCCGCCAACTCGGCCGGGCTGTTCACGACGCTCCTCGACCGGTTCGGCGAGCTTGGCGGAGTCGACCTGAACGTGCCCGGACGCGACGAGCCGGCCCGCGCCGCGGACTTCTCAGCGTGATCGTCCTCGACACGAACGTAGTCTCAGAGCTGATGCGGCCGGACCCTGCGCCAGGCATCGCACGCTGGGTCCGCCACCTGGACAGGCGCGAGATGTGCGCGACCGTGATCACGTTCGCAGAAGTCCGGTTCGGCATCGCACGGCTGCCGGACGGACGCCGGAAACAGGTCCTCCTTGCCGCGGCCGAGGAGATCTTCTCGGTGTTCGCCGACCAGGTTCTCCCGGTCGATGCCGCAGCCGCCGGGCATTACTCAGTCATCGCCGCCAGCCGCGAGCGCGCCGGGAAGCCGATCGCCAGCTTCGACGCGCTGATCGCGGCCGTCTGCCGCTCCCGCGGCGCCGCGCTGGCAACCCGCAACGTGTCCGACTTCGACGGCGCCGGCGTCGAGATCATCAATCCCTGGCTGCAGTGAGCTGACTCAGGGCCGCGCCGGGATCGTCGCGTCCAGCGGCAGGACCGGCAGGTTCGCGAGCATGGTTTCCGGGTATTTCAGGCCGGCGCCGGTGTTCAGCACGACCACCTGGTCGGTCTCGGCCAGCCAGCCCGCTTCCCGTAGCTGAGCCACTGCCGCCAGGCACGCAGCGCCTTCCGGGCAAATCCAGGTTCCCTCCGCCTGCGCGAGCCGGGCCTGCGCGGCTAGCAAGTCCGCATCCGGCACCGCGACCGCGCAGCCGCCGGTCTCGCGGACCGCCCGCAAGACGAGGAAGCCGCCGAGCGGCGCGGGCACGGTGAGCCCGAATGCG
>DAHVAR010000260.1 GCA_027314515.1 Actinomycetota bacterium
CCTGGGTTCCGCAGAATTAAAGGTGTTCAGGGGTACCCTGGCCGTAGACCCGCAGGTCAGCGCCTTGAAGATAGCGCGAAAACTCATATCTGCCTAGTGACACGGTTCAGTCGAGTACTCAGCGTTAACCTGTACATATACAAAGTTCAGCTAGGGGAAATAGCTGGATTTTGCCTAGCGGGCGCCAGGCGGTACCTTCTGACGCGTGCCCTACGTGAAGACGTCCGTGCGGACCACCCGTTCCGGGACGGTCCGCTACCTGCAGCTGGCCCACAACGAGTGGGACGCGGAAGCGCAGCGGTCGCGCACGAGGGTCCTGCACAACTTCGGCCGCGAGGACGAGATCGACAAGGAGCAGGTCAGGCGCCTGGTGTCGGCGCTGTCCCGGCTGCTGGACCCCGCCGAGGCCCTCGCCGCGTCCGGGCCAGGCGAGCTGTCGGTGACTGCGTCGCGTCCGCTGGGCGGCACGCACGCCCTGGACGGGCTGTGGCGCCGGCTTGGCCTGGACCGGGTCGCCGGCAGGTCCCTGGCCGCCCGGCCCGGCCGCGGGCGCAGGCCGGACCCCGATGCCGAGCGGGTCCTGTCGCCCTGGTCGCCAACCGCGCCCTGGCCGCGTCGTCCAAGCTGGCGTGCGCCGAGTGGGTCTGCTCCGACGTGCACGTCGACGGCCTCGACGAGACCAGCGACGACGCCTGCTACCGGGTGATGGACCGGCTCCTGGAGGTCGAGCCGGTCCTGGCCGAGCAGGCCTACCACCAGGTCACCGACCTTCTTAACCTTGAAGTAGACCTGCTTTTCTTCGATTATCCGGCTAATAAAGCCCGGGACCTGGTGCTGGCGGCGTAACTGCTTACTTCAGCTCACGAGGCTTCAGTCTGGTTCATGCGCTGGTCGAGTCGTTCGAGGAGCCGCTGGTGGCGGGCCGCTTCTTCTCCCCAGCCGCGGGCTTCGGCGTCGGCGAGGAGCTTCTCGGTGTCGGCGCGCTGGGCGGCGAGGACGGGCAGGAACGCGGCATCGGTGCGGAAGCTGGGGCAGTGCTCGCAGATGTTGGCGTAGGCGCAGCTGCCCTGGGCGGCGGTGCGCAGGCAGTAGCCGCCGGCGAGCCTGGACTTGATCAGTGGCGCGTCTTTCCAGTCGGCGTTCCCGCCGGTGATATCAGTGACGGGGAGCATGGCCTGCCCGCCCGGTGACGGGACCGTGAGGATCGTCTTGGCCTGGGCGAGGGCGCGTTCGTAGTCGGCGCGGACGGTGCTGTCGAACAGCCGCGCGTAGCGCAGGCTCATCGCCGCCGACGTATGCCCGAGCATGACCATCAGCGCCTGCAGCGAGCAGCCGGCGTTGATGAGAGCGGTGGCCCAGGAATGCCGCAGCTGGTGGGGCGTTGCCTTTGGCAGCCCGGCTGCCTCGCAGGCGCGGGCCAGTTCGTCGCGCAGCGCCTGGGCCGATACCCGTTTCCCGAAGTGGGTGAACAGGAACTCGGTGGGCCGTCCGGTCTTCGGGTGCTTCAGGGGCCGGCCCGGTGACCGGGTCGCGGCGATGCGGTCGATCAGGACGACGGTGTCGTCATCGATGGGGACCATCCGCTCGCTGTCGAGCTTGCCGAGCGGGATTTTCAGCCAGGCGCCGGCGCCGGGGACCTCGTGGACGCAGTCGAGCTCGAGGTCGAGCAGTTCCCCGATGCGGGCTCCGGTGGCGCGGGCGAGCAGGAGCGCGTCGGCGAACAGCCGGTTCGGGGATGCTTCCAGGGCCTCGCCGATGAGCCGGTCGGCGTCGGCGGGCAGGTAGCGGGGCAGCGGCCGCGGGAGCTTGGGGATGTCGCGGGTGAACACGAGCCGGCGGGCGGGCGCGTCGGGCCATTCCCATTCGGTGATGTCGGTGAGGAACCGGCCCAGGGTGATGATCCGGTTCCGCTGTTCCCCGGCGCCGACGGGCTGCCCGCCACGGAGTGCGGTGGCGACGGCGGTCGCGGCGAGGTAGGTCTCGATGTGACGCTGCCGGTCCAGGCCGGCGAGGGTGTCCAGGTCCGGGTCGACGTCGGCGAGATGGCGGCCGAAATGGCCGAGCCGGATCGCGATGCCGTCCATGGTGGAGCGCTCGTGGGTGCCGGAGATCGCCGACGTGTAGTCCTCCAAGCGGGCAGCGAGCCAGGCGGGGACGCCGCCGAAGTGATGCGCGTGGCCGTCGTGCTCGCGGCGGCGCCGGTTGGGCGGCGTCACGTCGGTGATGCCGAGGTGGAACAGTACGGCCCAGGCCGCGTGCAAGAAGACCCGGTCGTTGGACCAGTCGCCGTTGCGGCGCTCGCCGCGGGCCCGGAACGCCGCCTCGGCGTCGTGCAGGTCGGTCACGGTGAGGTCGTGCATGTTGCGGCCGGTCTGGATCAGCAGCCGGATGATGACCCTCTCGGCTGACCGGGAGCAGACGTGCGGGGAGAATCCCAGCTCGGCGGCGGCATGCTGGTATCCGCCGAGGTCGGCTTCCATCCGGGTGCCGCGGGCCAGTTCGAGCAGGCTGGCGAACTTCCGGTTCACCAGGTAGTCATAGCCGGGGCGCAGCAGGTCGTGCAGCAGCAGGAACGTGATGAACGGCCGGGTCTGCTGGTCCTGGGCGAGCATGATCGCCAGCGGCTCGGCCGCGAACGCCCTCGGGTCGGGCCAGCGGCGCAGGAACCCGGCCGCGCCGTCGGCGAAGCACCGGTTCCCCCGTCCCCGGGCGGCCAGCCAGGCGGCGTACTGGCTGAGCAGCGCCTCCGCGGCCGGCGGCCGGCCGGGCTCAGCGCTGGCGGCGCTGGCGGGCGCGGGCATCGTCGAAGGCGGCGCGGACGTGCGCCGGGGCAAGATGGATATAGCGGGCCGAGGAATCGACATGGTCATGTCCCATCAGTGCCTGGATGACCGCCAGGTCGGTGCCGGCCTCGGCCAGCGCGGTCCCGAAGGAATGCCGCAGGGCGTGGGGGTGGCCGTCTGTCACTCCCGACAGTTCGCGGTGATACCGGAACACGGCCCGCAGTCCCTCGGGGGTGAGCGGGCGTCCCCGGTTCGGGCCCTTGGCCACGAGGAACAGCCGGCTGGCGGCCGTGCCGTCCGCATCGGCGTCCGGCCGCTCGAGAAGCAGGTAGGTCTGGATGAGCCCGGCGACCTCGGCATCGACGGGGACACGGCGTTCCTTGTCGCCCTTGCCGGTGACCAGCGCCCAGCCGCGGGGGATGTCGACGTCTCCGACGTTCAGCGCGAGCACCTCGGCGGAGCGCAGGCCGGACAGCAGCATGAGCCCGGCGATTGCCTTGTCCCGCCAGCTGCGGAAGCTGTCCAGCAGGGCCGTGGCCTGCTCGGCATCAAGCCCTTTCGGCAGCCGGCGGGGCTGCCGGACCCGCAGTTTCGACGCCGCCCGCGGCGCGGCCAGGTGTCCCAGCAGCCCGCTCCGCTCGCTTCGGCTGGCCTGGCGGCGGGCCGCGCCCCTGGGCACCGGGCTGGGCTTGTCTGGGTCCCGCATCGCCCGGAACTCGAACATCCCCGAGATGGCGGCCATCCGCCGGTTGACGGTCGCCGCCGCATACCCGGTGCTGCGGCCGTCGCGGATCGAGTACACGTTCCCGCCCGGACGCCCGCGGAACGTCGCGGTGCGGCAGTACGACAGGTAACGCAGCAGCGTCTCGGCCGTCACGTCGCCAAGTTGCGTGTCCTCGTCCGCCAGCCAGCGGCAGAATGCCAGCAGGTCGAACGCATACGCCCGCACGGTCTTCGGCGAGTACCGCCGGTCGGCCAGATAGCCCAGGAACTCGTTCACCAGGGCGAACCGCGGCGCGGCCGGGCCGCCGAGCACCCACCCGGCGCCCGATTCATCCACCCTGAGATCACTGTCAGTCATACGGAACATGTAACGCATTAGACCCATGAGTTGGCAAATATCCCCAGGTCATCGGCGTGTCGCAGGCTGGGAAGCATCGGTTATTAGCCGGTTAAGGGGGATAC
>DAHVAR010000263.1 GCA_027314515.1 Actinomycetota bacterium
GCGGCAGTACCTGGATCCGGCCAGCGATGACCTGCCCGACGGTCAGGCCAGCGACGTGACCGCCTGGCGGGCGTCGCTGACCAGGATCCGCGAAGCGGCGCCGGACCGAGTCCACTTCTGTCACGACACCGAGATCATCCATTCCTGACTCGAGCGCCGCGTCTCTCCCCGCCGGCCAGATAGCCGGCTGGCTCGTCCGGCAGCCGCAGCCCCAGACTCCGGTCGGCATACCCGAGCGTCAACCGCTGGCGGGCGATATCGCGCCGCTCTTGATCCACAGGGCTCAACCCGACGTCGGCGAGTGTGTAGCGCACAGTTCCTGCTGGGCCGCCGCTCGAAGCGGCATCCACGCAGACTATGGCTGAGCGGTGGCAGCAGGTCCTGACCTGCTGGACTCCGGCACCGGCCTGCTGGAATGCTCCGGCGGCTGGGCCTGTCGCTGAACACGGTCAAGCGCTACGCCCGCGCGCTGTAGCACCTTGCCGAGCTGCTCATCTAGTCCGAAGTTGCTGTAGCTCTCTGTAACCTCATGCCCTCTGACCAGCGCCCGCAGCTCTGCCGCGAGCCCTAATGTAGTCAGAAAGTTGTCGACAGTTTCCTGCGCTGGAGCAGCACTGGAGCTTATGACCAGGTCATGGCCACCGCGACCGGGAAGGTGCACGTAGTCAAAGTCACGAAGACCGGCTACGTGGACAAGCAGGGCAACCGCCGGGACTACCGCTCGGCGTACCTGCGCCGCACTTACCGGGACGGCGGGAAGGTCAAGAACGAGACGGTGGCCAACCTGTCGGCGCTGCCGCCGCACGTGGTCGACCTGATCGACGCCGGGCTGAAGGGCGTGCCGCTGGTCCCGGCGTCCGCGGCGGTCGCCATCGCCCGGTCGGTGCCGCACGGCCACGTCGCCGCGGTGCACGCGATGGCCGGCCAGCTGGGCCTGCCTGCCCTGCTCGGCCCGGCCTGCCGGGAGCGGGACCTGGCCTACGCGCTGGTCGTGTCCCGGGCCGCCCGGCCAGGTTCGAAGCTGGCCGGGCTGACCTGGTGGGACGACGTGACCCTCGGCGCGGACCTGGGCGTGGCGGGCGCGTCCACCGACCAGGCGTACGCGGCGATGGACTGGCTGGCCGGCCGGCAAGACCAGATCGAGAAGCAGCTCGCGGCCCGGCACCTGGCCGCCGGGGACGCGAACCCGGCCCGGACGGCGCTGTTCGACCTGTCCTCTTCGTGGCTGGAAGGGCTGCATTGCCCGCTGGCCGCGCGGGGCTATTCCCGCGACGGGAAGAAGGGCCGGGTGCAGATCGAGTACGGCCTGCTCACCGACCCCGGCGGCCGGCCGGTCGCGGTGCGGGTGTTCCCCGGCAACACGGGCGACCTGGCCGCGTTCACCGAGATCGTCAATGTCGTCCGCGGGCAGTTCAAGCTCGCCGAGATGATCCTGGTCGGCGACCGCGGGATGATCACCAGCGCCCGGATCAGGGCGCTGAACACCGACGGCGAGGGCGCCGAGCTGCCCGCCGGGCAGCGGTACCAGTGGATCACCGCGCTGCGCGCTCCCGCGATCAAGAAGCTGATGGCCGAGGACGGCCCGCTGCAGCTGAGCCTGTCCGACGAGCAGGACCTGGCCGAGATCACCAGCGATGACTTCCCCGGCGAGCGGCTGATCGCCTGCCGCAACCCGGTCCTGGCCGCCGAGCGGACCCGCAAGCGCCAGGCCCTGCTCGCCGCCACCGAGAAGCTGCTCGCCCCCGTCATCGCCAGGGTCCAGGCCGGAAGGCTGGCCGGAAGGACCAGATCGGCGTCAAGGCCGGCGAGGTGATCGGCAAGTACAACGTGGCCAAGCACTTCGACATCGCCATCACCGGCGACAGCCTCACCGTCACCCGCAACCAGCAGCGGATCGACGCCGAGGCCGCCCTGGACGGGTTCTACGTGCTGCGCACCCCGATCCCCGCGGCCGGGCTGCCCGCCCCGGCCGTGGTCGCCGCCTACAAGAACCTCAAGGTCGTCGAGCGGGACTTCCGGCACCTGAAGGCCGACGACCTGGACCTGCGGCCGATCTTCCACCGGCTCGAAGAACGCGTCCGGGCGCACGTGCTGATCTGCATGCTCGCGCTCTACCTGACCTGGCACCTGCGCCAAGCCTGGGCGCCGCTCACCTACACCGACGAGCACCCCCCCAAGCCCGGCAACCCCGTCCGCCCCGCCGAGCGGTCACCATCCGCCCAGGCCAAAGCATCCCGCCAGCGCGACCAGGCCGGCCAGCCCTACTACAGCTACCAGGGCCTGCTCGCCCACCTGGCCACCATGACCCGCAACGACGTCCGGTTCGCCGGAACCGACGTCACCGTGCCGATGCTCGCCGAACCCACCCCCGCCCAGCGCCAGGCCTTCGACCTGATCGGCGCCCCGACCCCGCTCACCCTCAAGTAGTCAGAACCCCCGCCCGCCACCACCGCGAACAGCCAGATCAGCGCCGCAATCCCGCGCCCAACCCGCCGCAACTTCGGTCTAGCTTCAGACCGCGCTGTTGCCCGACGTTCGTTTTGGACCTAAACGACGTTCGGTATGAGCGTCTGCAGCCGGCCTTGTTCGAATGAAATTGTGGCCGTCAGTCGTCGGAGTCAACGTCGTTCGTCCTCGCTACGCTGCGGGCGCTCGACGTTGACTCCTCCTCCTTCACGGCTGACAGCGGCAGCTATCGAACAAAGCACAGGTCCACGCGGAACGTCGTTGCGAGCTCATAGCGGGTGACGCTCAACACCGCGCTCGCGGCAGTGCAGCGACCACGAGTGCCCTACTGGAATGGGTGGCTCTGAACGCCTCGACGCTCGGACAGCCAGCTCATTCGGCTCAACGCCCAGATAGCCGGTCATCTCAGCCGCCGGAAGCGTCTCGCTCCAGATACTGAAATAGACCTGCTGGCTGAGTCTCACGAGCCGACGCACCTCAGCATGCTGCCCGATGTACTCCTGCCATGGCTGAAATAGTCTTGCATATCTTTAATAAAGGCCCCCGGCGTAGTCGGATCCTTCACGACGACGCACGACCAACTGCCCCAGCCAGACGCCCGCCCGACCCGGAACGACTCCACCGATACCCACGGGGCCGGTCCTGCGGCGAAAATTCGTCCGATATGAGATCTCGCAGGCGTGAGCGCGACATCAGTGGTCAGCCGCAGCGCCGCCCCGACGCAGCCCAACGCGATCACCAGAACTCCCACGATCACGCCCCCGACCCCAGCCTGATGCAACGGCTGGGTCGCAACGCTCGCCCCCGATCAGGATGAATACAGCAGAGCAAATCAGCCAGGCCACGAGCTGACCAGCGGGCGTCCGGTAATGGCGTGACACGCGCCCCTCCGATCTAGCACAAGGGTGCCAGCCGCGCATTACGTACCATCTGTCGCGATGCCAAGCGCCCGGCGGATCGCCAATCCGAGCGCGGCGTCGCCAGACGGTTCAGCGATCGTAATGACATCATCCAGCATCTCTGTGAACCCGGTGCGCTGGCCGCCATTCCGGTAGGGCGTGATCCGCATCTCTCCGCTCACGTCATCCACCTTGACTGACACTGCCCGCGTGCCCGCCGCATATGCCGTCTCGGACTTGACGCCCGCCAGTTTGTAAACTGCGCGACGCCTGCGGGCAGGCTCCGCGTCGGTCCGGAAGTCGGGATACGGCACCCGGTCACGCGACGCCGCAAGCGCCGACCGGACGAGCGCTCCGATCGCCTCATTTGCAACCGGCTCATCTGCGACCTTAGCCCAGTCTCCTTGAATCGTCGCAGGGTAGTTCCCCTGCGTTGTATCCCAGCTGGACACCACTAGCCGACCCGAGCGCAAATCAACGTGGGCATTACGCCTCATCCTTGAACCACCGACCGCTCCAGGCACTGTGAACCCCTGCTGTCTTGAACCCAGACGCGGCCGGCCACCTTGGCAGTTCGTTTCATTAGCTCACCTGACCACAATCACGGCTGCGGATTTGGGACGGGATAGTTGGGCACGAGCACATACTCCACCGACACGCTTTGCTGGATGCCATATTGGTACGCCTCGGCCATAGTGTCCCACTGCGCAGTGCTGATCGGCGCATCTGGGATGGCAACGATGAGCCCTCGAGCCTGGATCATCGAAGCCTCGATGTTCAGGCCGCCCCACCTCGCACCGTTGAATCCAGCCGCCTTGTCGACATACCCGTTAAGGGTACGGCTGAGTGCAGTGCCACTCTGATAAGTCTTTGCCTCCAGGTTCAGGCTCTTGATGCTCGTCGCCGTGCCAGTATCCGCATCCCAGATGTCGATAGTCGGATACGACGACGGCACGTTGTGACCAAGTTGCTGTTCGATTTCGACGCCCCGCGCGAAGGGCGAGAGGTCCCAGACGCCCTGCAGCGCTTCCCCGGCCGCGTCAACTATCTTCCCCATGGTTAAAGTCCAGGCGATCAAGGAACCGCACGCCCAGTTCACGGTTGTCTCGCACGCCCGGAGCCACAACATCGTTCCTCAGACCGCTCGCGTTGACCTCCAGGAACTTGAGCGGCAAGGACTGCTGGTCAAGATCGCGCAGTGTCGCGGCCATGCGTGGCTTCCAGCGGGTGATCTTCCAGACCTACTGCAGCCGACCACCGCCAGCGTCGGCCGACATCGTGTTCGCCGCGCCGCTCCTCGCGCAGAGCCGGGCAGCGCACCACCTCCGGCACGTTGAGTCGTTCACAGCGTCAGCGTGCGCGCGTCGCTCTTGGCGGCATTCAGGTTCAGCAAGCCGCCCATGGTCACGGTCGCGGCCCGAAGATGCAGGCCTGCGACCTCACGAACAGTTGACTCTCTGATCCACTCCTCACGGACCACGCTGTTGTAGAGGGCTCGGACCGAGCGGAAATGAACCCGAGTGGTGCCGACGGAGCCTATATCGCCAAGTACGCCTGCAAGGCCACCGAGGACGCCGGCGGCATCCCGGTGCGCATCCGCTCAGCCGCAGACCTGGACGACTGGAACGTCACCGGCCACGGACGGCGGCTAGTAGCCGCGTGCTGGCAGCTCGGCCACCGTGACGAATACGCCCGCCTCAAGCTCGCCAGATGGGCGCACCAGAACGGATACCGGCTGGTTCTCCACCCGCTCCCGCCGCTACTCGATCACCCTGACATCACGCCGCCAGCAGCGACAGGCCTAGCGCGACAATCAGAACGCCGCCGCAGACCGGCCGGTCACCGTCCTGTCGGGATGGCACTACGCGGGCACCGGCAACCCGCCGGACCCGGCACGTTCATGATCGGCGGCTCAACTTTCCTTTACATCTATCAAGGCTGCTCCGCGCCCTACCGAATCCGGGGCACAAGCGGCGGATGCCAGCCCCGCTCAAACGCCAGCCGCTCCGCCTCACGCAGCACGGCATCGACGCCCGCCTCTTCGAGCTGCAATTTCGCCGAGGCGGCCGTGGCCGCGAGCATGTTAAGCCGGAATCTGTCCATGCGTGCGACCTGGTCCGCGCCACTGGCGTCAGCCCCGAGCGCGGCGTTTATGAGGGCCGCAGCCTTCGGCCCGTCGTCCTGGCGGTGATCGGCGGCCAGCGCGGCGCTCACCAGTCCTGCAAGTTCTCCGATCCCGACCTGGTCATCATTAAAGTACTGGAGCACCAACTCCAGTGCGGCCTCCACCACCGCTGGCTCATCGTCATTCCATCCGGTCGCGCTGCCGCCGTTGAGGGTGTGGACGAGCCGATCACGCTCCTCCCGCTGATCGAGCATCGACGCGCGCAGCCACCTGCCTACGAAAGTGCGCGGTAGCGCCGAGGAACCGGGGTGCTTCAGGTGGCTCACGCCCGAACCCCTTCCGTGACTGCCTCTTGCACTCGCAGGAGACCAGCCCTTCCCGGAAACGCCGCCAGCAGCGCCGTGACTGGCGCGACCGCCAGAACGGCACCGGGGAACGGCCAGTCACCGTCCTGTCCGAATGGCATTACGTCGGCACCCGAGCGCCGGAGCGACCCGGTCCATGATCGGCGGCTGAACTCTTCTATACATCTATCAAGAGCGGCTATCGCCGCCGGACGCGAGCGGTCCCCAGCAGACTAAGTCCGCGTGCAACGGGTATCAAAATCGGATCTCAGCGTCGCCCAGGGCGGACGAACGGCCGACCAGCGCGGAAGACCCGGCCAGCATGAGATCCCTGAAGCGCCCTGACCATCCCAACTAGCGCACTGAGAATTGCTATCCCCAACAGCCAGTACCCGGCCGCCGCCAGCGCGCCACTGCTCCCGGATGCGCCCAGCAGGATCACCCCGGTGAACCCCAGGACGGCCGCGGCAATCATGTCGGCCAAGATGGCTGCCATGAACACGTCTCCCTCCGGGCCGTAGTTCTGCTGAAAGCGCCAGCGCTGGCCGCCAGGCGGCGGGTCCGCCACCCTGCCCGCGAAACGGCCAAGCCAGCGCTCATGCGGCAGCAGCCAGTGCCGGGCACCGCGACTTTGCGTAGCCGACATGCCGCTTACCCACCGTTCCGATCCTGATACGCATTCCCGAAGTCGACCATGCTGCCGACGCCACCCAGGAACCAGCCCAGTGCACCTGCACCATCCAGCAAGGTGGCAGCCGTGCTCCCTTCCGCTAGCGCGCCTAAACCTACCAGCGCGTCTCCGATGACTGCGGGGGCGCCGACGACGGCCCCCACGAGGCCGAAGTCGCGTCCGACGCAGGCGGCCTGATCGCCGTGGCTGCACGGCCCCTGGTCAATGGCAGTGGCGCCGAATCCGGCGCTAACGGCTGTAAAGCCTATCCCCGCAGCAAGCAAGCCCGATCCGGCAGCCAGTGCGACGGGCGCGGCAACTAGCGCTAGGACGCCGAGGGCGATCCCGAATCCGACTCTATGCCGGTAGACGAAACTGGTGACATCGGTCCACAGGCTGGGGGCAAACTATGCGCCGAATGGTGGAACGGAACCACCAGCGCCATATGCTCCGCCAGTGCCGTCAACGACGGCGTCTGGCACCACGCCGTCCTCGCCGCCGCCGGCACCAGCCAGACCCTCACCCTCGACGGCCAAACCCAGACCCTCACCGGCACCAACAGCATCAACAGCAGCTACTTCTACATCGGCGCCGGCTACCTCGGCGGCGGCTGGCCCGACGAGACCTACCACGAGAAAAACGGCAACGACGGCTACCTCACCTACTTCAAAGGCCAGATCGCCGACATCACCTTCACCCAATAACCTGAGCTCCGCCGCCAGCGGAAACGCCACGGCAGAGCGCATAACCCAGCCGGCCGGCTAGATGCCTGTATTGGACCCCCGTAACAGGCATTCGCTCGCGGACCGCAGCCTGGCCGGCGCCCATGCGCTCGGTCACACGACGGCCGGGCCAGGCCCACGGCACTAGTTCGGCGCGGATGCCATCAGCTCGGGCGTCTTCGCCGCTCGGCTGAGTCGCTACCCGTCGCCTTTACACGCACTTCGCCTTTGGGGCGCAAGATCCAGTACATCGTCGGCGCCGAGCGCAGGTAGGAGTGGGCGTCCAGCAGCCTGGTGCACACCGTGGCCGGTGCCTGGTCCGCGACACACATGTCCGGGTCGTGCAGCACCGCCAGCACCCGTCGCCCAGCCGGGCTGAGCGCCCGCGGCTGGACCGGCCGCGGGCGCGGCATCCAGGCCGCCGGCGAGTGTTGGCCCGGTGCCGCCAGTAATGGCCAGCCCGCTGCCGACGGCGACCTCTCGTGCTCGGCTCAAGGATCCTCGCCGCCGCGGCTGTTCCTCTCGTCATACGGCGGCGCAGGCTCATGCACCAACACCGCTGAACCACCCGCCTGGACGAGCCGCCTGAGCGGGCAGTGAGCCCGCTTGCAGGTTGAGTGCCCGGGTTACAGCGCGGCGAAGGCGTCCTGAAGGATGCCCAGGCCCTCGGTCAGCAGGCTCTGGCCGATCACCAGCGGCGGCAGCAGGCGCAGCACGTTGCCGAACGTCCCGCAGGTGAGCACGATCAATCCAGCGGTGTGGCAGGTCCTGGCCACCTTAGTTGCCGCTGCCGGATCGGGCTCGGTGGTGCCGGGCCGGACCAGTTCGAGCGCGAGCATCGCGCCCCGGCCGCGGACGTCGCCGATCGCCGGGGTTGTCTCGGCCAGCGTGCGCAGCCTGGGCAGCATGGTCGCCTCGATGGCGCGCGCGGCGCCGGCCAGGTCTTCCTTTTCCATGGTCTCGATCGCGCCGAGCGCCGCGGCGCAGGCGACCGGGTTGCCGCCGTAGGTCCCGCCCAGCCCGCCAGGGTGGACCGCGTCCATGAACTCCGCCCGGCCGGTGACGCCCGCCAGCGGCAGCCCGCCGGCGATGCCCTTCGCCGTGGTGATCAGGTCCGGCACCACGTTCTCGTGGTCGCAGGCAAACCAGTCGCCGGTGCGGCAGAAGCCGGACTGGACCTCGTCAGCGATGAAGACAATGCCGTGGCGACGGCAGAACTCGGCCAGGCCGGGCAGGAAGCCGTCGGGCGGCACGATGAACCCGCCCTCGCCCTGAACCGGCTCGATCACCACCGCGGCCACGTTCTCCTCGCCGACCTGGGCGTGAATCAGGCTTGTCACGACGTCCAGCGCTTCGGCGGCGCAGCGGGCCGGACCACCCGGCCAGCGGAACGGGTACGCCATCGGGACCCGGTAGACCTCGCCGGCGAACGGCCCGAAGCCTTCCTTGTAGGGCATGTTCTTAGCCGTCATCGCCATGGTGAGGTTCGTGCGGCCGTGGTAGGCGTGGTCGAAGACGACGATCGCGTCCCGCCCGGTGGCATGCCTGGCGATCTTGACTGCGTTCTCGACCGCTTCCGCGCCGGAGTTGAACAGCGCGGTCCGCTTCTCGTGGTCGCCTGGCGTCAGCCGGTTGAGCTGCTCGCAGACCTCCACGTAGCCCTCGTAGGGCGCCACCATGAAGCAGGTGTGGGTGAATTGCGCTACCTGGTCGGTGACGCGGCTCACGACGAGATCCGCGCTGTTGCCGACCGAGGTGACGGCGATGCCCGAGCCGAAATCGATCAGCGAGTTGCCGTCGACGTCGACGAGCACGCCACCGCCGGCTGCGGTGACGAAGACCGGCAGCACATGGCTCAGGCCACGGGCAACGCTACGCTGGCGGCGCTCGAAAAGCTCACGCGACAGCGGTCCGGGGATCTCGGTGGCCAGGTGGCGGCGCTGGGGGAGGGACGGTCCGCCAGCCGGGGGGGCGATGTGAGTCATAACAGTGACGATAACGCCCTAAGGCACCTCATGCGCTAGCGGAGCAAGTCCCTGGCAGCATCCTCGATGGCCGCCTGCGACAGCAGGACGGTGCCCGCTGCGTCGCCGAGTGGGACAAAGCTGTCCTGGCTGGCGACTCTGGCGATGCGCCCGGTGAAGCCAGCGTCGATCAGCGCGGTGATCACGCCCTCGGACACGCCGCCAGTCCGCCTGGTCTCGTCGGCGATGAGTACCGCACCGGTCGCGGCGGCTGCCCGCAGCAGGTCGTCGAATGGCAGCGGCGCGAGCCAGCGGAGGTCGAGGACGCGGCAGTGCAGTCCCTCCGTTGCGAGCGTGCGGGCTGCCTGCAAGCTGAGCCTGAGGCCGTTCCCGAACGAGATGATCGTCAGGTCCTTGCCGTTGCCGTAGAGCCGGGCACGTCCCACCTGGACGTGGGACGCCGCCCGCTGCTCGGGCGGCGCGCAGGCGGCAAGCCAGCCGCCGTCGCCGGTCTCGAACTCATCACGCTGGTGGTAGAGCGCGATCGGCTCGAGGAAGATGCTGACGCTGCCGTCGAGTTCGGCCGCCGCAAGGCAGGTGCGCAGCATCGCGGCCGCATCGTCGGGCCTGGCCGGGCAGGCCACGATGAGGCCGGGGATGTCGCGCAGTGCCGCGATGCCGTTGTCGTTGTGGAAGTGCCCGCCGAAGCCTTCCTGATAAGCGAGGCCCGCGATCCGCACCACCATCGGGTTGCGGTACTGGGCGCGGGAGAAGAATGACAGGGTCGCGGCCTCACCGCGGATCTGGTCGGCGGCATTGTGCAGGTAGGCCAGGTACTGGATCTCCGGTACCGGCAGCAGGCCAGCCAGGCCGGCGCCGAGCGCGACGCCGAGGATGGACTGCTCGTCCAGTGGCGTGTCGAAGACGCGGCCGGGCCCGAACGCGCGCAGCAGCCCCCTGGTCACCCCGTAGACCCCGCCCTTGCGCGCGACATCCTCGCCGAAGACGATCATTCCGGGGCGGCCGGTCATCTCCTCGGCGAGTGTCTGGTTGATCGCCTGGGCGAGCGTCATGCGCCCGCCGGCCGCAGCCAGCCCCCCGGACCCGGCGGCCTGGTCGGGCCGAGCGCTGCGCTGCTGGCGGGCCCGCTCGGCCAGGTTCGCGGCGATAGTGGCGGGCCGGCGTGGCGCGATCGGCGCCATCACCTGCGCCGCTGTCTTGAGCCTGGGCGCGCCGGCCAGCCGGTCGGCTTGCGCAAGCACCTGCGCCCTGGACGCCTCGTACCGGTCCAGCACGTCGGCCGGAGTCAGCGCTCCGGCCTCGACGAGCAAGCGCGCGGTGCCGAGCAGCGGATCGCGCGCGGCGTCGGCAGCGATCTCGGCCGGGGTCCGGTAAGCGGACTCCACGTCGGTGCCCGCGTGCCCGCCGAGTCGCACGGTGCGCAGGTGCAGGAAAGCCGGCGCGCGCCGGTCGCGCGCCCACTGCGCTGCCTTGGCCGCCGCCTCGAAGGCCTGATCCAGGTCGGCCCCGTCGGCGCTGACGTACGTCAGCCGCGGCCGCCCGGCGCTGACCGATTCGATCCAGCCTGGTGGCGTGCGGACGCTGATGCCGATGCCGTTGTCCTCGCAGACGAGCAGCAGCGGCAGCGGCAGGCCCTGGTAGGCGCAGTAGGCGGCGGTGTTCAGCGCGCCCGCAGCGGTCGAGTGATTCACCGAGGCGTCGCCGAAACTGCACACTACGACCGAGTCCTGCGGCCAGGGCGTGTCCAGGCCGAGCTTGGCCGCCCTGGCGATGGCGAATGCCAGGCCAACCGCCCGCGGCAAGTGCGAGGCGATGGTCGAGGTCTGCGGGATCACGTTCAGTTCCGGGTGGCCGAAGACCTTGTGGCGCCCGCCGGCGATCGGCTCGGCCGCGGCGGCGACCAGGCCGAGCAGCACGTCGGCGACGCCATCCCTGGGTGGACTGGCCTGAGCAGCCCGGACCAGGTAGAACGCGCCGGACCGGTAGTGCAGCAGGGCAGGGTCGGTGAGCCGGAGAGCGGCGGCGACAGCCGCGTTCGCTTCGTGCCCGGACGAGCCGATGGTGTAGTACCCGGCGCCGCGGGCACGCAGCCAGCGGGCGGCGGCGTCCAGGTGCCTGCTGGCCAGCTGGGCGTCGAACAACTCCAGGCAGCGGGCTACCGACAGGCGGCTGCCGGGCCGGATCGGGTCGTAGGGCGCCGGGCGCACGCCGGGATGAAGCGCGGCCAGCTCCCGAATGGACCGTGCCAGGCGCTGCTCGGCAAGATCGGGGCCGCCCTGACCGGCCGGCCCGGCGGCGGTGCCCGCGTGGTAGCCCGGATCTGACCCTGCGACCTCGGCGCTCATCATCTGACGGTAAGCCACGACAGGGTGCTAAGCACAGCCAGAGTGGTTGCCCGTCAGCGGAACCGCGATGATGGGCGGTGACCGTCACGTCACCGCATCCTGGAGGGCGCCGTGCTGCCGTGGTCCGCTGAGCTGGCCGGCACGCTGAACGAGCAGGTGATCTCGAGCGACCTGCTCCGGGGCAACCCGCTGGGCGATCCCCATGAGCGGCCGCTGTGGGTCTACGCCCCGCCCGGTTACGCCGCGGAGCCGGACCGCCGGTACCCGGCGGTGTATGTGCTCCAGGGCTTCACCGGGCACCTTGGCATGTGGCGCAACCGTACTGCGTTCGAGCAGCCGTTCCCCGAGACCGCCGATGCGGTGTTCGCGGGCGGGCAGGCGCCGCCCTCGATCGTGGTGTATGTCGATGCATGGACCAGTTACGGCGGCAGCCAGTTTGTCGATTCGCCGGCAACCGGGCGTTACCACTCGTACCTGTGCGAGGAAGTCGTGCCGTGGGTCGATGCCCGGTACCGGACGCTCGCCGACGCCGGGCACCGCGCGATCATGGGCAAGTCCAGCGGCGGCTTCGGCGCGATGATCACACCCATGCTGCGGCCCGACCTGTTCGGCGCGCTCGCCTCGCACGCCGGTGACAGCCTCTACGAGCAGTGCTACCTTCGCGATTTCGGCCCGGCGGTACGCGCGCTGCGCGGCTATGACGGCGACATCTGGAAATGGTGGCGTGACTTCCGCTCCAGAGTGCCGTTTACGAACCCCGCCGATGCGCTGCTGATCGGCCTGCTCGGGGTCGCCGCGGCCTTCTCAGCCAATGACGACGGCACTATCGACCTGCCGTTCGACCCGCGCACCGGAGCGCTCCGGCGGGACGTCTGGCAGCGCTGGCTCGACCTCGACCCGGTGCGGATGGCAGCCGGGCACGCCGATGCACTCCGGTCGCTACGGGCGATCTGGATCGATGCGGGCACTAGAGACGAGTATTTCCTGGACGTCGGGGCAGCGGCGATGCGAGCCCAGCTGAGCGCGATCGGCGTCCGGGACGAGCTGATCCGCTTCGAGCTCTTTGACGGGGCGCACGGGTCGCTGGGATACCGGTACCCGTTGTCCCTTGCCTGGCTGTGCCAGCAGATGGCCGGCGGCTAGCGGGCCCGCTGAACGTTTCCCGCCTCGGCTACGTAGTCCTGGGTAAGTACATCCAACAATTCAGCGATGAACGGAGGCTAGTATGCGCAACCGATGGTGGGCGGCGCCGATCCTGGCCAGCGGGGCGGTTGTGCTGGCAGCCTGCGGCAGTTCGGGGTCCCCGTCAGCGAGCGGGACTACCCCGGCCGCGCAGCACAGCAAGGCCGCGGCGGGCAGTGTGATGATCTCCACGCGCAGCACTAGCCACGGCACCGTGCTGACCAATGCGAAGGGCGAGACGCTGTACTGGTTCGCCCTGGACACGCCGGCCGCGTCCAAGTGCACGGGCACGTGCGCCACCTTCTGGCCGCCGGTCATCGGGAAGCCGGCGAAAGCCGCCGGCGCGTCGCTACCGTACGGACTTGGCTCGATCACCAGGTCGAACGGCCAGGTGCAGGCAACCTACGACGGTCACCCGCTGTACACCTACGCGGCCGGCCTGACGCCGGGCCAGGTCAGCGGCAACGGGCTGAAGCTCTCCGGCGGCTCTTGGTGGGCGATGACTCCGTCGGGTGCCAAGCTCGGGGCCACTCCGTCAAGCAGCCCGTCATCGAGCTCGAGTGGCGGCGGCGGATACGGCTACTAGGGTGCCGCGGCATCAGGGCCGGGCAGCCCGGGCCGGGCGATAACTGCCTGGAGACGGCCGGGTCGCCGGGCGTAGCATCGGGGCCATGCCTCCGCAGCGGCGTGCGGCGACCACCGGGCCGCAGTTCCTCCAGGTGCAGACCACGACCGATTCCAGGGCGGAGGCCGTTGAACTCGCCCAGGCGGCGGTCGAGGCGCGGCTGGCGGCCTGCGCCCAGGTCGCCGGGCCGATCGCCAGCACATACTGGTGGGAAGATGGCCTGGAGCGGGCTGAGGAGTGGCTGATCATGCTGAAGTTGCCGGCCGACCGGTTCGACGACCTGGCTGAGTTCCTGGCGGAGCGGCACAGCTACGACGACCCGGAGATCATCGCGACGCCCATCGTCGCGGGCTCGCAGTCGTACCTGGACTGGGTAGCCGAGGAGACCAGGCCCGGTGACTAGCCAGCAGGGCGCCGATCACGGGCTGTTCGGGCCGGACTCGGTCAGCTGGCGGGTGCTGAGCGAGCCGGTGATGTGGATTGCCGGCGTCCGCGCCATGTACATGCAGGCCCTGCACCCCAGGGTGATGCGCGGGACATGGCAGAACACCGCGTTTGCCAAGCCTGCGGAGGCCTGGGGCCGGTTTACCAGGACCGTGGAGTTCGTCCGGGTCCGAACCTACGGCACGACCGCCGAGGTCGACCGGGCAGGCGCCCGGCTGCGCAAGGTGCACTCCTCGCTGACCGGCACGGATGCCGATGGCGCCCGCTTCAGGCTGGATGACCCCGAGCTGCTGCTGTGGGTCCATTGCGGAGAGATCGGGTCGTATGCGGAGATCGCCAGGCGCAGCGGCGTGCACGTGACGCCCGCTGAGCTGGACGCGTTCATCGCCGAGCAGCGGCGCAGCGCCGAAGTCGTCGGGCTGAGCCCGGCAATCGTGCCGGCCAGCCTGGCCGAGCTGGAGGCGTACTTCCAGCGGATGCGGCCCAGGCTGCGCGCCTCCGCCGAGGCCAGGCATGCCCTCCGGCTGTCCTTCGCACCCCGGCTTCCGCTCGCGCTCACGCCGCTGAGGGTCGTCGTGCCGCCGGTGAACGTGCTGGCGTACGCCAGCCTGCCGCGCTGGGCCCGGCGCCTGTACGGCACGCCGGCGATCGGACTGACCGATGCCGCCGTGACTCTCGCGCTCCGGGCCGCATTCGAGTCCACCACCCGGATTCCGCCGCAGCTGCTGATACGGGCGGGCGCCGCGGACGGCCGGCGCTACCGGGCGCCTGCTGCCTGATCGCGGGCCGGGCCGGCCCGGTCAGCCGCGACGGGGCCGGTTATGACTGGCAGCGATCGGAGAAGATAGCCGTGTGACCGAAGTGCTGCCGCGACTGAGGCGCGTCTTGCGGGACGACCTGGATCAGGGCCAGCGTGCCGCGCTGGCCAGCTGGTTCTCCTTCACCACCACTTTCGCCGCCGTCCGCGCTGTCACTTACAGCATCCGGGCGGGCAACGGCCCGTTCCGCAACATCAGCGCCGGCGGTGAGCACCTGCATCACTACCTCTGGGGGATCGCCATGCTCGCCGGGGTTGGCGGGGTGGCCGTGCACGGCGAGGAGAAGCACCGCGACCATCCGGTGGTGGCCTTGTGCTACGGCGGCGGGCTGGCGCTGATCGTCGACGAGTTCGCGCTGCTGCTTGACCTGAAGGATGTCTACTGGGCCAAGCAGGGCCGCCTGTCGGTGGACATCGGCATCGGCGGCATCGCGGTGGCCGGCAGCTACTTCGCGGCGCTCCCGGTAGTGCGCGCGATGCGCGAGCGGCGGGCAGCGGAGCGGGCGGAGCTTGCAGAGCAGGCAGGCAGCCAGCAGCAGGCCGGCTAGGCGGCTCCCGCCGGGCCGGAGGGCGGGATATTCCACGAGCTGATCACCGGCTGCTCGTGCTCGGTGCCGAGCGTGCTGAACGTGCCGGTGTCGAGCCGGAACAGCCGGCCGCCCGCTGGCGCCAGCCGGAGCCAGCGGGCCGTCAACACCCGGAGCAGGTGCCCGTGCGCGACCAGGGCGACATCGCCGCCCGGCAGCAGCTGCCGGACCCGGCCGAGCACGGCGTCAGCGCGGGCGCCGACGTGGCCGATGGTCTCACCCGGCTGGCCCGCGCCACCTGGAATGACGCCGTCGCGCCACAGATACCAGGACGGGCGCTGCCTCCTGATCTCGCTGGTGGTCAGCCCCTCGTACCCGCCGTAGTCCCACTCCCACAGGTCGGGGTCGACGCTGACCCGAGTGAGCCCGGCGAGCTTGGCAGTCTCGACTGCCCGGCCAGCAGGGCTGACGAAAGCCGCGGTGAGCTGCCGGGCCGCCAGGGCAGGCCGCAGCGCCACGGCGGCCGCCCGCCCGCCATCCGTCAGCGGCACGTCAGTACGGCCGGTGTGCCTGCCCGAGCGGCTCCACTCGGTCTCACCGTGCCTGATCAAGATCAGCTCACCCATGCGCAGCATCATGTCATCGCACCCGCCCGCTCCGGAATTTCCGCTCGCCTGGTAAAGAACTGGTCAGAGGCACTGATAGCGGGCGCGCTTACTGCTGCCGCCGGGTTACAGTTGCCGGAATCAGCCGCGGCGTGCTCCCTGCCCCTGACGCTCTGGCGGCTCGCATCTCGTCACAGCGTCCGAGCCAGAGAGCGACCATGCGCCTGCTCCCTAGCCAACTCAGTCCCGCCGGCGGCCCGGTCGTTCGGCGGCCCGCCGTGGAGCGCGTCGCCTGCTGGAGCGCCACGCATCGCAAGACCGCGGTCGGTGCCTGGCTGGCGTTCATGCTTGCCGCATTCATTGCCGGCCAGTTCGCCTCCGGGACCGCCGTGCAGCAATACGACCCCGGCCAGGCCGGGCGCGCCGAGCAGGTGCTCACCAGGCTGGGTGTGGTTACTCCGCCGGCCGAGAGCGTGCTCATCGAGGCCAGGACCGATGAGTGGCACCTGGCGACGGCCGCGACGGCCAGCATCCGGCGCGCGGCGGCCGAGGTGAAGCAGGTCACTTTGCAGGTCGAGGCCGCGCTCGCGGCGCTGCCGCAGGCAGCGTCCGATATCCGCGCCCCGTTCCGTCCCGGCGCACGCGGCGCACGCGGCGCACGCGGCACACCCGGCCTGCTGGCCAGCCACGGCACGGTGGCGCTCGTCACCTTCCAGGTCGCCGGGCCCAAGGCGGCAGCTGACACGACAGTGCTGGCCGACCTCGCGGCCGTGCGCCACATCCAGGCCTCCCATCCCAACCTCCTGGTCTCCGAAGCTGGCGGAGCGAGTACCGACCGCGTCGCCAGCGCGATACTGGGCCAGGACTTCCGCAAGTCCGAGTGGACCTCGATCCCGCTGACGCTGATCTTGCTGCTGGCCGTATTCGGCGCGCTGATTGCGGCCGGCATCCCGGTCTTGCTCGCCGCTACCGCTGTCGTCACCGCGGTCTCGCTGCTCGGCATCGTCGGCCAGTGGCTGCCGGTCGGTTCCGGTACTTCCGAGCTGGTGCTGGTCATCGGGATGGCGGTCGGGGTTGACTACTCGCTGTTTTACCTGCGGCGGGAACGCGAGGAAAGGATGAACGGCCACGACGACCAGGCGGTCGTCAAGATAGCGGCCGCGACATCGGGCCGGGCCATCCTGGTCTCCGGCCTGACAGTCATGATCTCCCTTGCCGGGCTGTTCCTGACGGGCATCGACATCTTCACCGGCATCGCGTTCGGCACCATCATGGTGGTGGGAGTGGCGGTGCTCGGTTCGCTGTTCTTCCTGCCGGCCCTGCTGTCCTGGCTGGGGCCGTGGTCAGACCGCGGCCAGTTGCCCTACCTCGGCCGCCGGCTGACGCACCCGCAGCCGTCGAAGCTGTGGGCCGGCCTGGCGCGCCGGGTGGTGCGCAGGCCGCTGCTGCTCGGCGGCGTGGCCGCCGCCGCACTGCTGGCGCTGAGCGCCCCGGCGCTTGGCATGCGGATCGGGAACCCGGCGATCGACCTGCCGGGCAACCTTGGCGTGGTCCGGGTGCTGGCCGAGATCCAGCACGAGTTCCCCGGCAAGCCGTCTCCCGCCGATGTCGTGGTCAGCGGCTCCGGCCTGGAGGGCCCGGCGATGGCGACGCAGATCGCGGCGCTGCAGGCCGACGCGCGGTCCGGCGGCGCGATCCATGGCCCGGTCAGCGCGGCCCTGGTCGCGCACGGCAGGGCCCTGGTGATCGAGGTGCCGCTCGCGGGCAATGGCACCGGCAAAGTATCCGACGCCGCGCTGGTGACGCTGGAGGACAAGATCCTGCCCGCGACGATAGGCAAGGTGCCGGGCGCGCGCTTCGCCGTGACCGGCAATACGGCCGCTAGCTACGACCTGCGGTCCATCCTGGACTCCCGGACGCCGCTGGTGTTCGGCGCGGTGGCCCTGCTGGCCTTCGTGCTGCTGATGTGCGCCTTCCGGAGCGTCACTATCCCGCTGGTCTCGATCGTGCTGAACCTGCTGTCCGTCGGCGGCGCCTACGGGCTGGTGACTCTCATCTTCCAGGACGGGCACCTGCAGGGGCTGCTCGGCTTCACCTCGTTCGGCGCGCTGGTTCCGTGGGTGCCGCTGTTCACGTTCGTGATGCTGTTCGGGCTGAGCATGGACTACCACGTCTTCATCCTCAGCCGGATCAGGGAGCTGTGGACCGGCGGGGCGAGCGCCCGCGACTCCATCGTGAACGGAGTCGGCAACAGCGCGGGAGTGGTGACCAGCGCCGCGATCATCATGGTTGCGGTGTTCTCCATCTTCGCGACGCTGTCCATGATCGACGTCAAGATGCTGGGCGTGGGACTGGCCGCCGCAGTGCTCATCGACGCCACCGTGGTGCGCGGTCTCGTGCTGCCGGCCGCGCTGGCCCTGCTTGGAGACTGGGCCTGGTACCTGCCGCCCTGGCTGAGCTGGCTGCCGGGACGGGGCCTGGCCTGCGAATGCGGCCAGAGCACGCCTGCTCCGGCCGACGGCCAGGCAACCGGGAAGCCGCGCCTGCCCGTTCCCCTGATGATGCCCCGCGGTTCGGCGCCAGCCCGCCTTCGGTTACGGCACGGTCAGGATGTCGTACCCGTTTGCGGTGACCACGAGGGTGTGCTCGAACTGGGCGGTCCGCTTGCGGTCCGCGGTCACCACGGTCCATCCGTCCGGCCAGATGTCGTACTCGACAGTGCCGAGCGTGAGCATGGGCTCGATAGTGAAGGTCATCCCCGGCTCCATGATCACCCCGACTGAAGGGTCGTCGAAGTGCGGCACGACGAGGCCGGAATGGAACGTGGTCCCGATGCCGTGCCCGGTGAAGTCCCGGACGACGCCGTAGCCGAACCGCCGGGCATAGGACTCGATCACCCGGCCGACCGCGTTGAGCGGCCGTCCTGGCGCCACCGCGCGGATGCCGCGCATCATGGCCTCTTTGGTGCGCTCCACCAGGAGCCGGGATTCCTCGTCGACCTCACCTGCCAGGAACGTGGCATTGGTGTCGCCGTGCACACCGCCGATGAACGCGGTGATGTCGATGTTCACGATATCGCCGCCGGCGACGACCGTGTCGTCCGGGATGCCGTGGCAGATGACCTCGTTCAGGGACGTGCACAGCGACTTCGGGAAGCCCCGGTACCCAAGGGTGCTCGGGTACGCGCCATGGCTGATCAGGAACTCGTGGCCGATCGCGTCCAGCTCGTCGGTGGTGATGCCCGGCTTGACGTGCCGGCCGACCTCGGCCAGCGCGCGGGCGGCGATCCGGCCCGCGACCCGCATTCGGTCGATGGTTTCGGAGTCCTTGACGTCCGGCTCGCCGAGGCGCGGGGCGCGGCGGCCGACGTACTCAGGGCGCGAGATGTCGGCGGGCACGCTTCGCAGCGGGGAAACCCGGCCGGGCTGGAGGGTAGCAGACATGATCTGCAAGTCTAAGGGTCATGGACGGTGACAACGGCTGGCTAGACGATGACAAGAGCTGGTGGTTCTGCCTCCGGCACCACGAGGCCGAGCAGGGACCTGGCTGTCCGGGCAAGGACCGGCTGGGCCCGTATCCCACCAGGGACGCGGCCGAACACGCGCTGGAGACGGTGCGGCGCCGCAACGAGGAATGGGACGCTCAGGACCGGTGGCCCGGCGAGACCGCGGGCAGCTGAGCCGCGCCAACCGGGGCGGCGGCTGGGCCGTGACCCCGGCGATCTTGTATGGTGAGGCCAGCGGCGGAAAGCGCGACAAGGGGGCGCAGAGTGACCGTGAATGAGCCGGGTCGTAACCTTCCGCCCGCCGCTGAAGCCCGGATGGCAGAGGTCCGGCGCAGCGGCACCTGGTCATCGGCGCTCAGCACGGACGAGTTCGCCGCGATCAGGAGCGCCGGTTTCGAGCCCGTCGGCCAGGTGCTCGGCGCAGCCGTCTACAACCTCGGATATACCGGCGGATACGGTTGCCCTGCCTTCGGGTCCGGGTACGGCCTCGGCCCGTTCGGCGGCTACCGCGGCGGTCCTTTCGCCGGCGCGACCGCGACGTCGGGTGGCGGGACGTTCGGATCGTACGCGCCGCTGGTCAGGACCATGTACCAGGCGCGGCGGCAGGCAATCGGCCGGATGACGGCGGAGTGCCAGGAGCTGGGCGGTCATGGCGTGGTCGGTGTCCAGCTGACGATCGGCAGCTTCCCGGCAGGCGGGCTGGAGTTCAAGGCGATCGGCACCGCGGTCCGCGCGCCGGGCAGCGCGGCACTGCGCGAGCCGTTCACGTCCGACCTCAGCGGGCAGGACTTCGCCAAGCTCGTGCTGGCCGGGTGGGTGCCGGTAGGGCTGGTGCTCGGCATCTCGGTCGGCGCCAGGCACGACGACTGGGCGACGGTCAGCCAGACCCGGTGGGGAACGGGCAACATCGAGGTGAGCGGTTACACCGACCTGGTGAACGCGACCAGGCACGACGCCCGTCGCCAGCTTGAAGCCGACGTCACCAGGCACGGCGCGGACGGCGTGGTGCTGCAGCAGATGAGCATCAGGGTCGGCGAGCATGAGTGCCCGGTACAGGAAGGCCGCCGGGATCACGTGCTGGAAGCCACCATCATCGGCACTGCTATCGCGCATTTCGGCCGGCGGCGCGAAACGGCGAAACCGCCGCTGGCGATCATGTCACTCGATCCGGGCCGGCGGCAGGCCGCCCGGGTCCGGCTCGGCTCATGACGGCAGCCCGCAGGCCACGGGCACGACAATTTCGACGCTGAGGGAGCGCGATGACTGAGCAGCAGGGCACCGACCTCGGGGTGCTCGGAGTACCACAGGACGCGATGCGCAGGCTGGCCGAGCTGCAACCTGGCCGGCCAGGCGCGATTTTCACCTCAGATCTCTCGGTCAACGAGTTCCTGCTCGTCCGGGAGGTCGGCTTCCGGCCGGCCGGGCTCGTCCTCGGCAGCTCGATCTACCACGTCGGGCTCCAGTTCGGCCGGTGGGGGCAGAGCCAGGAGCTGAACGTGCTGTCCGAGGCGATGTATCACGCCCGCGAACTCGCCATGACCCGGATGGAAGCCGAAGCGAAGGCGCTTGGCGCCGATGGCATCGTCGGCGTCCGGCTCGACGTAGAGATGAAGGAGTTCGGCGCGGACATCGCCGAGTTCATCGCCGTCGGCACGGCCGTGGTGGCCGAGCCGGGGGCGGGCGGTGGCGGAGTCACGAACTGGCGCAACAACAAGGGCATGCCATTTACCTCAGACCTGTCCGGCCAGGACTTCTGGACGCTCATCCGGGCGGGTTATGCGCCGCTCGGCATGGTGATGGGCTCGTGCGTCTATCACATCGCGCACCAGCGGCTGGGCAGCAAGATGACTAACGTCGGCCGCAACGTCGAGCTTGAGCAGTTCACCCAGGCGCTGTACGACGCGCGCGAGCTGGCCATGAGCCGGATGCAGGCGGAGGCCGAGGAACTCGCCGCCGAGGGCATTGTCGGCGTGCAACTGCGGCAGCACAGCCACACCTGGGGTTCGCACACCACCGAGTTCTTCGCGATCGGTACCGCGGTGCGGCCACTGCGTGACGATCACATCATCCAGACGCCGACCATGGTTCTCAGCCTGGACTCCTGACCGGCCGCCAGAAGATCACTGGTACGCCGATGCCACCCAGCGATCGGGCCGACCACGGCCCGCCGGGCGCAGAGCCGCCCGGCCAGGACCTGCACCGCGCGGGCGTGCCGGCCGCAGGACGGGCGCGGCTGGCGGACCTGCGGCAGGCCCGCGCCTTCGGATCCTCGCTGACGGTCAGCGAGTTCGCCGCGATCTCCAAGGTCGGCTTCCAGCCGGTCGGCCAGGTGCTCGGTGCCGCTGTCTACAACATCGGCGACGCCGGTGACGAGGAATGCCCGTACGGCCTGGCCGTCTACCGGGGCGAGGGTAGCCGTGCCTATCAGCCGCCGGGGAGCGGAATCCGGCTCGGGCCCGGTCCCGTGCAGCCGCCGGTGGGTGCAGCGGCGATCGGGTCCGCCCGGCCGCTGGTCTCGGCTCTCTACTCGGCCCGGCGCGCCGCGATCAGCCGGATGACGGCGGAGTGCGCGGCGCTGGGCGGCATCGGCGTCATCGGCGTCACGCTGACGATCGGGCCGTTCGGCGACGACGAGAGCGTCCTGGAGTTCCGCGCGTTCGGCACCGCGGTCCGGGCGGCGGGCGTGGTCAGCCGCGCCCGGCCGTTCGCTTCCGACCTGTCCGGCCAGGATTTCACGAAGCTGGTCGCGCACGGCTACGTGCCGGCCGGGCTCGCGCTCGGCGTTGCGGTCGGCTACCGGCACGACGACTGGCTGACTCAGGGTCAGAACCGTTTCACTGCCGGGAACGTGGAAGTGACCGGTTACTCCGAGTTGGTCCGGCAGATGCGCACCGATGCTCGGAACGAGCTAGAACTCGATCTGGTGCGCATGGGCGCCGACGGCGTGGTGGTCCGGGACATGTCGACGAGGATCTCCGAGCGCAAGTGCCCGATCGTGCCGTTCGGCAAGGACCACGTCGTCGAGGCGACCATTGCGGGCACGGCGATCGTGCAGTTCGCGCGGATGGCGCCACCGCCCATCTACGGCATCCACAAGCTCGATGGCCGCCGGCCCGTCCAGCCGCCGGACCGGCAGGTCTCGGTGCGCCTGGACGGCGAGGCCGACGAGCGCGACGACTCGCCGGAACCGCCGCCGCCCGGCGCCGAGCCCGGCGCTGGCGTGCCCTAGTCCTCGCCGGGCGAGCCGGCCACCGCGTCCAGCAGCCGTGCCAGCCGCATGCGCAGGTTGCGGCTGCCGCCCGCGGGTGGCGCCGCGCGCTGGCTGCCCGGCCCGGCCCGGAGCGCGGCTGCCGCGCGCCGCAGGCCGACGGTGTCACCGTCGTCGGCGACCGCGGCGGAAACGAGGTGCTGGGCTGCCTCGAATGACATCGGCGCGGTGTCCGGGCGTACCGGAAGGGACTCGTGTGCCAGCCCGTCTAGCTCGGGGTCATCGCGGTCAAGCGCGAAGACGGCAGCCCCGGACCTGCGGACGTCGTGCACGCGCTCGAGCAACTCGGCGGGTGCCAGTTGCGCGCTGACCACCAGCAGGGTCTCGGCGCGGCCGGCGTCGCGCAGCCGGTCCAGGCCGACCGACAGGTGAGCCGGAGCATCGGGCTCCGGGGCCCACCTGATCAATGTGGGAGCAAGCTCGGGGATTCCGGCCAGCCTGCTCTCGTCCGCCAGGTGCGCCGTCATGTGCCACGGCTCGTCGGCGGCCGGGCCGACGACGAGCAGGCCGTTCGGCGTCCGGGCGCTGCGCCGGAGCGCCCGCGCGAAGGACGAGGTCCGGTCGAGCCAGCCGGTCGGGGCGAGCAGCGCGCGCAGTGCCGCCATCTGGTCCGCGTTCATGCCCACAATGGTGCCCCAGCGGCGCCCGCAGCGCGCGGATCCGGACTGTTCTGGCAGGATCGGTCGCATGGCAGCTGACTCCGCGGGCGGCGCTCGCGTGCCCAGGCCCCCGGATCTGGCGGACCTGGCTATCGGCGTTCTCGGCGGGACCGGCGACCAGGGCCGCGGCCTGGCACGGCGACTGTCGATGGCGGGGCACCGCGTCATCATCGGCTCGCGCGACGCAGGCCGGGCGGAAGCGGCGGCGGCCAGCCTCGGCGGCGGCCGGCTGCTCGACGGCGGGCTCAACAGCTATGCCGCTGCCGAGGCCGACCTGGTGATCGCCGCGATTCCCTGGGAAGGCCATCGTGACCTGCTTGCCGATCTTGCCCGGGCGCTGGCCGGGAAGATCGTCGTCGACTGCGTGAACCCGATCGCCTTCGATTCCCGCGGCGCGTACCCGGTGGCCGTGCCTGAGGGCAGTGCGGCCGAGCAGGCTGCATCGGTGCTGCCGGACAGCACTGTGGTCGGCGCCTTCCACCATGTGTCGGCACGGCTGCTGCTCGACCCGGACGTCGGCAGCGTGGACCTGGACGTGCTGGTACTCGGCGATGACCGGGCGGCAACCGACCTGGTCATCGCGCTCGCCGGGCAGATACCCGGCATGCGCGGCGTGTACGGCGGGCGGCTGCGCAACTGCGGCCAGGTCGAGGCGCTCACCGCGAACCTGGTCTCGATCAACCGCCGGTACTCCGCGCACGCCGGGATCCGGATCACCGACGTGTGACGGGCGGGCCGGCGTCCGATCAGCGGTAGGAATACTCCGGCGTCGGGAAGCTGCCGCTCACGACGTCGGCGGCGAAGGACTGCGCCGCGTTCCGGAGCACGTCGGCGGCCTCCGCATAGCGCTTGACGAACTTCGCCGTGCGCGGCGAGAGGCCGGCCATGTCCTGCCAGACCAGCACCTGGGCATCGCAGTGCGGCCCGGCGCCGATGCCGATAGTGGGAATCTCGAGGCTGGCGGTTACCCGCTCGGCCAGCTCGGCCGGCACGCACTCCAGCACCACCGAGAACGCGCCCGCCGCCTGCAGCGCCTTGGCGTCGTGCAGCAGTCGCTCGCCGTCCTCGCCGCGGCCCTGCACCCGGTAGCCGCCAAATGCGTTGACCGACTGGGGCGTCAGCCCGATGTGAGCCATGACCGGGATGCCAGCCGCCACCAGTTCCTCGACTTGCCTGATTACCCGGTAGCCGCCCTCGAGCTTGACGGCCTGAGCTCCGGCCTCCTTCAGGAACCTGGTGGCCGCTTGCAGGGCCGCGGCCGGGGAGACCTGGTAGGAGCCGAACGGCAGGTCGGCTACGACCATGGCGCGGCGGGTGCCGCGGACCACGGCGGCGGTCAGCGGGATCAGCTCGTCGATGGTGACCGGGATGGTGGAGTCGTGCCCGTACACGACCATTGCCGCGGAATCACCGACCAGCAGGACCGGGATGCCGGCGGCGTCGAAGACTGAAGCCGTCAGCGCGTCGTAGGCGGTGAGCATCGGCCACTTGTCACCGCGTGCCTTCGCGGCTGCGATGTCCCGCACGGTGAGCCGGCCGGCTGCCTGGCCGCCGTAGAGCGGCTCCGCGGTCCCGGCTGATGGGGCAGTGGGCCCGGCTGATGGGGCAGTGGGCCCGGCCTGATGCTGGCCCTGGGCAGCAGTCATGTAGTCCTCCGCGTCTCGTTGCGCTCTTGTGGCGTCCCCGGACCATCTGATGATCGCATGGCCGGCGGCCGATGACCAGGGGAAGCCGGCCCGGCTGGCGCAGGACTGCGGCGGCGTGCAAGGACGAACGGGTCCCAGTGCCCGATTTGCGATACGATCCTGTCTCGTATCGCTTCGGCACAGAAGGCAGGCATGGACAGTACGACAGTTCACCGGCGCCGCTGGATCGTCCTGGGCGTCCTGATCATCAGCCTGGCCGCCATAGTCCTTGACAACACCGTCCTCAATATCGCGCTCAAGACGATCTCCGAGCCGCGGACCGGGCTCGGCGCCAGCCAGAGCCAGCTGGAGTGGGCGATCAACTCCTACACGCTGGTTTTCGCCGGCCTGCTGTTCACCTTCGGGGTGATCGGCGACCGGATCGGCCGCCGCCGGATGCTGATCATCGGCATGGCCCTGTTCGGCATCTCCTCGCTGCTGTGCTCCTATGCTCAGTCACCGGACCAGCTGATCTGGGCCAGGGCGGCGATGGGGCTGGGCGGCGCCGCGGTGATGCCGCAGACGCTGTCGATCGTCACCAACGTGTTCGATCCGGCCGACCGCCCGCGGGCGATCGGAATGTGGGCGTCGGCAGTCGGGGTCTTCGTCGCCGTCGGCCCGATCGTCGGAGGGCTGCTGCTCGACCATTTCTGGTGGGGATCGGTCTTCTTGATCAACGTCCCGCTGACCGGCGCCGGCATCGTCGCGATTGTGGCGCTGGTGCCGGAGTCCAGGAGCCCTGATCCCGGCAGGATCGACTACCTCGGGGTGCTGCTCTCCATCGCGGGCCTGGTGCTGGTCGTCTACGGGATCATCCAGGGCGGCGATCTTGGTTCCTGGGGACATGCTGACGTCCTTTGGCCCATTGCCGGCGGGCTGGCTGCGCTGGCTGTCTTCGTCTGGCACGAGGCCCGGACCGATCACCCGTCGCTGGATGTCCGGCTGTTCCGCGATCCTCGCCTGTCCGCGGCCGCGGCCGCGATCGCGCTGGTGTTCTTCGCCATGGGCGGCGTGTATTTCTTCATCAGCTTCTACACCCAGAACGTGCGGGGCTACAGCCCGCTGCACGCAGGGCTGCTGACCATACCGCTGGCGGCCGGACAGCTCCTGTTCGCCACCCGCAGCGCCCGGCTGGTGCGGTGGCTCGGCCCGAAGGGAGTGTGCGCCGGCGGCCTGGTGGTCATGTCCGCCGCGCTGATCGGCTATCACTTCCTCGGCACGAGCTCGCCGGTGTGGGAACTCGAGCTGACGCTGCTGATCCAGGGCTCCGGCATGGGCCTGGTGATGCCGTCGGCGACCGAGGGCGTGATGTCGGTCGTGCCGCGGGAGCGCGGGGGAGCAGGCTCGGCGATCACCAACACCTCGCGCCAGGTGGCGGTGGCACTCGGGGTTGCCGTCCTGGGATCGGTCCTGGCCCAGGTCTACCGGGCGAAGCTGCAGCCGTACCTGGGCGTGCTGCCGGCCGGCGCGCGCCAGGGCGCCACCGTGTCCATCGCGCAAACCCAGGTCGTCGCGCAGCAACTGGGCCGGGCGGGCGCCAGGCTGCTGACGGCCGCGGACTCCTCCTTCGTGGCGGCGATGCACGTCGCGGCGCTGATCTCGGTGCTGATCGCGTTCGCTGGTGCCGTGGCGATCGGGATCTGGATGCCCGGCCGCAAGGCCGGGCCGGCACCGGGCACTGCCGCTGGGGCAGCGCTGGCGGGCGAGGCGGCCGCGAGCACCGGGACGCTCGGTGCCTAGCGGCCCGGCGGTAAACCCGCCAGCCGGCCAGCGAGCCGGTGCGGCCCGGCCGCCCGTACCGCGGCGGCCAGGCCGGCCGCGCAGTGAGCACGCCGAGAAGGCGATCCTGGCTGCCGCGCTTGAGGAACTTGCCGCCTGCGGCCCCGACTCGCTGTGCATCGAGCAAGTGGCGGTCAGAGCAGGGGTAGGCAAGGCGACGATCTACCGCCGCTGGCCCGGCAAGGAGGACATGCTGGTGGACGCCCTGGCGGTGACCGGCACGCACCTGCCTGAGCCGCAGGGCAAGTCCGTGCGCGCCGACCTGATCGCACTGCTCAGCGCGATCTGCCGGGAGGCGGCGGACCCGCGCCAGGCCCGGCTGCTCGCGCTGCTGCAAGGCGAGGGCAGGCGCTATCCGAGGCTGATGGCCAGGTACCTGACGACCGTCGTACAGCCCCGGCGTGAACTGGTCAGGTCCGTCCTGCGCCGTGGCGTCGCAACCGGCGAGCTCCGCCAGGACACCGACATCGAGGCGGCGTCGTTCCTGCTGGACGGGGCTGTGCTGGCGAGCATGCAAGGTCCGGGCCCGGCCGACGCCCGCTACGCCAAGCGCGTGGTCGGGGAGCTCATGCGCGGACTCGCGGCGCGCTGACCGCTACGCTCGCTGTCATGCTGCTCACCAAGCTCGGGCACGCCTGCGTGCGGCTGGAGAAGGACGACGTCCGGCTGGTCATCGACCCCGGCATCTGGGCCGGCCCCGATGCGCTGCTAGGCGCCGCCGCCGTGCTGGTCACGCACGAGCACGCCGATCACGTGGACGACGCGGCGGTGCGCGGCGCGCTCGGGGCCGACGCGGATCTGCAGCTGTGGGCCAGCGAGGCGGTGGCCGAACAGCTCGCCGAGTTCGGCGACCGGGTGCACGCGGTGCACCACGGCGATGCGGTGCGCGTCTGCGGGTTCGACGTGCATGTCTACGGTGCCGAGCACGCCCGGCTGGACACCGCGATCCCGATCGTGCCGAACACCGGGTTCCTGGTGGACGGAACCGTGTTCCATCCGGGCGACTCGTTCACCGTGCCGGAGGATCCGGTCGGGGTGCTGCTGGTCCCGGTGAGCGGGCCGTGGCTGAAGTTCAGCGATGTTGCCGGATACCTGCGGACGGTGGCGCCGGAGCGCGGCTACTGGATCCACGACGCCCTGCTCAACGACAAGGCCGCGAACCTGTGGCAGAACCTGCTTGGCCTGGTGCCCGCGCGATCCGGCCCGGCGAGCTATCTGGTCCCCGGCACCAGCGTGGAGGTCACGTCCGCCCCATCGTGACCTGCTTCCAGGCGTCCCGCCTGGCCGCCGCTTCTCCATCCCGCCATCACCTCGCCGTCGCCTGGCCTGCATGTGCGGCCCGTTTTGTCTGGGGGCAGACAGCGCATAAGCGGGCTGGCGCCAGCTGGCACACGGCTGAGGAGCCCGCTGCTCATTAGCGCATAAGCCGCGAAAACCGCGATAACTCGACGCAGGCAGCTTGAAAGCACGCATCAGCTCAGGCGGGTTCACTGGCTCGCTGGCCTGCGTGGCAGGGTTGAGATGACCCAAAGTCATGGCCGGCCGGCCAGGAGTGCGCGCCGCCGGCCGCCAGGCCGGCGGGGGTGACTGGTAATGGCGGCGACGGTGCTGCTGGTGGAGGACGAGCGGAAGCTGCGCGAACTGGTGCGCACTTACCTGGAACGGGCTGGATTGACCGTGCTGTCCACTGGCTCGGGCGCTGAGGCGCTCTCGCTGGCCGCCAGCGCAGCACCGGACCTGGTCGTTCTTGATCTTGGCTTGCCCGATGTACCCGGCGAGAGCGTGGCCAGCGAACTGCGCGCGGCGGGGCCAGTGCCGATCCTGATCCTGACCGCGAGGGCTGCGCAAGAGGACAGGATCGCCGGCCTGGAACTCGGCGCCGACGATTACGTCACCAAGCCGTTCAGCCCGCGCGAGCTAGTGCTGCGCGTGCAGGCGATCCTGCGGCGCGGCCACCATCCCGCAGGGCAGGAATCCGCCAGTTATGGCAACGGCGTCCTGGTCATTGACGAACCGCGCCACCGGCTCACCGTCCGCGGCGCGGACGTCGACCTCACCCCGACCGAATGGGGCATCCTGGTCGCGCTCGCCTCGGTTCCGGGCCGGGTGTATTCACGGTTCGAGCTGATCAACCGGGTGCGCGGGTATGAGTTCGAGGGATATGAGCGCACGATTGACTCGCATGTGAAGAACCTGCGCCGGAAGGTGGAAAAGGATCCCGGCAGCCCGGAGATCGTGCAGACCGTGCTCGGCGGCGGGTACCGGCTTGGCATCGACCGAGATGGCTAACGGCGACAGGCCGCCGGACGCAGCGGGCCGCGGCAGCAGTCTCCGCATGCGGCTGGCGCTGGCGTTCGTGGGCGTCGCGCTTGCGTCGATCGCCGTGCTTGCGGGCCTGGTGGCTGCCTTCGCCGCGGCGGACGTATCGGACCTCACCGCGCGGCAGCGCGACGGCTACACGGGCGCGGTCGCCCTGGTAGCCGGCGCGGAATGGTCACGGCACGACAGCTGGGCAGCGGCGAGCCTTTCGCCGGTCCTGGAACTGGCGGCGAATAGGGGCGCAAATGCGCAGATCCGCGACCAGGCCGGGCGCATAGTGGCGGCCTCGCCGGGCTTCGCCGCGAACAGGCAGGCGCGGCAGTACCGCATGCCGGTCGTTGTCCACGGCCGGCGGGTGGGCGAGGTCGCAGTCCGCTTCACCCACGGCGGGATCGTCCGCGCCGTGGCTGTGCTGCGCGCCGACCTGCTGCGCGCCATCGCGGGCGCGGCCGGACTGGCAGCGCTGCTCGCGCTGGTCAGCGGGCTGGTCCTGGCCAGGCGGCTCACCAGGCCGGTCGAGCGCGTCATCGCCGTCACCCAGGCGAGGAAACGTGGCGAGCGCACCGCCCGCGTCGGCCCGCTCGCCGCGCCGGCCGAGCTGCGCGATCTGGCGACCGCATTCGACCAGATGGCAGACACGCTTAGTCGCGAGGAGCAGCTGCGCCGCGATCTGGTCGCGGATGTCGCCCACGAGCTGCGCACCCCGGTGGCGGTCTTGCAGGCGGCGCACGAGGCCCTGCTCGACGGCATCGCCGAGCCCACGCCCGACCAGCTGACTTCGCTGCGCGATGAGGTGCTCCGGCTCGCGCGGATGGTGAGCGACCTGGAGACCCTGGCTGCCGCCGACGCCGCTGCCCTGCAGCTGACGCTCAGTCGCTGCGACCTGGCAGGCATCGCCGAGGGAGCGGCAGACAGCCTGGCCGGCAAGTTCGAGGCTGCGGGGGTCACCCTGCAGCGGCGGCTCACGTCAGCCGAGATCCACGGCGATCCGATCTGGCTGCATCAGGTGATCACGAACCTGCTCACCAACGCGCTGAAGTTCACCCCGTCGGGCGGGATCGTCACGGTGTCGTCCGGGCCGGCGGGCAGCCACGCCGTACTGACGGTAACCGACACCGGCACGGGGATTTCCGAGGACGAATTGCCGCATATCTTCGAGCGGTTCTGGCGCGGCAGGCTTGCCGCACAGACCTCCGGCAGCGGCATCGGCCTGGCACTCGCCACTGGGCTCGCGGCCGCGCATGGCGGACAGCTGACCGCAAGCAGCCAGCTCGGGCACGGCACGGTGATGACGCTGACGCTGCCGCTCGCCTGACGGGAGCAGTCCGTCTGCCAGTCAGCGGTGGCGCGGCTCGCGCCACCGGCTCGTGATCGGCAGCCGGCGGTCCCGGCCGAAGTTCTTGGCGCTGATCTTCGGACCCGGCGGGTACTGCCTCCGCTTGTACTCGGCCCGGTCGACTAGCTGGATCACCCGCTCGACGAGCGCCGGGTCGTGTCCGGCAGCAACCAGTTCGGCGGAGCCCATGTCCTTCTCCACGTAGTCGTCAAGGATCTTGTCGAGGACCTGGTAGTCCGGCAGCGAGTCGGTGTCGAGCTGACCGGGCGCGAGCTCGGCGCTGGGCGGCTTGGCGATCGAGTTCTCCGGGATCGGCGGAGTCTGGCCCTGCTCGGCTGCCTGCTGATTGCGCCACCGGGCGAGTTCCCAGACCAGCGTCTTCGGCACGTCCTTGATCGGGGCATAGCCGCCGACTGCGTCCCCGTACATGGTGGAGTATCCGGTCGCGAGCTCACTCTTGTTGCCGCAGGCCAGGACCAGGTGCCCTTCCTCGTTGGACAGCGCCATCCAGATCACGCCGCGGATCCTCGCCTGCAGGTTCTCCGCGGCGAGCCCGTGCAGGTCCAGACCGGTGGCGAAGCCATCCATCATCGGCTTGATGGCGATCGTGCGGGCATCGATACCCTGCCGCCTGGCCAGGTCCTCGGCATCGGCGACCGAGTGCCCGGAGGAGTACGGACTCGGGTTCAGCACCACGTTCACCCGGTCGGGGCCGAGCGCGTCAGCCGCGATCGTCGCGCACAGTGCTGAGTCGATGCCGCCGGACAGCCCCTGGATGACGGACGCGAAGCCATTCTTGCGAACGTAGTCGCGGACGCCGAGCGTCAGCGCGCCGTAGATCTCAGCCAGGTCGCTGAGCCGCGGCCAGATCATCGGGGCGCCGAGCGGCGAATCCGGCTCGGGCGCTGGCAACGGCGCCAGCTCGACTCGCTCGATCGTCATCGTCGTGCCGTCGCCTGCGCTAGCCCGCTGCTGGCCGGCCGGCAGGCCCTCGGCGCCGGGCAGGTCCAGGTCGGCCAGCACCAGCGCCTCCTCGAACTGCGGCCCGCGGGCTAGCAGCTCGCCGTCAGCGGAGACGATGATCGAATCGCCGTCGAAGACGAGCTCGTCCTGGCCGCCGACCATGTTCGCGTAGGCCAGGACGGTGCCCGCCTCGCGCGCGCGCCGCTGGCACAGTTCCAGCCGGACGTCGTCCTTGTTCCGCTCGTACGGTGAGGCGTTGGGTACCACGAGCAGGCTTGCCGCTGCTGTCCGGGTGACCGCAACCGGCCCGCCGTCCTGCCACAAGTCCTCGCAGATGGCGATCGCGACGTCGACCTGGTCGCCGTCCTGCGCGGCGATCCGGAAGACCGGGAGGGTGTCGCCCGGCACGAAGTAGCGGTACTCGTCGAACACTCCGTAGTTGGGCAGGTGGTGCTTCGCCGAGGTGATCATCACCGAGCCGCCGTGCAGCACGGCCGCCGCGTCGAGCGGCGCGCCGGCCGGCACGCCTACCCGCGGCGGCAGCCCGGTACGCCGGTCCAGGTAGCCGACGACGACGGCGATGCCGTCGAGTCCCTCGGCGGCCAGGTCGGTCGCCAGCTTGTGCAGCGCGCCGATGGACGCGTCAACGAACGATTTCCGCAGCGCAAGATCCTCGACCGGATAGCCGGTAAGCGCCATCTCCGGGAAGACCACGATGCGCGCGCCCTGCTCGGCGGCACGCATCGTCCACTCGATCACCTTGTCGGCATTGCCAGCCAGGTCACCCACCGTTGCGTTGACCTGAGCCAGCCCGATCCGAAGCTGAGCCACGCAACCAGCCTAATCGCCGGGGCCGGTAACAAGCAGGAAACATACGCCGGGCACACTGTGTCGGTGGACAGGCAGGAAGAGTTCGTGCTGCGCACGCTCGAAGAGCGAGATATCCGATTCGTCCGGTTGTGGTTCACCGACGTGCTGGGTTACCTGAAGTCCGTGGCCGTGGCGCCGGCCGAACTCGAAGGGGCATTCGCCGAGGGCATCGGCTTCGACGGGTCCGCGGTCGAGGGCTTCGCCCGGGTGTACGAAGCGGACATGATCGCCAAGCCGGATCCGTCGACCTTCCAGCTGATGCCGGTGGGCACCGACGTGGCAGGCACGGGCCGGATGTTCTGCGACATCCTGCTGCCGGACGGCACGCCGTCCTACGCCGACCCGCGCTACGTGCTCAAGCGCGCGCTGGCCAGGGCGTCCGGTCTCGGCTTCACCTTCTACACCCATCCCGAGATCGAGTTCTTCCTGCTCAAGGAGAAGCCCGAGCCCGGCGCCAGGCCGCTGCCGATCGACTCCGGCGGCTATTTCGACCACACGCCGCACGCCACCGCCCATGACTTCCGCCGCGAGGCCATCACGATGCTCGAGGCACTCGGCATCTCAGTGGAGTTCAGCCACCATGAGGGCGCGCCCGGCCAGCAGGAGATCGACCTGCGCTACGCCGACGCGCTGAGCACGGCGGACAACGTCATGACCTTCCGGCTGGCGATGAAAGAGGTGGCGCTGCAGCAGGGCGTCTACGCCACGTTCATGCCGAAGCCCTTCACCGAGCATCCGGGCTCCGGCATGCACACGCACATGTCGCTCTTCGAGGGCGACCGTAACGTCTTCTACGAGCCGGGCGGTGAGTATCACCTGTCGAAAGTCGGCAGGGCGTTCATTGCCGGGCTGCTCCGGCATGCCGCCGAGATCACCGCGGTGTGCAACCAGTGGGTGAACTCCTACAAGCGGCTCTGGGGCGGCACCGAGCGGATCGCCGGGGCCGGCGGCGAGGCACCGGCCTACGTCTGCTGGGGGCACAACAACCGCTCGGCGCTGATCCGGGTGCCGATGTACAAGCCGAACAAGGGGAACGCGACCCGGATCGAGTTCCGCTCGATCGACAGCGCCTGCAACCCTTACCTGGCCTTCGCCGTGATACTCGCGGCGGGCCTGCGCGGCATCGAGGCCGGCTACGAACTGCCGCCCGGTGCCGAGGATGACGTCTGGGCGCTGACCTCGACGGAGCGACACGCACTCGGCATCGCGCCGCTGCCGCAGAACCTGTCCGAGGCGATCTCGGTGATGGAAGGCAGCGAACTGGTCGCCGATACGCTCGGCGAGCACGTCTTCGACTTCTTCCTGCGTAACAAGCGCGAGGAGTGGCACGAGTACCGGCGCCAGGTCACGCCGTTCGAGCTGGACCGCTACACCATCCTCTGAGCTCGCGGCCGCGGGCCGGACGGTCGGCTCGCACCTGCCGCGTTTCCGCGGGAACGCGCTGCTGCCGACCAGCCGATTGTCAGAGCCGGCGTCTACTATCAAACACATGATCGAATCATCTGGCTCTAGCGCGAACATCAGCGCCGCGTCTACTGGCTGCCCGGCGGCCGGCCCGGACGAGCAGGATCTGCCGCTGGAGCGGCTGGAGGCGGAGATCTGCGAGCTGGCCGGGCACCTGGCCGCGGCGACGTGCCGGTTCCTGCTGCTGGTCGGCGACTTCGACGCGCGGCAGGGCTGGGCGAGCTGGGACCTGCCGTCGTGCTCGGCGTGGCTGTCG
>DAHVAR010000267.1 GCA_027314515.1 Actinomycetota bacterium
CCGGCACCAGGCAGCGGGAAAGATCGCAGCCTGCCGCCGGACTCCGAGGGCATGGGCCACCGACTGTGGCCCCAGGCAGGGCTTCGATCGGCAACTCACGCCAACGGGGTAGGGCGACGATCGGCACCTGACGCCCGCAGCCCGGCCCGGCGCCCAGCCCGCAGCACTCGCGGCGGCCAGTTGCCCGCAGGCACGGCGAACCGGGCAGAAAGCATTGATACCCAGGTTACTTCTGGGCCTGGCCGATGATGGCGGCTAGGTCTTCGGATAGGCGCTGACCCCTGTTGAAGCCGCGCTCCTCGATCATCGCAGCTGATGCCCTGGCCTCGTCCAGGTCGGCGGCTGTCGCGACGGAAATCAGATAACCGAGATCCGTGAGATCCTGGTGACGCCCCGCCAGGGCCTTGAGCGCGATCAGATGCCCGACCGACGCGACCGGCATGAAGACGTCCGGTAGCACCTCAAGATGGTCGGCCCTGCGGACGATCTCATCCTCGATGCCGGAGTTGGCGAAGAGCAGGTCGATGAACGCGCTCGACGCTCCCGCCACCGGGCGCACCAGCCGTGCCGTTGCGAGCCGGTTCACGTAGTCCTGTTCAACGAGCGACACCAGTGCGTAACCGCGCACCTGGAGGCGGTTGACGATGCCTTCCGCTTCCTTATCGTCCGCGACGGCGACGGCGAGGTCGACGTCCTTGGTGAACCTGGGCTCCGCGCGGAACGCGACCGCCAGGCCACCGATGACCGCGCGCCGATGGCGTCGAGATCTGCCGCGGCCTGCCCGAGGACCGCATCGACGGACTGCATCCGCCCTACCCGCGGGCAGGCACCCGCAGGCGGTTGCCCGCCTCGCCGCTTGGCCTGCGAAGCCACGCCTGCACCCTGGCCTCGATCTCCTCATCCGAGGCTGACGGGTTCTCGCGCCGCATCCTCTGCCGGTACATTCGCACCCCGGCGTCGCACAGGTCGAAGACCACCCGGAACTTCTCCACGTCAGCAGCGGCCATGACAAGATTCTAGGCGGCGTCAAGCCATCCGGCCTGCCGGACGCGCTGTCTCCCAGCCGGCCCTCATTCAGCCCGTCATACAGCGCCCCGCGCCCCGCGTGAACTCCGGTACCAGCGACGGCCGCGCCAGGTCCCCCGCCCGCGGTCCTCGCCGCTGATGTCGGTGACATCTGGGGCACGTGACCTCAGCTGCCGGCAAGAGCTGACACCTGCCCCCTTCCGACCGGCTAAAGGCCGCAGCTGGCTGCCGATTTGTCCCAGTGGAGCTTGGCGAGGCTCGCGTCCCCGGCGAGGAGACTCGGGGTGGCGGGCTTACGTTCAGGCCCCAAGAGCGCCCGGCGCCCGGCAGCCTCCCTGGTGAACAGGACGTTGAGCCAGCTTGCTGGGCTTATAGGCAGGCGGGCCGCCGTAACCGGCGGCCATGTCCAGGTCGTCGGTGTTCACCGCTTCTCCGGATATCGGCGTTCTTGAGCTCCAAGCTCACCCGTCTTCAGGCCTGCCAGGAGACCTCAGCCCACTCGACGCAATCACGGGCGTCATCGGCGCGGCCCAGCCAGCGCCGGGCACGTACTCCCGCAGGACCTTGGCCGGCACGCCGCCCACCACCGCGTAGTCAGGCACCTTGCCGCGAACCACGGCGCCGGCGCCGACGACCGCGTTCCTGCCGATGACCGAGCCG
>DAHVAR010000195.1 GCA_027314515.1 Actinomycetota bacterium
CCGCTTTCCGTAGCGATCCAGCTGGGGCCTCACTGGCCCAGGCCTGCGAATTCCGGCATTCCAGACAGCGTGGTGGCCCGCTGCCACCATCATCCAGTCTTCTGACCTGCAGTAATGCGCTGTAGTTCAGTTAACAGGTAATCTGGCCATCGCCGCACTGCGTGCCAGCAGATGGGCCAGAATCGCCTCCGGGCTGCGCTGGGCAGGCCACGACTACCTCAACGCGCTGTCACTACTCAGCCTCGCCACGTGAGGACGCCGACCCCCTGCGTAGACATCCATCTTGCGGTCGATTACGCTCTGAACCCATTCGTCGTTGCGAGCGATCGACCACTGATCCCGTGGCAGGTCGTGAACCTCATGTTCGGCCCACCCTTTCGCAACTTCAGTATCGGGCAGTCTGCCGATCACTGGCGTCGAGTCCTGCGCCGTAGGCGCTGCAGCCCCGGTTTCTTCTGCGGCGATTCAGTCATGAACTCGAGGAGCGCCAACAATCTCCTCAAGCACGGTAGAGCGCCAAGTGCCAACAGCGCAGTGCGAGCCATAGAGCCCATCACGACCGGACCTGCGAAGGCGACGGCCACGCTGTAGGCGGCTCGTCCGTGAACCAGGCTTGTTCCAAGCCGATCATCAGGCCGGAACGAATCCAGACGAGAATCTCCCCGACCGGTTGGTCGCGGTTGTCGTAAACGATCGCTCGCCCAGGAGTTGGTCCATCAGGGAGCGCGCTTCGGACGGCAACATCCGGCACGGTGACGTCGACTCTCGTGGGAGAGTACAAAACGACGACCGCTGACTTCGCTTGTTCTAGCAGGACCGCTGCTTCGCCGCCCAACGGCTCAACGATGTGGGCGATTAGCTCGATGAGTCCAGCAGACAAGGGGTTCCCTTGGCTTATCGTCGTCATTGTGGTGTAAACGCCGTCCCGATGCGGACGATGCCGTCCACGACGGCCCCGCGGATGATGACTGTCTGACCCCCAATGTCCTGAGCGATTTCAAACGGACCGCTCTCAGGCAGCGGTCCGCCGACGCTGCGGACGATCTGTTCCATGCCCGCCTCTTGGCTGCCGAACTCCTGGACTATCGGCTCAAGGTAGTGATTCGCATTGCCGAAGATGTGATCCAGTTTGTCGGCCCGCAGAGCGTCGTTCAACGTGGTTTGCTCCGAGGACGTCAGCGCTTGGTCTTCTGGGGCAACACCGTCGGCGGCGAGTCACGGCAGATTCGCTATCGTCACGTCGACCCAGACATCGCCTGGCCATGCTTCAACCGCCTCTAGGGGAGTTGGGAACCCTGGGAGCCGGTCCGCATCGAAGACCAAGTCCAGCCGCGGGTGCACCTCTTTGCCATCCAGTTCAAAGCCCTCAAGACCGACGACGCGGATGCCTCTACCGGCGAGATCACCCAACACCCGTGCGATGCCCTTCCGACTGATCAGCAGCAGCCCAGGACCCTGCCAGAAGAACTGGACCAGATGCTGTAGGCATATGTCGATCAGCAGCCGATGTTCCTTGGATGCGCTTACCGATGACGTCATCGCTGGAACCTCGGATCGTTCCAGACAGGCTTCCAGTTCGGGTTGTTGATGTCGCTTACCTGCACGACCTGCCCGGTCTCATCATTAACAACCACGTACCCGCCGCCGGGCCGCACGGGATCTGCTCGCCGTCGGGCAGGACGCCGCTGATGTAGGCGAAGCTGCCGCGGTATCTGGCGTGGACTTCGCTCAGCTGGGGCCAGTTCTTTTCGGCGTGGTCGAGCAGCCGCATGACGATCGAGCTGCGGGTCGATTCCGGGATGGCGGGCATGGCCCCATCATGCCGTCCGGCGGCGCCCGGAGGCATCGGCGCTGGTTATGACCATGTGCCCGGAAAGTGAATTACATCACTGTAATTTACCCGGAGCCGCCGATGCCTTCGCATGCCGTGCCGGTCACGCTGACCGCCGCCGACCGCAGGACCCTCAAGAAACGGATCCGCGGGGCCACCACGCCCTGGCGGGACCGGCTGCGGGCGCAGATCGTGCTGGCCGCCGCCCGCGGCCGGGCCAATGCCCGGATCGCCGCGGACCTGGCCATCGGCGAGGACACCGCTCGCAAGTGGCGGGGCCGGTTCGCCGCCCGCGGCCTGGAAGGGCTGAACGACCTGCCCGGGACCGGGCGGCCCCGCCAGATCGGCGAACTGGTGCGCGCCGCTGTGGTCGCGCTGGCCTGCCAGCTGCCCGCCGCCACCGGGGTGCCGCTGTCCCGCTGGACCGGCCCGGAACTGCTCGCCGAGATCACCAGGGCGGGGATCGAGGGGAAGATCTCGGTGTCCTCGGTGCTGCGGATCCTGGCTGCCCACCCGATCAAGCCCTGGCAGTACCAGTCCTGGCTGTTCCCCCGCGACCCGGACTTCGCCGCCAAGGCGACGGTGATCCTCGAGCTGTACCACGGGTACTACCAAGGTGAGCCGCTCGGCCCCGGTGACCGGCTCCTGTCCTTCGACGCCAAGCCGTCCATCCAGGCCCGCGAACGCCGCCACCCGACCCTTCCGGCCGCCCCCGGCAAGCCCGCGCGAGTGGAGCACGAATACGTCCGCCACGGAGCCCTGGCCCTGCTGGCCGGCCTGGACGTACACACCGGCACAGTGTTCGGCGCCACCCCGGCCACCACCGGGATCGCCCCGTTCATGGACCTGGTCGGCGAGGTCATGGCCCGGCCGGAGTACAACAACGCGCCCCGGGTGCTCGTCATCGTGGACAACGGCTCCGACCACCGCGGCCAGGCCGCGATCGACCGGCTCCGCAAAGCGCACCCGAACGCCATCATGATCCACACCCCCGTCCACGCGTCCTGGCTGAACCAGAGAGATCTTCTCTCCATCATCCAGAAGAAAGTCGTCACGCCCAACGACTTCGCCAGCACGCAGCAGCTATCCGAAACCCTGCTCGCCTTCGTGAACCGCTACAACCAGACCGCCAGGCCGTTCAACTGGAAGTTCACCTCTGCCGACCTCGCCGACCTGCTCACCCGGATCAGTGAGCACCAAGACCAACCCGGTCAGCCCGAACCGCTACCGGAGGCCGCCTGACACCCCCGACGAATTAACGGTGCCACCCGCTAAGGCCGAGAGTCGCCAACGGCGGCAGGCGGCGGCTCACCGGCTTCGCCGGAGCCGGATTCGCCAGGGCTGGCCAGTCCGGTGCCGACCCGCCCGGCGCCGGCAGGCCCGGTTTCGGCGAGCCCGGTCCGGCCCGCGGCGGCCCGGCTGGCCCACGGCCGCAGCGTCCGATGCCGGGCCGGCGGCTCCTGCCGCTGCATCGACGCCCGCCGCCGCCGACGGCGGGCATCGATGGCCAGGTAGCCGATCGCCAGCACCAGGATCGCCAGCATCGCGAGCACGTTAGACCGCAGCCCGTCCAGGCGCGCCGAGTAGTCGATCCGGATCATCTCGATCGCTGCCGCCGCAGCCGCCCACAGCGCCGCGTACAGCGC
>DAHVAR010000274.1 GCA_027314515.1 Actinomycetota bacterium
GACGTCCTGGCCCTCGCGCGGGGCGCCCGGCCGCGCACCCCGGACACCCCTGTCGTATTCATCGGCGAGGCCAAATACCGCGACCGCCACCCTGGCCTTAGTGAGCTACGCGGGCTTCGGCATCTCCGCGAACTGCTCACCACAGCCGGGCACGACGCCGCCGACGCCGCCCTCGGCATCTTCAGCGCGTCAGGCTTCTCCCCGGAACTGGCGGAGGAAGCTGCCGCCAGCCAGGGCAAGACCCTCCTCGCCGACCTGAACACGCTCTACGGCGAACCGTCGCCGTAGTTAGCTCCCTGCGGCTTCCGGCGGTCGCGCCTCGCCGGCGCAGCATTCAGAACGCTGCGATGGGATTTACTGGCGTGCCCGTGCCGCGGCTCTGCACAAGCGGGGCTGCCGTGAGCAGGAATTCCCACCGCCTTTCCTCAGCACATGCCGGTGCCAGGTCGTCCAGGTTGAGGCAATCCATGAGCACGACGCCCATCGCGCAGATGGCCAGTACGTGCACCGGATAATCGACCTGCTCGACCACGCTCGGCACGGTGTCGCTGTCCCCGTCCGAACCCATGGCACTGACCTGGCGTTCGCTAACCCAGGTCATTGCCCGCGGGTCGAGTCCGGTCTTGAGGTGCGCTGCGTCCCAGGCGCCAAGCTCACGCCGCCTTCGCTGGTGTCCGGTGCGGCAGAGCAAATATGTCGCCGGCCCTGACCCGGACGCCCTGAGCCTCCTCGGCGGCGAGCAGGTCCTGCGAAGTGATCACTTCGCCCGGCTCGATCCAGGCCGCCTGCCTGGTGGCCGCGATGTCGGGCAGGATGCCGCGTCCGGCGATCCCGTTTCGCAGGTTTTCTGCGCCAAGTGCGCCCGCGCCGGCTGCGGTCACCGAGATGGCGTCCACACCGTTGTAGAGCGAACCGCCGAACGTGACGTGGCGCAGCGCGTCGATGTGACTGTGCGCGTCGCCGTGACACTCGACAGTGAAGGAGTCACACGCGAAGGCTGTGCCGCCCGCCGGATATGCCGCCGGGGAGTCGGTCATTGTGTGCATGACAGGTCTCGGGTTGTCCGGGCCGACCGCGGTGTCGAGCGGCAACCCGAGGCCAACAGTCCGGCCGGAGCTGACCAGCGCCGCTGCTTCTCGCACCTGACCGGGACCGATGTAGTTCAGGGCGCCCTGAGCGTCGCCGGGACCCCAAGCACCTGCGGCGCGGATGTCAGCCGAGGCCTTCAGCAAGCTGTTCGACGACTTGTGCACCTGGGCCATCGTTGGCACACAAATGGCACACGAGAAAGATCGCCACGCCGCCGCTGCGCAGCGACCGGGCTGCCGACCGGCCAGCACCCTCCTCAAAGCCCGCATACTGACGCGCATATCGACGTCATCCCGGTCGACTCTGATAATGTAGTCAACTACTATGACTCCTATATAGGAGTCGGAGGCATGATGGAATATTCGGGGAAGGTCTCCAGCGCGGAGTCGCTGGGACTCATGCTGCAGCAGGCGAGAATGGTGTCGGGGCTAAGCCAGCGCGAGTTGGCCACACGGCTAGGCACCACGCAGCGGTACATCTGGGAGCTTGAGTCCGGCAAGCCCTCGATACTGATGGACCGGCTTTTCGCCGCGATGCGCGAGACAGGCCTGCATCTGACGGCGACGATCTCAATGCCAGCGGACCAACATGGGTGACCTGGTCGTGGAGCTGTACGACGTGCGGGTCGGGACGCTAACGCGGATTTCCACGCAGCAGGTTCGGCGCAAGGTTCAGGCGTACTCGTAGCGGATGGTCCGGCCGCCTAGCCAGGGGATGCGGGTGTCTTGGGGGAGGCTGGCCTTGCGCAGGACGGGTGAGAAGGCGCGTCGTT
>DAHVAR010000278.1 GCA_027314515.1 Actinomycetota bacterium
CACGGGCATCGTCCCGTTCATGGACCTCGCCGGGCAGGTCGGTCATGACCCGGCCGGAGTACCGGGACGCGCCCCGCGTGTTCGTCATCGTCGACAACGGGTCGGACCACCGCGGCAAGGCCGCCATCGACCGGCTGGCCAAGGCGCATCCGAACGCCATCATGATCCACACCCCGGTCCACGCGTCCTGGCTGAACCAGATCTTCTTCTCCATCATCCAGAAGAAAGTCGTCACGCCCAACGACTTCGCCAGCGCCGATGCCCTCCGCGACACCCTGCTCGCGTTCGTGAACCGCTACAACCAGACCGCGACGCCGTTCAACTGGGAATTCACCGCAGCCGACCTCACCAACCTGCTCCGGCGCATGAGCGAACACGAGCAAGCCGCCCGGCAGACCGACCTCGCAACAGCAGCCTGACCCCCCGACGAGTTAACGGGGCTACCCACTAAGTCGTGGTCGCTGACTTGCCGCGGTGAGCCTTCCGGTTCCCACTCGGCGCCGCCGTTCCTGAAGTTGCCGGCCAGCTCTTTCTTCTTGCAATCGATCGAGATCACCGGGGTTGCCGGCCGCCATCGGCGATGTCACCAGGTCATTGATGTACCGGAACTGGGCGTCGCGGTCCGGGTGCCGGCTGCCCTCGACTGTCTTGGCATTGCCCTGCAAGCTGTAGCCCAGCCGGTCCTTCGGCAGCCGGCACCGTGTCCGCGGGGACCGGCCGGCCCAGCTCACCGGCCAGGTTCCCGGCCGGGCCCGGCTGACGCACCCGCCTGCCCGGGCCAGCAGGGCCGCGAACCGGTCCGCCTCAGCCTCAATGGTCGCCGCACCACACACGATAGGCATCTGTCCCGGACAAGCCCGCGTAATTCAGCGGAGCGTCCTAAGTCAGTGTCCGGGGTGGCTGAAGTACCGGGAATTGTCGGTGGCTGTCGATACTATGGTCGGGTAGCTGGCTTGCTGTGAGGGGTGGTGGCGAAAAGATGAGCGAACCGCAGGCGGGCGGCGCCCGGCCGCCGTCGTCGCCGTCACCGGCCGGGCCGGTGGCCGCGCGGGCGCGGGCCGCGGGGGACATGCCGGCCGGGGAAACGCTGCCTGGGCCGGTGCCGCCTGCCGGGCAGGCGCCGCTGTCTGCGGCCGGGCCGTCCGCTGGTGAGCGCTCGCCGGCCGGGCCGGCTGAAGCGCCGCTGCCTGGGCGGGTGCCGTCTGGCCGGGTGCCCTGGGCTGGGGGGTTGCCGCCATTTGATGTGCGGGAGTTGCTGTGGCGGCAGCTGGCGGAGATGGATGAGCCGGTGGAGTTGACCGCGGCGCAGGTCGCGGCGCTGCCGCTGGCGGGTGCCGGGGATGGCCCGCCGCCGGGTGTGGATGAGGTGCCGTGGTGGCTGGATGAGGATCTGGTGGGCAGTGCCGAGGCGGAGCAGGCGGCGTGGGTGCGGGGGTTGCCGGCGGATATCGCGGCGGCGTGGCGGGATGAGCCGCGCAGTGATGATCTGCCGGGGGCGGGGTTCACTCATCGGGATGCGGGGGTGGGGCCGCGGCCGGAGGCGGGGTTCGCGGCGGGCGGGGTCCTGGATGTGGCGCTGCCCGGGCCGGTGCTGGCGGCGGGGATCGATGCGGCGGCGTCGCGGGGCGCCGGGTTGGGGGAGTCGGAGCTGATCGGGGTGCTGTGCGGCTGGCAGCGGCTGGCGAGCTGGGCGCAGGCGGGGCTGGCGGGGTGCGTGAATGTGCTGGTGGAGCGGCGGATGGAGCAGTCGGTGGCGTTGCGGCAGCCGGCCCTGGCCGGGCATGTGGATGCCGAGGTCGCGGCGGCGCTGGCGCTGACCGGTCAGGCGGCGGGGCGGCTGCTGGCGGTGTCGACGGGGCTGGGCCGGCTGCCCGGGGTGGCGGCGGCGCTGGCGGCCGGCCGGGTGGACTGGGCGAAGGCTGCGCTGTTCACCGACGGGCTGGCCGGGCTGCCCGGCGAGGCCGCGAACGACATCGCCGGGGCGGTGCTGGAGGGCGCAGAGAGCCGGACGGCCGGGCAGCTGCGGGCCGCGCTGGCCCGCGCGGTACTGGCCTGGGACCCGCAGGCGGCCGAGCGCAAGCGCCAGGACGCCCTCAAGGACGCCAGCGTGCAGTCATGGGCCGAGGGATCGGGTAACTCCTGCCTGGCCGGCCGGGAGCTGGCCCCGGCCGACGTGATCGAGGCCTCGGCCCGGCTGACCGGGCACGCTCGCTGGCTGCGCGCCCACGGCGCGGCCGGGTCCACCGACCAGCTCCGCGCCGCCGCCTACATCGCCCTGCTCACCGGCCAGCCACTGCACTCACTGCTCCCCGAGCCCGCCGGCGACAGCACCAGCCCGGGAGACAGCGTAGGTGCCGGGAACGGCCCCGGCCCGCAGAGCAGCGCCGGCCCGGACAGTGCCGGCCCGGACAGTGCCGGCCCGGACAGTGCCGGCCCGGACAGTGCCGGCCCGGACAGTGCCGGCGCAGACGGCGGCGGGCGGCTGGGCGGGGTGATCAACCTGACCATGCCGCTGTCGGCCTGGCTGGGCTGGAGCCAGGCGCCAGGCGAGGTCGCCGGCCACGGGCCCGCCGACGCCGGCACCTGCCGGGACCTGGCCTCCCGCCTCGGCCCGGCCGCCCGCTGGTGCCTGACGCTCACCGGGCCAGACGGCCGCGCGGCCGCGCACGCCTGCGCCCCCCGGCCGCCTGCTGCCGGCACGCCGGCGATCACCTGGGCTGACGGCCTGCGGGCCCGGCTGCAGTACCTGCAAGCCGGCGCCTGCAGCCACCCCCGGCGCGCCAGCGCCTACCGGCCCCCGCCCAGCCTGGCCCACCTGATCCGGGTCCGGCAGCGGACCTGCTCCTTCCCCGGCTGCCGCCGCCCCGCCCGCCGCGCCGACCTCGACCACACCGTGCCCTGGCAGCACGGCGGAGACACCTGCGAATGCAACCTCGCGCCCCTGTGCAGACGGCACCACCAGGCAAAACAAGCCCACGGCTGGCACCTCACCCAAGACCAGCCCGGCATCCTGACCTGGCGAACACCCAGCGGCCGAACATACACCGTCACCCCCGAGCCCTACCCGGTTTAGCGGGGACGATGGCGGCATGGCTCAGCTTCGGGACAGCGTCATCGACTGCTCGCACCCGGTGTAGAGCGACATTCGCTATGAGCGGCAAGACGTCACTGGCGGCGAGCCTCTACGTGACCGCCCGAGCGATAGCGGGACTTGATAAGGGGTCGGACCCGTAGGCTCGCTGCCTGCCGACCGGGCAGGCTGTTGACCTGCCCGTATAGCCCGGTGAGGGGTCCCCGTGAGGGTTCCCTTGTCAAGTCCCGGAACGCTCGCTCAGCCCAGGTACGAATGCTCATGCCCAACGTCGTTCGCGTCCCAAACGAGCGTCGCGCTACACGCGGCATCTCTGGCGCGGTTCTGGGCAGCAGCGTTCGATGGGTACGTCGCGCCGTACGACGATGCGAAGGTCGAACGTCTGCGCTCGCCAGGAATCACCGACCTCGAAGAGGATCCGGCAGTGCCAGTCGGGGGGACCAGGCCCGCGCTTGTTCCCGCAGCGAGTGCCTGAGGCCAAGTGAGGCAAGAACCGCGTTCATCTCGACTGACTGTGGACGCCATGGCTGAGGTGGACCGGTGCTCGCCGGCATCGGGGCGAGCGTGATCGCGCCGATGCGAGTCGCACGTGACGCTAGCCGATCCGCAAGGCAACGAGTTCTGCGTGATGCCGCGTCGCGGCTAGCGGACCGATTCTGCCGCCGTCATCACCAGGCACCTCAAGCCCACGGCTGGCACCTGACCCAAGACCAGCGAGGTTCATTTGCTGACGACTGGCTCTGGGTCCCGAAGTTAGTCCCGTACAAGCCCGCGTAATTCAGCGGAGCGTCCTAAGTCAGTGTCCGGGGCGGTCGCGGTGCCTGGTGCGGCGCCGTCCCGGCCGGGAGATGACATCGTCCTGAGGAAATCGACACTAAAGTAGACTGATCAAATGGAACGGGCACAGCGGGTGGTGCCGCTGCGGGAGGCAGCCGACTTCCTCGGCGTGCACTACCAGACCGCGTACGGCTGGGTTCGCCAGGGCCTGCTGCCTGCTGCGAAGTCCGGGCGGCGGTACCAGGTCCGCGTTGCGGACGCTCATGCGCTTCGCGTCCAGCGCGCCGCCGGCACACCGCCTCGCCCCGAGGTGCGGGTGCGCAACTGGCAGCCGCAGGCTGACCGGTTCTATGACGCGATCGTGGCCGGCGAGGAGCGGCTGGCCAGGACGTGCCTGGAGCGGCTAGCCGCTGGCGTGCCCTTCATCGACCTGTGTGAGCGGGTTGTCGCGCCTGCGCTGCGCCGGGTCGGCGACGACTGGGCAGCCGGTGACGTGACGATCGCTGTCGAGCACCGGGCCAGTGCGATCTGCGAGTGCCTGATGGCGCCTTTCGCGGCTAGGCAGCGCAGGGGTCGCCCGCGTGGAGTCGCGGTGACAGCGACCCCGCCCGGAGAGCGGCATGGGCTTCCCGCGCTGATGGCCGCAGGCAGTCTCCGCGAGGACCACTGGCTCGTCCAGCACCTGGCTACCGACCTGCCTGCCAGCGAGGTCGGCCGGCTAGCCGATGAGGTCGCCGCTCGCCTGGTCGTGCTGTCGGCTATCACGGAAGAAGGCGCAGAACAGGGCGCCATTGAGGCAGCGCAGCTCGCCCAGGCTTATCCTGGCCTGCTGGTGCTGGCCGGGCGGCCCGGTGAGAGCCTGCACGACTTGCGCGAGCTCACCCGGATGCTTGCCTGACGGTCCCGGTGGCACCAGCTGAGGCGCTGGCCGGACGGCTGGAGAAAACCGTCGGGCCGGGATCAATGCCTCACCGTGGGGACGGCGGCCGGCGCGGCGTGGTGTCCAGGGGCCGCTGTGCTGCCCTGGTGATATTGCGTGCCATGGCGGCAAAGACGGCGGCGTGCACGGGGAGCAGTGCGTACCAGTACAGGTGGCCGGACAGGCCGCGCGGGTGGAAGGTGGCGCGCTGCCGGTAGAGGGTGTGCCCGTGCTGCTCGCTGGCTGACAGCTCCAGCCAGGCCAGGCCAGGCAGCTTCATCTCGGCGCGCAGCCGCAGCAGGTGGCCGGGTTCGATCGCCTCGACTCGCCAGAAGTCGAGGGCGTCGCCGGGTCGCAGGTGGTCGGGGTCGCGTCTGCCGCGCCGCAGCCCTGTTCCGCCGATGACGCGGTCCAGCCAGCCGCGGGCCTGCCATGCCAGGGGCCAGGAGTACCAGCCGTGCTTTCCGCCGATGCCCTCGATGATCTGCCATAGCGCCCCGGATGGCGCCTGGGTTGGCTTCTCCCGCACGTCCTGGTAGAGGCTGCCGCCCGCCCAGTCCGGGTCGGTGGGCAGCGAATCGCTGGGCGCGCCGGGCAGGGACGCCGACGTCCACCTGGTGGCCACGTCCGCCTCCCGGACCCGCTGCAGGGCCAGGCGGACGGCGTCGTCGAAGCCGGTCAGCCCGCCGGGCGGAACAGGCACATAGCGAGCGATGTCGTGCTCGGCGGCGACTGCGTCGTAGCGCAGGGATTCCACCAGCGGGCGGGCCAGCGCCGCGGGGACCGGGGTGACCAGCCCTACCCAGTAGCTGGACAGCGACGGGGTGAGCACGCCCACCGGTACGAGCAGCCGCGGCCGCAGGCCTGCCACGGCGGCGTACCTTTGCATCATGTCCGCGTACGTCAGCACGTCCGGCCCGCCGATGTCGAATGCCCGGTTCACCTGCGGGGGCAGGCGCGCGCATCTGGCCAGGATGGCGAGCACGTCGCGGATGGCGATCGGCTGAGTGCGTGAGCGCACCCATTTCGGGGTGACCATGACCGGCAGCCGCTCGGTAAGGTACCGGAGCATCTCGAAGGAAGCCGAACCCGATCCGATGATCACCCCGGCCCGCAGCACCGCGGTCGGCACGCCGGAGTTAAGCAGGATGTCGCCGACTTCGGCTCGGGACCGCAGGTGCGCCGAGAGGTCCTCGCCAGGCGGCCGCAGGCCGCCCAGGTAGATGATCCGGCTGACCCCGGCGTCCCGGGCACAGGCGGCGAAGTTCCGCGCGGCGGCGCGGTCCGTGGCCTCGAACGCCGGGCCTGAGCCCAGCGAGTGGATCAGGTAGTACGCCACGTCCACGCCCGCTAGCGCGCGCCGGAGGGAACGGGCATCTAGGGCGTCGGCCTCGGTTACTTCGACCTGGCCGATCCAGCCGAAGCCCGACAGCCGCGCAGCCAGACGCGCCATGCAGCGAACTCGGTACCCCGCCGAGAGCAACGCGGGCACCAGTCGCCCGCCCACGTAGCCGGTCGCCCCGGTGACCAGGCAGGTCACGGGGCTGCCCGGCGCCTGCGCGTCGCTCATGTAGGTGCGGCATCCCCGGCGCCGGATGCGGGCAGGCGCGCTTCGTCGGCCGGGCTCCAGCCCGGTTCAGCGGCACCAAGCCGGGCAGCGCGGCCCCCGGTCACGGGATTCACGACGGTGGCCTACCCGCCGGGCCGGCCCGACATACGCGGTCGGCAGCGGGGTTAGCGCGGATTTCCGCGGGGCCGATTCGGGGCAACCTCAGCGCTCGGTGGTTGGCCGGTGATTGCGCTGATGGGCTGCTGACCTTGGGAGATGAGGGGCACTGTGGTGAGTTCGCGCGACGTTGATTGCTCCGATCCT
>DAHVAR010000012.1 GCA_027314515.1 Actinomycetota bacterium
CTAGTCGGCTGCGTGCCGGTCGAGGAAGTCGAGCACGTCGGTCTCGTCCACGCCGGGGAAGCTGCCGGACGGCAGCGCGAGCAGGATGTGCGAGTGAGCTCGCGCCGACGGCCACGCCATCCCCTCCCACCGGGCCGCGAGCGCGGCGGGCGGGCGCTGGCAGCAACCCGGATCCGGGCAGCGCGAGCGCGTCCTGACCGTAGTGTCCCGGCCGCGGAACCAGCGACTGTGCTCGTACGGGGCACCGAGGGTGATGGCAAATCCGCGTTCCCGTCCCGAATCGACGAGCGCCTGACACCAGTAGGTACCGGACGGGGTGTCGGAGTACTGGTAATAGGGGCTGAACCTGTCCGCCGCCATGAACACCTGGCGGCCTGACCACTGGCGGCACATCCGCTGGCCCTCGATCGCGCCGGACGGGTCGGCGGGAAAGACCACGCCGTCGTTCTCGTACGCCTTGTAAATGATGCCGCCCTCGTCGTTCTTGACGAAGTGGCACGGGATGCCGAGGTGGTGCGTGGCGAGATTGGTGAACCGGTGCGCGGCCATCTCGTAGGACACCGAGAACACGTCCCGCAGGTCCTCCACCGACAAGTCCCGCGCGTCCCTGGCCTCCCGCAGGAACCTGGCCGCGGCGTGCTCGGGCACCAGGACGGCCGCCGCGAAGTAATTCGCCTCGATGCGCTGGCGCAGGAACTCGCCGAAATCGGCCGGCGCGGAATGACCGAGCACGAAGTGACCGAGGGTCTGCAGCAGCACGGCGCGGGGCGTGTGCACGCCGAGCGGTTCCTGCTTCAGGTAGATCCGGCGGTTGCGCAGGTCGGTCACCGACCGGGCGGAGCGCGGCAGGTCCTGGGCGTAGCGGACGCTGAACCCGTGATGGCTGACGACCGCCAGCAGCATGCCCTGCGACAAGGCGCCGCCTGAGTAGCCGACCGGGGCGAGCGCCTTCTCGGCGGCCGCCTCGATCTCGGCGAAGTAGTTGCCTCGCTCGCTCATCATCAGCCGAAGGTCCGCGTTAGCCGCACGGGCCTCCTCCGGCGTGGCCGTCGGCTTAGCGCGCTGCCTGCGCAGTTCGTCGTACAGCGCGAGCATGTGCTCGAGCACGTCGTTGGGCACCTTGGCGCCGACCCGGAGCGGGGGCAGCCCGAGATCGGCGAGCACCGGATCGCGCTGGGATTCGGCCAGCGCTATCTCCAGCTGAGCCCGGTGGCTCGGCGGCTGCTTGCGCATCAGCTCGTCGGCCGGCAGCGACAGCGCGGCGGCCAGCGCCTCAATAAGGGACAGCTTCGGCTCGCGGCGGCCGTTCTCGAGCAGCGACAGCGCGGACGGGGCGCGGCCCACGCGCTCCCCCAGCTCGGCCAGCGTGAAACCGCGGCTGCGCCTGAAGTGCCGTAGCCGCTGGCCGAACAGATCAAGATCTAGTCCGCTTACTGGCAAAGATCGTGATTCTTCGCTTATCAATTTTTGCACTTCTTCACTATAACTGAAAACTTCGCGAGTTTCAGTCACCTCATGGCTAGCCAGCGGCCGCTGCCACCGGCACTGTTGTTAACAACACCGTTACTTCACCCGGGGACGACACACCAGGAGGAACCCGTGACCGATCGTCGCCTCGAGGGCCCGCTCAACGGCTCAGTTCCGAGCCAGGCCAACGGCCACTCGGGAGCCACCGCGTTGGAAACCCAGGCAGCCGCGTTGCGCCACGAGTGGGCGACGAATCCGCGCTGGTCCGGAATCGAGCGCAGCTACAGCGCCGACGACGTCATCAAGCTTCGCGGCTCGGTGCAGGAGGAGCACACCCTGGCGCGCCTTGGCGCGCAGCGGCTGTGGTCCATGCTTCAGGAGGACGGCTACGTCAACTCTCTCGGCGCGCTGACCGGCAACCAGGCCGTGCAGCAGGTCAGGGCAGGGCTGCCGGCGATCTACCTGTCTGGCTGGCAGGTAGCGGCGGACGCTAACCTGTCCGGGCAGACCTACCCGGACCAGAGCCTCTACCCGGCCAACTCCGTCCCCGCCGTGGTGCGCCGGATCAACAACGCGCTGCTCCGTGCCGACCAGATCACCTGGGCCGAGTCGCAGAACGAGGGAGCCCCGTACTGGCTGGCGCCGATCGTGGCGGATGCCGAGGCCGGCTTCGGCGGCGTGCTGAACGCCTTCGAGCTGATGAAGTCCATGATCGATGCCGGCGCGGCGGGCGTGCACTGGGAGGACCAGCTGGCGTCCGAGAAGAAGTGCGGCCATCTTGGCGGCAAGGTGCTGATCCCCACCGGCCAGCACATCAAGACGCTGAGCGCGGCGCGGCTGGCGGCCGACGTGTGCGGGGTGCCGTCGCTCGTGGTTGCCCGTACCGACGCGCAGGCGGCAACGCTGATCACCAGCGACGTCGACGAGCGGGATCAGCGCTTCGTCACCGGCGAGCGGACGGCGGAGGGCTTCTACCGGGTTCGCAACGGCCTCGAGCCCTGCATCGCCCGCGGCCTTGCCTACGCCCCCTACTCCGAACTGCTCTGGATGGAAACCTCGACCCCGGACCTGGCGATTGCCCGCAAGTTCGCCGAGGCCATCAAGGACGTCTACCCGGACCAGATGCTGGCGTACAACTGCTCGCCGTCGTTCAACTGGCGAGCCCACCTGGACAGCGACAGCATTGCCCGGTTCCAGCGCGAACTCGGCGCGATGGGGTACAAGTTCCAGTTCATCACGCTGGCCGGATTCCACGTGCTGAACGAGTCGATGTTCACGCTGGCCCGCGGCTACGCCGAGCGCGGCATGTCGGCATACGTCGAGCTGCAGGACGCCGAGTTCGCGGCCGAGGCCGACGGCTACACCGCGACCAGGCACCAGCGCGAGGTCGGCACCGGCTACTTCGACATGGTGACGTCGGCGATCAGCCCGGACGCCTCCACGACGGCGCTGGCCGGGTCGACCGAGAGCGAGCAGTTCGCCGCGGCGCACTGACCGGCACCCGTTAGCTGGCGGCCTTCCCGCTGCACGGACCGGGAAGGCCGCCACCCATCAGCGG
>DAHVAR010000013.1 GCA_027314515.1 Actinomycetota bacterium
GCGCTGAGGCCCAGACAGCGAAAGGCCAAAGGGACGAGACCAGATGCTGGTGCTGTGGCCAGCCCAGGTCGGAGGACACCCTGGTCCGCCTCGGCGAGCATCCCGAAGTCGGCGTCTGCATCAGCTGCGTCCACTTCCTCAGCCGCCGGGCCAGGGACCAGCAAGCCACGGCGATGCGCCAGACGCTGCGCGGTGCCGCCGAGGCGGTCCGCGGGCAAGTCATGGCGCGGGGCTGGCCTGACCGCCCGGTGATCGGGCCAGCGCTGCGGTGGCTTAACCGGCACCTGCCCTGGTAGCCAGACGACAGGAGTTCGATAGGTGCATCTGACTGTTCTGGCAGTGCCGGACTGCCCCAATGCGCCTGTTCTCAACGACCGCCTCGCGGCTGTCGTGGACGGCCGCGCCGGTGTCGAGGTGTCGCTTGAGGTGATCTGCGATGAGGGCGAAGCGGCCAGGCGGGGCATGCACGGCTCGCCCACGTTGCTGATCGACGGGGTAGACCCGTTTGCCGAGCCGGGGCAGGCGCCGAGCATGTCGTGCCGGCTGTACCGCGATGAGAACGGGCAGCCATCGGGCGCGCCATCGCCCGGCCAGCTCCGGCAGGCGATCACGCATCCTCCGGCCTCGGCGGCCGGGGCGGACGCCCCGGCGTGGCTGGACTCGCTGGGACGCTCTGGGCGAGGCCGTGTCGCGCCCGCCGAACGCGGCCTGCGCGCTGTACACCAAGCTGTACTCCGTTCGTTCGTCAACACGGGCGGTGCGCCCGACACCGCCAGCCTGGGCGAGCACGCTGCACCGTACGACGTGGCAGAGGTACTGGCCGAGCTAGCCGACGGCGACTTCTTGTGTCTCGATGACGCCGGTCAGATCACCGCTGCGTACCCGTTCTCCGCGCTGCCGACCCCGCACCGGGTGCGGATATCAGGCGGCCCGGCCGTGTTCGCCATGTGCGCGATCGACGCCCTGGGCGTGTCCGCCATGACGGGCGTGCCGGTCATGATCGAGTCGGCTGATCCGTCCACCGGCGAGCCGGTCACCGTGAGCGTTGACGGGACCGACAGCAGCTGGGATCCGGCCACCGCGTTGGTGTACGCCGGCCGCACAGGCGACGGCTGCGCGGGGCCGTCGGCGTCGGTCTGCTGCGGGTACATGAACTTCTTCGCCACCCGGGCAGCCGCTGCGGCGTGGGCGGCCTCCCACCCGGAGATCAGCGGCGGCATCCTGGGACAAGCCCGCGCCCTGCAAACAGGCATCGGCATATTCGGCCAGCTACTCAGCTAGCCACCCCTCGGCACTGGCGCTTACCCCGATGACCGGCAGTCCAGCCGCAGCGGCTGCGGGAACGTCGTTCCCGAGGGCCGAATCCCGCACCGGCAACGGGGCGAACCGGAACAGGAGATCACCATGCCGACCCGCATCGAGCGCGATGATCTGCAGGCGCTGACCGGGCAGGGGGCTCAGCTGGTCGAGGTGCTGCCCGCAGATGAGTATCACTGGCCACATCTGCCGGGCGCGGTCAAACTCCCGCTCAAAGAAAACTAGACGCCAGGGCAAGCCAGCTGGATCCATCCCGGCCGGTCATCGTCTACTGCTGGGACGGCCTTTGAGACATGAGCCCGCGAGCCGCGTGGCGGCTCGAGGCATCCGGGTTCAGCCCGGCACATGACTATGCCGCGGGCAAGGCCGACTGGCTGGCCGCTGACCTGCCGTTCGAGGGCACGGCTCAGCTGGCCGGGATGTTCACTCGTCGCGCCGTGGCCACCGTCGGAGAGCGCGCCACCGCGGCCGAAGCATTGCGGCTGCTGGAGGCACAAGGATTCGGCCCGATCGTCGTCATCAACGAGGCTGGCGTGGTGATGGGCGCCGCCTACCGGGACCAGCTGGCGGGCACCACCAGGGAAGCTGCGTAAGGGACGCTGATGCGCTCCGGCGTGTCCACCGTGCGGCCAAGCGAGGACGCCGCAGCACTGGCCCAGCGGATGGGTCAGCGAGGGGTGACCCGCGTTGTCGTGACCCGGCCCGACGGCACCCTTGTCGGCCTGTTCTTCGCGACGGACATAACCCCGAGCGTCACGCAGTAGCACACGCCCGCCACTGCAGCAAGCGCTGCTGCATCGCTGTGCAGGACGCACACCACCAGCGGCGCGAGCTCAGCGTTAGTCGCACTTCACTGCGCCACAGTGCGCAGAACAACCACTCGTGCGCTGCGGGACCCGGCCACCGCGACGACCGGCCATTCGCGCAGAACGGCGGATCTGGCGCGCAGGCCGCCGATCAGCTCAGTCGACGAAAGGATCCGGGACAGCGCCAAGTGCGCCTTGTCGAGCGCATCCTTGAGTTCCCCCCAGGTCCTTCCGCCGGGCCTCCCGATCACCAGCGCGCTATCGCAGGAAGCTGGCCAGTTCGGCGATAGCCTGGTCGAGCGCGTGGGGGATTCCCTCGCGGAGCAGTCGCCCGAACGCCTCGTCTCCCGAGGCGGCGCGCTCGCGGATGCCGTCTGCGCGGGCCTTGACGCGCGCCTCGACCACATCGAGGAATTCCCCGGTCGTTGCTGACCAGCCATAAGTTCGCAGGAACCGGCCGAGCCGGCGTGGCCCGGCCGCGAAGTCGGTGAACCCCTCGGCGGCGACCCACTGCCGGGTGTGCAGCGGCACCCAGCTGAAGGCGGCAAGGGCCAGGTCCCACTCCGGCGTGGCGGGCCCGGCGAAGTCCCAGTCGAAGAACCCGGTGAGCTTGTCCTGGTGCCAGGCGGCGTTGTAGGTGGCGGCGTCGTTATGGGCGATGATCAGGCCCGGTGACCAGGTGCCGCCCCCGCGCCAGATGGCGCCGGGCGGCGGGACGAAGCCGGCGACGGCCTGGTGGTAGGCGCGCATCCAGCGGGCGACCTGGTCAAGGGTGTCCTCGGCGTGAACCCAGGCTGGCCGCGGCCCTGCGGGTTCCGGTGGTCTCGCCCGCTAAGAAGGTGAGGACCTCCCGGCCCTGCTCATCGAGCCCGAGAGGCCGCGGGGCGCCCGTGAACCCCTTGTCCGCCAGGTGGGCGAGCAGTGCGTACACGGCCGGCGTCCAGGGACCCGCCGCACGGCGAACCGTGTCCCCTGCCCGCACTGCCCCGCCGACGTGCCCGCCCTCAAGCCGCTCCTCAGCCCCGACAACATACTGGCACCCCCGCGGCGAAGCCGGATCACTCAACAAATGCCCCACGGCGCGGCCGCGCGCATGCGAGCTTCCGGCACACTTCCAAGCGGCCTGGGCGGCGCCCGATCAGCCAGTTCTGCACGACCGCCTTGAACGGCGCAGACCAATACCGCGGCAACCATATCGGCGGTTAATGCATGTCAAGTGGCCCGCAGTACGCTTACGGATCGTGACGACACTTCGTTGCCGCTTCGCGGACGCCGAACGGGATCGCTGACCCCGCGCGCTCGCGGATCGCGCGGCGGGGTGACGCAAACAACATGCGGCGGCGTGCGCCGCCAGGTGGCGGCAGCGGGCGACGATAGGTCGGCGGGGACGTCGGCTGCTAGAGCGGGATCTTGTGGTCTGGTCCGTCCCTGGGCACGGCGAATGGCGTGTACCCAGGATCGATGGTGTCCACTTGATCTGACGCCCCACACGTAGCCGTCCAGGTCGCGGCCTCGTTCATAGTCGACGAGCCGCTCGTCCAGTGACCGCTTCCAGATCCGCGGTGCGATAGCCGACGAGATCGCCGCGCGGACGCAGTGCCTGAACCGGTATCGCAGGTGTTCCGGCGCGATCCCGGTACGAGGATCGGCGGTCGCGTAGACGAAGACGTCGTAGTCACGCATGTAGTCCGCGAAACCGTGGAACAGAACCGCCTGGTCGAATACGGCGTCGAAAGCCGCCTGGATCTGCGAGGTGTCCACCCTATGGATGATCGCGCACTGCGGGCCAGCGGGCGGCCGGATAGAACCGCGCTGGCAGGCCCGCTCAACCCCGGCAACAGGAACCGGACCGGCCGGCCAACCGCGCACGAAACCCGGTTATGCGCGGCAATGCAAGCGGTTGATCAGCATGCCGAAGCCGCGACCGATCGGCGGTTCGCGCGTCGGGCGAGGCCAGGAGATTGAGAGTACCGGTCAGTAACCTGACCGCATGCCAGAGCACAGGATTGAGCAGCGGGAGCTGCTGCGAGCCGGGCAGTTGCTGCCCTGGACGACCATCGTGGTGCGTGGCGGCCGGGACACGGTGGACAAGCTGCGTGGCCACGCGCTGCGTACGGCCCGGGCGTGGTCGCTGGACGGGTTGCCGCTGCTGGGCATCTCGGTGTTCGCGGTCCTGGGAATGGCGCTCGATGAATTGCTGGCGCGCAGGTTCGCGACCTTCCGCACGGTTTACCTGCCTGCGGCCGGCCGGCTGACGGACAGCGGGTTTCAGCTGCTGGCCACCGGTCAGGCTCCGCATTACACCGTCCGGCTGCGCCGCGCTGATGACCAGGAGCTCGGCGAGCTGCTGGCTGCGCTGGGCCCCGCCCAGGCCAACCCGCAGTACGGTAGAGGCAGCGTCTGGCGGGAGGAGGGCTAGAGGTGTACCGGGTCGACATCACCGCGGACCTCAATGACGAGGATCAGACCGGGTTTGTGTGGACGTTCCTGGACGAGGCCCGCGACCCGGCCCAGATCACTCCCGGTGCCCTGGTCGTGGCCGGCGACGAGGACGCGGCCGCGGTGTGCCAGGTCGTTGACCTGGCGCCGGCTGGCGACGGCACGATCGTGCACTTGCGGCTGCTGCCCGGGCTGGTCGATGACTACCGGGCCCTGGTCGAGCGGGCCATGGCCAGCTAGCTCCGGCCGCTGCGCTGCGGCCGGAGCCAGGCAAGACCGCGCCGTTACCGGGCGGCTCCCGCGACGTAGGCGGCGGCGATGTAGGTGGCGTGCCGGTCCAGCGAGGTGCGTGCCCGGTCACACCGCATGGTCGTGCGCGGGTCGGCGTGCGAGGCAGCTTCCTGCACGTCGCGCAGCGGGACACCGGCGTCTAGCGCCGCGGTGATGAATGCGTGCCTGAGTGTGTGAGGCCCTGCCTTCTTGGCGATCCCGGCACGCCGGGCTACCCGGCGGACGATCCGCGCGGCGCCGTGCCGATCCAGCCGTCGCGCGCTGGCAGTGAGGAAGATGGGTCCTTCGCAGCGCTCACCGATGGCCAGGTCGATCGCCCGGGCCGTGCGCGGCGCGAGCGGGATGGTGACGACCTTTCCGCCCTTGCGCGTGATGACTAGTGTCCGGTGCCCGCGCTCCAGGCCCATCGCCTCGATGTTCGCGCCGGTCGCCTCCGACACCCGCAGTCCGTTCAGCGCGAGCAGGGAGACCAGGGCGTGCTCGGCCGCCGCGCCGAGCCCGGCGGCGACCAGCAGCGCGCCGAGTTCGCTGCGGTCCAGCCCGGTGGCGTGCGACTCATAATCGAGGCGAGGACGGCGGACATGCGCGGCCGGGGAGTCAGACAGTAGCTCTTCCCCGGCGGCGTACCGGTAGAAACCGGCGATCGTGCAGAGCCGCCGAGTCACGGTGGCCCGGGCCCGGCATCTGGCTTCCAGTTCCCTCGCGAAGCACTCGATGTCCGCCCTTCGGGCATCGAACAGGCGGACATGATGCTGGTGGACGGGGACGATGTAGTGGCGGTCATCGGGCACCTCCCGGATCCGGCTGGGACCCGGACGGCTGGGCCAACGGCAGGCCCCAGCAACGATGATTCACCACACCGTGAGCCCACCGCGGCGATCACGCAAGGTCATCGCGGCCAACCTGACTGTTGCCCCGGATCGCCGCGTATGGCTCCGGCCATCAGCGGCTGGCATGCTGCGGTTGCGTGGCACCGAATGACAGTTATGTACGGACCGGATGCAGGGCTGCACTGTGTACCACGAGCCTGTGGTACATTGTCGTCCATGGAGGCATCGGCAGTCATCGCACGGATCTCCGCGCTGCTCGACGAGGGCGCGCACGAGACATCGAACACGTCGATGAGAATCCCTACCGCGCTGCGGGACGCTGCCGCGCTGGCGGTCAGTGAACTCGGGGTGGCGCCATCTGCGACCGCGCTGACGACGGCCGCGCTGCGCGCGACGCTGGAAGCGGTCG
>DAHVAR010000018.1 GCA_027314515.1 Actinomycetota bacterium
TAGTAAGGCTCGCCGGGCATCCGGGCGCTGATCGCATCCAGCACAGCGGCGGCGTCCCTGACCGTGCGAGTCAGCGCGCCATCGATCGTCGCGCCGGCCCAGCCGTCTGCTATCAGCGGTCCCTGGCTCACCCTGCCGCGCGTCGGCTTGAGCCCGACGAGCCCGCATTCGCTGGCCGGGATCCGGATGGATCCGCCGCCATCGTTACCGTGTGCGACCGGGACCATGCCGCTGGCCACTGCGGCCGCGGAGCCGCCAGATGACCCGCCGGTCGAGTGCCCGGTGTGCCAGGGGTTGAGAGCGGCCGGGAAGCTCCGCGGTTCGGTCGTCACCGTTGTGCCGAGCTCGGGTACGTTAGTCCGGCCGAGATGGATGAAGCCAGCCGCGCGGAATTGCCCGGCAAGGTACGAGGTCACCGGCCAGGCCAGGTCGCGCAGCGGGCCGAGGCCAAAGGCCGTCGGCTCGCCGGCCACCGTGCAGCCAATGTCCTTCAGCAACATCGGCACGCCGCGGAACGGGCCGTCAGGGAGCTCACCTGCCGCCTCGGCGCGCGCCTGGTCAAACCGGGTGCGCAGGACCGCGTCCAACTGCGGGTTCACCGCTTCGATCCGGGCGATAGCCGCCTCGACCAGCTCCTTCGGGGTTAGCTCGCCCCGGCGGACAAGATCAGCCTGCGCGGTGGCATCCAGCCACGTCGTATCGATCACATCGGTCATGCGAAGGACGGTACCGCTCCCCGGGTAGCTGCCGCGAGTGCCAGCCCGACACCGCGATCAGGCTCATTCCCGCGGGACTCAGGTGGCCTGGCGCCGGGCGCGTAGCACGATGTCGTTGACGTGGTGCGAGGAGGCGGCTCCGGCCGGCCGAGGGCGCTTGTCGTGCAGCTCGATGTCCCATGCTGGTGAGCTGGCGAGCGCAGCCGCGAAGTCGTCGACGCGCAGGTAGGCATCCGGGTCGAACGGCCGGCTGTGGTCCGGTGCGCCGGCCGCTCTGCCAGCCAACACGGGCCGCATCGGTTCGAGGTCGTGGCTCACGATGAGCAGCGTGCCGCCGGGGGCGGCCGCGGTCAGCAGGTTGTGCACGCCGCGGCCGTCGGGTGTGCGGGGGATCGAGGCGTACTGGGCCGACACCAGGTCGAACGCTGCCGGCTCGAATGCGCCGGCCGCGTTGGCGTCGGCGTGCTGGCACTCGAGCTGCAAGCCGCGGCGCCCGGCTTCGGCGCTGACCCGGTCCAGTGCACGCTGCGAGATGTCGCTGGCGGTGACTTTCCAGCCCTGTTCGGCTAGCCAGAGCGCGTCGCCGCCCTCGCCGGCGCCGACGTCGAGGGCGCGGCCGGGAGGCAGGCCGCTGACCTCGCTGACGAGCGTGCCGTTCGGGTTGCCGCTCCACATCTGGTCGCCCTCGTAGCGGTGGTCCCAGTCTGACTGGTTGGCCGATGGCCGGGCGGCAGCCCGGATGTCGTCGCGGGCGAGGCTGAAGCTGATCATGGCGGCGACCCTGCTGCCGTCGGCGGCGGCCTGCAGCGCCTGCTGGCTCGGGTCGGTCGCGTTGCCGGCCGCGTAAAGGCCGGTTATCGCGGTCTCCCCGGCCGGATCGGTCTGGATGAAGTCGCCGAGCCCGCTCGGATGAGCGGCTGGCCGCAGGCCGAGCGGCGCGAAGGGTTCGGCGCGGGCCCTGAACCGGGGACTGACGGCGACCGCGTCGGCGCCGATGGATCCCTGGCCGGCCAGCTCGACCGCCGCGACGCGCCCGTCGGCGCCGGTGACGATGCGGCTCACCTTGCCTGCCACGATGTTCACTCCGCTGGCTCTCAGGGCGGCAAGCTCAGCCTTGTCGACGTCCTCGGGATCGTGCAGCACGACGGTGAGCCGGGCGGTCAGCTGTCGGAACAGCCCGGCGGTGTGCAGTCCCAGCGGGTGGGTGATGATCTGCACGATGCGCTGGTCGCGGAACTCGTAGCCGTGGCAGAACGGGCAGTGGATGACGTCGCGCCCCCAGTGCCCGGCCAGGCCGTCGATGCCGGGCAGCTCGTCTGCCAGGCCGGTGGCGGCAAGAACCCGGCGGGCAATGATGGCGTGGCCGCCGGCCAGCTCGGCGCGGAAGTCGCCGGCCTCGGTGCGGCTCACGCGGCTCACCGAGCCGGCCAGGATCTCCCCGCCGTAGCTGCGCACCTCGTCACGGCCGGCCGCGGTCAGGTCGGCCGGGGCACGCCCGTCGCGACCGAGGTAGCCGTGCAGATGGGCGGCGGGGGCGTTGCGCGGCTCCCCGGCATCGACGACGATCACGGACCGGCGCTGGCGCCCGAGCTGAAGCGCGGCGGCGAGTCCGGCAGCTGACCCGCCGACGACGCAGACGTCGCAGTGTCGCTCGAATGTGCGGGGGAAGTGGTGGCTCATGGCCCCCAACGATAGAGCGCAGCCCGAAGAATGCAAGGAGCCTTGCTATATTCGCAAGAGAGGTGGGTAGGCGGGAGAACCTATGACCGAGCTAACTGACATTGAACAGGTGGTCCGGACCCGGCTGCGCAGCCTCCGGAACACACTCGGCCTGTCGCTCGACGAGCTGGCCGCGCGCACCAACCTCAGCCCCTCCACCATCAGCCGGGTCGAGACCGGCAGGCGGACGATCAGCCTCGACATCCTGCTGCCGCTGGCAGCGGCCCTGCAGGTCAACCTCGACTCGCTCCTCGACGTGCGCAGCGACGACGATGTGGTCATCCGCCCGGCACCGAACAGCTCGGGCGAGCGCACGACGTGGCTGCTCAGCCGGCCAACTGCCAGCATGATCGCGGTGAAGATGCGGCTCGAGCCTGCCCGCAAGCCCGAGGAACAGCGGGTCCACCCCGGCCATGACTGGTTCTTCGTCATCACCGGCCAGGTGCGCTTGTCGCTCGGCGAACGCGAGATCACCGTCCAGGCCGGCGAGTCCGCGGAGTTCGCCACCATGACACCACACGCCTTCGCGGCCGTCGACGGCCCGGCCGAGCTCATCATGATCTTCGACCGCGACGGCCAGCGCGCCCACGTCCATCACGACACGGCGGCTGCGCCGACGACCTAGCGGCGCGCAAGCGCGATCACCGCCTCGGCGAAGCCGGGAGCAGGCGGCGGGCGGATATCAGGCAGCCGGCCGGATCAGGGAAGTTCGCGGCGCACCAGCCAGCGGGGCTTGCCGCCGCGCCGTCCGGCTGTCAGGCAGCTGCGGCTGAATCCGTGCGCCTCGAAGAGCTGCACGGTGCCCACGTAGCCGCTGGTCTGGTCGACGCGCTCACTGCCAGGGTCGACCGGATAGCCTTCCAGCACGGTCGCGCCCATCGCCTGCGCGTGCCCGACCGCGCCGTCCAGTAGCTGATGCATAAGGCCCCGGCGCCGGAATCCTGGCCGTACCACGAAGCACACCACCGACCACGCAGCCTCGTCCTGGACGTGCGGGATCGTCCGGGAGTTGACCAGGGCGCGGTAGGTGGACTTCGGTGCGACCGAGCACCAGCCGGCCGTTCCGCCGTCGACGTAGGCCAGCACGCCAGGGCCCGGTTCGCTGGCGCATAGCGCGCGCATGTGCGCTATCCGGCCGGGCATGTCGAGGCTGGAATTGCGGTACGCCATGCACACGCAGCCGCTACCGCCGGGCTTGCGCGGCACCAGCAACGACGCGAAGTCATCCCATCGCCCTGCCGCCGGCAGCACCTGGACTCCCATGCCGCGAGAATAGGCCCGCTGGAGCCCGGTGCCGGTCCCGGGGGATCGCCGGGGCTGTCCTGAGGCGCCGACTGGTGCTGCTCAGCGGCGCTGGAGGCCGCGCCCGCGCACCCCACGGGTGCGCGCTAGCTTGCGCGCTGCAGTCGCTCGCGCTGGTAGGCGGCCGGCGGCACGCCGACCACGCGCTTGAAATGACGGGTCAGGTGCGCCTGGTCGGCGAATCCGGTCTGTGCCGCTACGTCGGCGGCCGGCAATCCGTCATCGAGCAGAAGGCGGGCCCGGCGGACTCGCAGCTGATTGAGATAGGCATGCGGCGGCAAGCCAGTAGCGTCCCGGAACGCGCGCAGCAGCGCGAACTGACTTAGCCCGCTCAGCACCGCGAGGTCGGTGAGGCTCGGGGGATCGGCTATCCGCTCGGCCAGCAGGTCGGCGATCATGCCGACAGCCTGCGGCGCGCGCGTGCTGCGGGGCGTGTCGTTAGCCGGGCCCGGTACCGCGTGTGCCCGGAGCAGCCCGGCCAGCGCCGTTGCGAGCAGGCTCGAGGATGCCAGCTGGTCGCCGAACTCCGCGGCCTGGTGCGCAGCCCGCAGCAGTGCGGCACTGCGGGCGTCGTTCACCACGGTCTGCGGGAAACGGGGTGTTCCGGCTCGCCACCCGAGTTCGGCGGCGACTTCGGTGACGACGCTGACCTGCGGATAGAGGACCCGGTAGCGCCAGCCCCACGGCGTAGCGGCCTGACCAGTGTGGACTACGTCGGGGTTCAGCAGCGCGACAGCGCCCGCGCCGGCCCGGAACACGTCGTTGCCGTAGTCGAACTCCTCGATGCCAGCCTCGATGAGCCCGAACGTATAGGTCTCGTGCGCGTGCCGGCCGTACCGGTGCGTGACGTACTGCGCGCGCAGCAAGTCGACGCCCTCGACCGCGGCGTGCTGCCAGTAGCGCGCCACCTCGCGGGGTTCCGCCTTGCTAGCCATACCGTCATGCCTACCTGATCTGCGCCTGGCGATCCAAGCCCGAACCTGGCTCCGGCGCGGATGACGGCGGAAAGCTGCCAGGACGCGGCTGGCCCGGCGGTTCCGGCGGCCGAGCGGCCCATCATGATGACGACTTGCCGTCCGGCTCGGCCGACGTGCCTCGGATGAGGAGCCCGAGCGCTTCAGCCACCTCGGACAGGCCGGCGCGCCGAGTCCTGAGCGAGGCCCGGAACTCCGGATTGTCAGTGGCGGTGATCTCGTGGCTCAGCTCCGGCAGGTATGCGTCGAGCAAGCTCTCAAGCTCACCGGCCTGGCCCTTGGTTAGCTGAAGTTGCACAAAGCCCCCCTCGAGCTTGTCAGCGGCCAGGAGACTTCTCCGGCGACCGAGCCTGTGCTGAGCCGGAGAACTGGCCGAGACGCTGATGATCGCACAGCAGGTCAGCGCCCGCGACAGACGGGTTGCGCCCCGCTGCTAACATCGGCGAGCGCCGGCGAGCGACCCTGCCTGGGCTCCGCTCGTCCCGTATCTTCTTAAGGGGACCCGAGAGGGGCCCGGTCCGCGGCGGGGCTGGACGTGCCTGTTGGGCGGCATACCTGCAGCGAATCCGAGCGGCGACGGAGAGGCATGCCGATGACCGAGAGCGCGACCCTTCCCGCCGGCCAGGCTGGCACGCCTGCGATCGATCCGCGCCTGCCTAAGCTGACGGAGGTGCCCGGGTTCCGTGCCGTGATCGGCGACGGGTGGGGAACGCCGGGCCGGGCCGTGCCGATGGTCGACGGTGCCGCTAGCGCCGCCGCCGCGCACCGCAGCCGGCTTGCGGCGCAGTTCCCGGGGCACTCGATCGTGGTGGGAGCCGGGCGGGCGCCGGTCCGTGCCAACGACAGCTCATACGCCTTCCGGCCGGACAGTGACTTCTGCTGGCTCACGGGCTGCACCGAAGCCGAGGACGCGGTGCTGGTCTTGTCTGCCGGCTCGGCCGTGCTGTACCTGTCGGCCCCTGCATATCCCGGCGAGGAGGAGTTCTTCGCCAGCGCGGCACGTGGTGAGCTGTGGGTCGGCGCGGCCCCTGGTCTTGCTGACTGGTCACGTGCGCTTGGCCTGGAGGTGCGTTCGCTGAGCGCGCTTGACGACGACCTTGGGCGGCTGTCTGACCTCCTCGTGGCGGGCCCGGTTGGTGACGAGCTGGCCAGCCGCCACGGCCTGGAGCCGAGCCCCGGTCTTGCCCAGGCGCTGTCCGAGCTGCGGATGATCAAGGATGAGTGGGAAGTCGGGCAGCTGCGCGAGGCGGTAGACCAGACGGTCGCCGGGTTCGCGGCTGTCGTGAAGGAATTCCCCGCCGCGATCGCCGGCGGCGGGGAACGCTGGCTGCAGGGTACGTTCGACCGGCACGCGCGGACGTACGGGAACGGGCCCGGGTACGCGACCATCGTGGGATCCGGGCCGCACGCGCCTACCCTGCACTGGGTGCGGTGCGACGGCCCCGTTCTGCCGGCCGAGGTCGTCCTGCTCGACATGGGCGTGGAGATGCGCTCGCTGTACACCGCCGATGTCACCAGGACCTTCCCTGCCGCCGGCCGGTTCAGCCCAGCTCAGCGCCAGGTGCACGACCTGGTGGAGAAGGCCCACCGGGCCGGGCTGGACGCGGTCCGGCCTGGCCGGCTGTACGCCGACTTCTCCTACGCCGCGCTGGAGGTGATTGCGCGCGGGCTCGCCGACTGGGGGCTGCTGACGGTGTCGGTGGACGAGGCGCTGTCGCCGCAGGGCCAGCAGCACCGGCGATACCTCGTCTGCGGCATCGGCCATCACCTCGGACTCGATGTGCACGACTGTGCCAAGGCCAGCGACGAGGCATACAAGGGCGCCAGGCTCGCGCCGGGCATGGTCTTGACCGTGGAACCCGGACTGTACTTCCACCCGCACGATCTCACGGTCCCGCCAGAGTTGCGCGGGATCGGGGTCCGCATCGAGGATGACCTGCTCGTGACCGACGCGGGCGCCGAGGTGTTGTCAGCCGCCCTGCCGCTGACCGCAGACGGCCTTCAGGCCTGGATGGCC
>DAHVAR010000024.1 GCA_027314515.1 Actinomycetota bacterium
GCGGTTCAGCCTCACCGAGGGCGACGGCCAGGAGCACGACATCCCCGACCTGGTGAACCGCGACTTCACGGCCGGCGCGCCCGGCGAGAAAATGGTCGGCGATATTACTTACATCTCCACGTGGCAGGGCTGGCTTTACCTATCAGTTACGTGGAATCACTGCGGTGTGGCTCCACGTGAGCGTCGGGACTGTCCAGTAGCGTCGCCGCAGGCCGATGGGGACGGGGGTCCTGCGGGGGATGGATACGGCGTTGTCCGGCAAGTGGCCGGTTCTGGGGCGGCACGAGCGGGCTGCTGAGTGGCTGGGGATATGGGCTGACCTGGGGCGGGCGCCGCGGACGATCGACGCGTACGCACGTGGCCTGGCCGAGTACCTGGAGTCGTGCGAGCGCAGCGGGTCCGACCCGGTCACGGCGAGCCGCGCTGACGTCGCCGGGTTCGTGCGGGAGCTGAGGACCCGGCCCAGCCGGGGCGGCGGGAACGTGATCGCGCTGGACTCCGGCGCCGGGCTGTCGAACGCCACGCTGCAGCAGCGGCTGGTGCCGGTTCGGCTGTTTTACGACTACCTCGTCGAGGAGGGCGTCCGCGACTCCAACCCGGTCGGCCGCGGTGCCTATGCCCCTGGCCGCCGGTTCGGAGGCGCGGGCCCGAGGCCGCTGGTGCCGCGGATGGAGAAGCTGCCGTGGATCCCTGGCGAGGCTGAGTGGCTGCGGGTGCTGGAGGTCTTCCGCGCCGAGCCGGCCCGCAACCGGCTGATGCTCGCCCTGGCCTATGACGCGGCGTTGCGCCGCGAGGAGCTGTGCTCGCTGCGCACCGACGACCTGGACCCGTCGCACCGCACGATCCGGGTGCGGGCGGAGACGACGAAGACCCGGCGGGAGCGCGTGGTGCCGTACTCGGCGCCGACGGGGCTGCTGCTGGCGGGTTACCTCCGGTACCGGGACACGGTCAGCCGGGAGCGCGGCCCGCTGTTCTTGTCGGAGTCGCGCCGGAACATGGCAGAGCCGCTGTCTTTGTGGTCGTGGTCGAAGACAGTCCGGCGGGTCGCGCTGGACGCCGGGGTTCCCCGGTTCTCCACGCATACCACCAGGCACTTGTGCCTGACTGATCTGGCCAGGATGGGCTGGGAGGTGCACGCGATCGCCACCTTCGCCGGGCACCGCTCGACGGACTCGACGCTTCGGTATATCCACCTGTCCGGCCGGGACCTGGCCGAGAAGCTGAACGCCTCGATGGCGCACGTCCACGCCTGGCGGGTGCAGATGCTCGCAGAGCCGGCGACGGCCGGCGGCGGTGCCCGGTGAGAGCCGCGCCGGCGCCGGCGAGGGCCACCGGGGCTGCGTGGAGTCCCGGGCTTGAGGCCGAAGGCTGGGACCGCAGGCGGGAACTGCTTGACGGCGAGGCCGCCGCCATCATGGCCATCGGCCCGGTCAGCCTGCGCCGCAACCGGGCGGCGGGCGTGCCGCGGCGGACCGCACGGCACTGGGACGCGATCTCGCGCCTGGTAGTGCCGCTGGACGCGGCCCGGGCCGTCCTGCACCACGGCGACGACCCCAAGTTCCGGCGGGCCGGGGCGCACGCAGCTGCGGTCGTCCTGCAGAACTGCGCGGACGCCGGGCAGTCGTCCTGGGCCTGGAGCAGCTGGGACTGGGCCCGGCTGTCCGGGTCCGGCAGCGGGGAGTTCCTGGCGGCCCGGTCGCTGCCGGCTGAGCGGGCGGTGCGCCCGTTCCTGGTCGCGCTGGCCTACCTGCTCGGCGGTTTCACCGATTTCCAGCACCTGGGCATGTTCAACCGGCTGCACCTGGCACAGCTCGTGTTCGGGAGCGAGGCGGTCGGCGCGGCGATGAGCGAGGCAGCCGCGGTCCTGGACAGGTGGGGTTACCGCAGCCAGGCCCGCGAGGCCGGGCGGCAGCTGCCCGGCGTGCTGGCGCAGGCGCTGCTCATCAACGGCAGCCCTCGCCTGGCCGACCTGAGCACGGAGGCGTTCACGACGCTGCGGGGCCATCCCGCCGCGGCCGGCCGGCCGCACCAGACGACGCTGTTCGCGCTGCAGAAGGCGGTCGCTGACCTTGGCTACTGCCAGCCTCCCGTCCGGCCCGGCCGCAACCAGATGCCGGTGATCGAGGGCGCTGACCCGGCCTGGGCGGCGTGGGTCGAGCGGTGGCACGCCACCTCCGCCCTGACTCCCCGGGTCCGGGCGATCATCCGGACCATCATGGCCAAGGCCGGGCGCTGGCTGGCCGCCGAGCACCCGCAGGTCACCGAGCCGGGGCAGTGGACCCGGCAGACGTGCGCTGCGTGGGTCGCGGCCGTCGACCGGATGTCGGTCGGCGACTACGTTCAGCGGACCGACGCGCTGGGCGGCCGGGCCGGGAAGCCGCTCTCCCCGCGCACCAAGGCCCGCCAGCTCATGGCCACGCGGGTGTTCTTCCGCGACTGCCAGGAATGGGAGTGGATCCCCCGCCGGTTCGACCCCGTCCGCGCACTGGGCGTCCCGCGCAGCGTCAGCGCGCTGATCGGCACCGACCCGAGGGTGATCGCCGACGACGTGTGGGCCAAGCTGCTGCACGCCGGGCTGAACATCGAGGCAGGCGACCTGCCCGGCACGTCCGCGGGCAGCTACTACCCGGTCGAGCTGATCCGCGCGCTGACCCTGACCTGGCTGTTCTCCGGGCTGCGCAGCGACGAGATCGTCCGGCTGCGGGCCGGCTGCATCCGCTGGCAGCACGACGGGCAGCCCGTCCCGGCCGACTCCCGCGAGATCCTCGCCGGCGAGGCCGTCTGCCTCCTCGACGTTCCCGTCCACAAGACCGGCACCGCGTTCACCAAGCCAGTCGACCCGATCGTCGGCCAGGCCGTTGAGACGTGGCAGGCGCTGCGGCCCGCCCAGCCCCCGCGGACCGACCGCAAGACCGGCGAGCAGGCCGACCTGCTGTTCTCCGTCCGGGCCCACCCGGTCGCCCGGGCATACATCAACCGCACGATCATCCCGGCGCTGTGCGCCAAGGCCGGCGTCCCCGCCGCGGACGTCCGCGGGAACATCACCAGCCACCGGGCCCGCTCCACGATCGCCAGCCAGCTCTACAACGCCAAGGAGCCGATGACCTTGTTCGAGCTGCAAGCCTGGCTCGGGCACCGCACGCCGACCTCGACCCAGCACTACGCGAAGATCACCCCGAACACCCTGACCAGGGCATACACCGAAGCCGGCTACTTCGCCCGCAACATCCGCACCATCGAGGTCCTCCTCGACCGCGATGCCGTCACCTCCGGGGCCGCCGCGGCCGGACAGCCCTGGCAGCACTACGACCTCGGCCACGGCTACTGCACCTGCAACTTCTTCGAGCAGTGCCCCCACCGGATGGCCTGCGCCCGCTGCGACTTCTACCTGCCCAAAGACTCGGGCAAGGCCCAGCTCCTCGAAGCCAGGGACAACCTGCAGCGGATGCTCGTGTCCATCCCGCTCACCGACGACGAGCGCGCCGCCGTCGAGGACGGCCAGACCGCGCTGGACACGCTGCTTACCCGGCTAGCAGGCATCGCGACGCCGTCAGGCACGACGCCACGGGAAACAGACCCGCCACCCGGCGCGACCAGCCTGCCGATCGCCGCAATCACAAGTCCCAGGCACGGATAAAACAGGACATTCAGATTCCACATAATG
>DAHVAR010000026.1 GCA_027314515.1 Actinomycetota bacterium
GCCCACCTCAAAACCTGGCGGATGCTATCGGAGGAAGGCGGCCGGTACCGGCCGCCCATCAGCAAATACGGCGAGATGCTCAAAGCCGTCACCGGGCTATTCTTCTTCAGCAACTACTTTGGACCTTATGAATAAGCCTCCGGGTTCCCGGACTCCGAGTTCTTGACGGCCACCTATGGGTAACGCGCCGCCAGCGGCACGAGCGGATGTTGGCGTGAGGCTGCGCCGCCAATATCCTTATCATTAGCCCCGGCGTTTTAGACGTTCGTTTACTTTGTCAATGTCAAGTTCTGGAATTTTGGTAAGCGCTCCCTTGAAAAGCGCTTCAGAATTTCGCATGAAATCCCGAGTGAGCTCGCTTAGGTCCAGGCCACCGACTAGGAGATTCATCTGGAACGGAACGACTTCGCCTCGTTCCGTAAGCGAGTTCGACTTAGGTTGGAACCGGGCGTCACTGTTAATAAATGAAAGGTGGCAGAATGGACTCACCGGGCGTTCCTTGCCTGCTACTTTACGATTGTTAATGGCTAGCAGCTTCATGTGGTTTATCGGATCACGTGGTACAACCGCAAGGTGTAGCCGTAGCCTATCCAAATAACCGTCAGCAACGGCGCGAACCGCGCCGGAGCCGTTGGCGAAGAGTATCCAGTCGCCCAGCTCGTTCATGGTGTACTCGAACTTCTGAGAGGTCAGGGCCGTTTCGGCGCGCCTGTCCGCCGCGGCGTGTGCGATGAGTGCGATTTGTGCGCCGAGCCTGCCGCCGTAATCAGGCGCTGGAGCCGGCGACCAGCAGCGGATCTGGGCCTACCATGACGGCGTCGACCTGGGCGGTCCGGCCCTGGCCAGGATCGCCCGCGACTATGGGTATACCGTCGACGAACTGCGGAAACTGTAGGATGGGACCCATGAGCTTGCTGCGCATCGAGTTGTTCTTCGACGATGAAGCCGGCAATTGGCATTACCGCGTCCCGGCCCTGCATATCAACGGAGGCGGACTGCCATCACGCCAGGAAGCCGAGCAAGACTGCCTGTCCGCGGTTGCGTTCGCCCTAGAAGGCAACCCCGCCGACTACGACGCCAGCGCTGAGGCGCTCACCCTCGACGTGCGGGTAGCCCCGGCGGCCTGAGGCCCGGCGGGGAGGCCATTGGCAGGTCAGCAGCGGCATGAGCGGATATTGAGCCGCGCCATGGTGGTGGTTTTGCTGAATAATGCTCCGGTGGCTCGCGGACGAGGCGGCACCGAGGCAGGGCCGCTGCACCTGGGTCTGGAAGTGGGGCTGACGGGTGAGTTCGGCATGCCCGATTACCTGCCAGTACTGAAGATTCTGGTCGAAGGTCACGAGGTGCTGGCCGGGCCGAACGGCCCGGCGCGCGACAGGTACTCCGGCTCGCCGCCGTCGGCGCTGCTGGATGAGGCCCTGCTTTTGCTGCCAGGCACGTCGCCTCGCCGCGTTGTTCTGTATATCTGCGGGTGCGGCGTTCCGGGTGATCGCTGCATCGTGCCGGTAATCAGCGGGTCGGGTACGGCCGTGCGGTGGACTGACTTCCGCCAGTGCTGGGACTCAGGCCCAGATTTCGACCCACCGGTCCTGAAGCTCGACCCGGAGACAAGCGCGCCAATCGACATCCCGGACCTGCTGTTCGACGTACGAGACCGAGGTACGACGCGTCGCCGCGGCGCGGGACTGGGAGTCCGACCGGTGGCAGACCGCGCTGCTGCTAGACGAGTACCTGCACCCTGGCCACCCGTGGTCCGTGGGCGAGGACTGGTACCCAGGGTGGGTCGAGCCGGATGGCGCCAGCACCAGCCGGTTCCTGATCACGCTGCTCGACGACTACGACCGCACAGGCGTGGTGGTGGCCCTGACTGCCAGGCCAGGCACCTCCGCGAACAACGCGCCCGGTCGATGGCTGACTACCTCATGGCCACGCCCACACGGTCGTGGCCCGTCATCCGCCGCATCCAGAACAGCAGCTGACCCAAGTCACCTCCCGTCCAAACCTGCCCTCATCCGCGCCAGCGACCACTCGCCGCGGCAGAAGCGGGCGTTTGATGGCAGCATGGCCGGGTGGCTGAGAATCGGTGCGGGATGTGCGGTCGCCTGGCTGATGCGCACGATCGGCATGTTCGGTTCCGGCTGCCAGACCCTGTTCTCGCTAGCTCAGACTAGGAGAAGACGGCGGGTGCGTGGCTGAGCCACGGCGACCCTGAGTCGTCGGTGATGATGCAGATCCCTTCGGTGGGCGCGTTCGTGCGGGCACTGCTTCCGATCAGGCTGGCCGGCGGCCATACAGTGACCTACGGGGTGTGGGTCGGCATCCATCCCGGTGAGCTCCAGCGTGTGTTCGGCATCTGGTGGGAACCGGAATACCAGAACCTGTGCCTGGACGGTGTCCTGGCGAACTCGATCGCGCCATGGGGGCTGTTGACCGCTCCGGTGAATCTGCAAGTCCGCGACCCCCAGCACACCCCGCATTGCTCGGGCAGTTCAGATCCGCAGCTTGCACAGGTTCTCCATGACGAGTGGCCCCACGAGGACGTTCTCGGCCACCTGCCATAAGAACAGCGCCAACAGTTACCACCCGACGCGCAGTCGGCGGCATGAGCGGTAAGCCAGTTGATCTTGTAACGGGTTCCACTTAGCGTGGCATTCGGCTGGCCGACCTGGCGGTAAGGGCCAGAGTCCGGTCGTCCCGCGAGGGTTCGAGAAGCGTCAGGAAGTAGACCCGGCCTGGCCGCCAGTCAATGCACTCCGCGCGGCATAGTCGGACGCCTCAGTCATCGTCGGCCAGATACTCGGCGAGGGTCCGAACGCGGGTCGTCGGTGCCGGGCGACCGCAGCGGCTGACCGGGCTGTTGCGGGAGCTGTCCGGGCCTGCTCAGCGCGGCTGCCGGAAGCCGGAGTCGCTGTACGGGGCGGTGAAGATGTGGGGGTACCTGCGGCGGCAGGGCGTCGCCGTGGCGCGGTGCACGGTGGAGCGGCTGATGGCCGCCAACGGGTGGCGCGGCAACGTGCGCGGCGCGCGCAAGGTGATCACCACCGTGCCCGACCCGGCCAGCCCGCGCCACCCTGACCTGGTGAACCGGGACTTCCGGGCACAGCGGCCCGGGCAGCTGCTGGTCTGCGACTTCACCTACGTGCCCTTGGCGGGCGGCGGGTTCGGCTACACCGCGTT
>DAHVAR010000032.1 GCA_027314515.1 Actinomycetota bacterium
CTCCAGCGTCACGTGCCCGGTAAAGCCGGGGTCGATCCAGCCGGCCGTGGAGTGAGTCAGCAGCCCGAGCCGCCCTAGCGAGCTCTTGCCTTCCAGCCGTCCGGCTACGTCGTCCGGCAGCGTGATGACCTCGTAAGTGGAAGCCAGCACGAACTCGCCGGGGTGCAGCACGAACGGCTCGTCGCCGTCCGGCTCGACCAGGCGGGTCAGCTCGGGCTGCTCGACGGCCGGATCGATGTGCGGATATCGATGGTTCTCGAAGACCCGGAAATACCGGTCCATCCGGACGTCGATGCTGGAGGGCTGGATCAGCTCGGGCACGAACGGATCCAGCTTGACCCGGCCCGATTCCAGTTCGGCCTTGATGTCACGGTCAGAGAGCAGCACCTTGGCAACTTATCGCCTCCGGCGGCGCGCCGGGCTGCTGGCCGCGTTGTGGCTCTGCGCCGAGGCAACGCCCGTCATCCGGTACGATGTCGGGCAGGCCGGTCCACGGGCAGGTAACCCCGTTCCGAGCATGTTCCGGCTGCTCGCGGGTGTAGTTCAATGGCAGAACGTCAGCTTCCCAAGCTGATAGTGCGAGTTCGATTCTCGTCACCCGCTCTCATCTTCGCAGGTCAGGACGGGTTTTCGTCCATGAAGGCGAGTCGCTTCATGTCACTCTCGGTGGTCGTGCCATTGGATCGCCTCGCAGGGATTGCGCCGGGCCTCAATCATTGGTCCTCCGCTGTTCAAGCTGATGGCCGCGAGATGTGCGTAGTTCGGCCGATCGCGTAGTAGTCGGCGCGGGCATCTCGCACAGCCACATCGGCCTTGGCGCAGCCTCGCCCAGCTCAGCAGTTCGAACGCCTCGCCGTTGATGAGCACTTGGGTGGCCACAGCGGCGTCGATCAAGGCTGAGAGGGTGGGGAACACGGAGCCCAGGGCCTCGGCAACTTGCCCTCCGACCGGGACGGTCACCTCGGCTGCCGGATCCAGGAGCCAGGCGCCCCAAGGGGAAGCCATCCCACGGCGACTTGCCTGACCCCACATGCCCAGGCTGCTGATAGCCAGCAAGGCGTGCTTAATGTGATCTGATCGAGGAAGGTTGCGATCACTGCGGTTGTTGCGGATAATGCGATTAGAGCCGAGAGTGTGGGCAGGGAGATGAGGCGGGATGGCAGGCAGAGCCGGTGGCACGATCCGGCCCGGTGACGCGGATGCTGAACTTGCGAGCAGGGCGGCAAGGAGGATCAGGGACTACCTGTCCGCGCACCCAGGGAGCGATCCGGTCAGGATCCAGGGCGAATTGGCCGGAGACGATGCGCTGATCGTCCCCCGGGAGGCGGCCGTGATGCTGGCGCAACTCCTCGCGCTGCTGGCCAGCGGCCAGGGAGTCCAGCTCATTCCGGACGCGGCCGAGCTGACCACCCAGCAGGCGGCTGATTTCCTGAATGTCTCCAGGCCGTACCTGATCAAGTTGCTCGAGACCGACCAGATTCCCTACCGCCTGGTCGGCACGCACCGCCGGATCAGTTTCGCGGACTTGCGTGAGTACAAGCGACGGGACGACCTCTCCCAGCGGCTGACGAGCTGTCACGGCTCAGCCAGGAACTAGGGCTGTACTGAGCGATGGCCTTCACGGTCGTCTATGACGCCAACGTCCTCTACCCCAACACCTTGCGCGACCTTCTCATCCGAGTTGCCCAGGCTGGCTTGGTACAGGCCAAGTGGACGAGTGAGATCCTTGACGAGGCACTCGGATCTCTGCGGCGCAACCGCCCGGACATACCGCCGGACAAGATCGACCGCCTCCGGGATCTGATGAACGCAGCGATTCCGGACTGCCTGGTGACCGGGTACGAGCCACTGATCGAAGGGCTGAAGCTTCCCGACGCCAAGGATCGCCATGTAGTGGCGGCAGCCATCAAGGCTGGTGCCCAAGTCATCGTCACAAGGAACGTAGTCGCCGAGACGGGGTGGCACCAGCGCGGACTTGCCCTCGTCGTGCCATTAACGTGCCATTAGCCACGGTCAACAGAGGCCAGTCACGGTCATTCGCAGAGACGTGGTGGCGCAGGTACGAACCGGTGAACTGCCTGGTCACAGGCGATGAGGACGTATTCCCAAGCTGACAGTGCGGGTTCGATTCTCGTCACCCGTTCCTTGTCGAAAGCACAGGTCAGGGCGGTATCGGGAGCCTGGCCCCTGATCATCCCCGTGCGGTTGTTGATCTTCCGTGCCATTAACTTGCCTGACGGAGGAAACGCGACCGGATCACGTCGGTCTCAGTCGAGAGATCCGGGTTGTCCGGTGAGGCTCAGCTCCTCGCCGCAGCAGAAGGCGCCACCAGCGTGGCGCCTGGCCAGTGTGAACGCGCGAATCTGGGCGGCGGCCGTATCCTTTCATCTATGAGCACCGGCGCCAGCGACATGGTTACCGTTCCGCGTGCGGACTTGGACGCGATGAAGGCCGAGTTGCGCCGGCTGCGCCGCGAGGTCGGTCGGGCGGAAGCCTTGGCCGCGATCAGGGCAGACCCGGGTCCCGGCCCCGGCGACACGGCCCGCGTCTTTACCCGCGAGGAGCTTGCCGAGGCGTGGGGAATAGGTGACTGATCGGGAGGTTCGCTTCCCCGACGGCGCGTGGCGCCAGCTTGAAGCCCTTCCGCAGGATCTGCGCTGGGCGGTGCAGCGAGCGGTCTTTCACTTACTGACGGAGCGAGTACCTACGCTTGCGGACCCTTTCCCCCGAGACGACCCGCTGCCGGGCGCTTACGAGCTACACCTGCCGACTGACGGCGTCACGATCTGGTACGTCGTCACGCCCTACGGCGGGAAGGAAGTCATCACCGTCGAGGTTGTTCGCGCCGACGCGTGAGGCGCGACGCCCTCCATGTCGCAAAGGGTGCGACGCGTTCGAAGTTCAGCCGCAACAAGGTGGTCTCTTCGATTCTCGTCACCCGCTCAGATGTGACGGCTGGGCCAGGCTGCCTTTGCGGTGTGCCCGCTTGGTCGTGTCTGCGGAGCTTAAGGTCGCGTGACGGCGACACCCGAAGCCGCAGGTCGGTGGCATAGTCCGTTCAGGCCGCGTGATTCATGGGTCCATGCGTAGATTTGACCTGTGCGAAGCTTCTGGCTCGACTGCCGCCATGCGCTCGCGATGCCAGGTGTGCCGGTACTTCCGCTCGGATCGGGGCTAATGGCCGGGACAGACGCGCACGAAGGACTCCCGCTCGACATGCTCGCCGCGCTGCTTGCCGTCGTCTGTACCACGACGGGCATGGTGATCACGCTCGTCCTGATGCACAGCATCCCCTGGGTCGGCCGGCGTATGGACCGACGGGGCTGGGGCGGTCGATCACAGTCGGGATGAACCCGACCATGAACCCGGGCAGGACTGTGCGCGCCAGATCGGCGTCCCGCTAGCCCGCCGGGACAAGGAAGCCCGAGAGGCTGACCGGTGTCAGGTCAGGACCATCCACTGGCTGCCGTCGATCAGTTCGCGGGCAGCGTCCAGGTGACCCGCGTGACAGGCCGTCTCGGCGATCACGTGCAGCATGACCTGCCGCAGGCTGTCCAGGTGAAAGCCAGGCGCGAAAAAGTCCGGCCACCAGGCAGGCGGGGCCTCCACCGCCGTCGCGTTGATGATCTTGTCGGCCAGCTCCACCTCACGCCGGTACAGGTCCAGCACGGCCGCGGCCGAAACCCCGGGGCGCACCTGCCAGCCGTCATCGCCGAACTCGTCCGGCTCGCCGGTCATGACCTGGCGGAACCAGAACCGCTCCACGTCGAGGGCGAGGTGCTGGACCAGCCCTGCGCAGGTCCAGCCAGATGGCAGCACGGGCTGCCGAAGCGCCTGCTCAGGCAGGCCTTCCAGGGCGCCAAGCAGATGCTCCCGCTGCTTGCTCAGGCAGAGCAGCAGTGCCGCACGTTCGCTACTTCCGGCAGCCGCACCCAGATCCCCGTAGTCGGGCGCGGCCGCGGGCTCGGTGATGTTACTGGCGGTCATGGCCATGTCCTTTCCCGGCAAGCGACCCGGTCGAAGCGGCCGGGTTCACCTCCGCGACGAACCTGACCCGGCCCGATGGACAGCTGCGGACGCAGCCGGGGCCGGTCTGAACATCGGCGGCCTGAGCCTCGCAACGCACGCGGTGTCCGGCGCCCTCGGTGTCGCGAGGAACGAAGCGAACGCCCGTTACGCGCAGGGTGATGCAATGGTCACGCCGTGGCCGATCCCCGCAGACTCCAGGACCGTCGAGTTGGGCAGCGTCCGCGCCGCTATCCGGGCCCAATCCGCCGGCAGTGGAGTCGAAGCTGCCCGACAGCAGCAGGGTCGGGATCGTGCTCGGCGTTGCCGCTCGCTGTTCAGCGGGCGCCTTCGGAACCTTCCACACGCCGCATTCGCCGGCGAGGTACGTCACGTGCAGGGCCGGAGCAAGCACCGAGGCCGGGTAATGCGGGAACGCGCGCTGACCGACCGACAGGATCGATCCCCGCATGTTGGGGATCCATTCGCCGCAGCCTACGCCGAGGGCTAGCCCGTAGCCGAGGACCGCGATGCCCGAGCCCAGGGCGCGCGCCGCGACCTGCGTGGCGATCGGGCGCGGGTTCCCGTTGGCGAGTTCGGCGATCATGGCCGGGACGTTGCCGTAGCCAGGCGTGTTGAAGGACTCGTCGATGAGCCAGCTCACCAGACGCCCGCCGTCGAGCACCACCTTCACCGGGGAACCACCACCTGGTGGCCGCACCCACGTTGTGACCGGGTGTGCCTCCAGCCGGCGAACCAGGTTCGTGAACGTCTGCGCTATCCGAGGCCGGCGCCGCCAGCATCGGGGCTGTGCCATGCAGGCACGGAACAGGTCGTAGAAGCCCGCGCGGGCGTTTGGCGCGAAGAGGCTGGCGGACACTACCTCCGGCGGCTCCACCGAGTCGAGCGTCACGCTCCGGATTCCCTGCGGATACTTACGCATCAAGGTCAGCGCGAGATTCGTGCCGTAGGAGACGCCGAACACGTTCCACTCGCGAATCCCGAGTGCCACGCGCAGATCCGCTACGTCGGCCGCGTTCTCGGTCGTGTTGTACGCGCCGAGGTCAGCTCTGGCCGCGACTAGGCGGTGGTAGCAGGCGCGCGTGGCCGCCACGTTCAGGCGAATGGCCCGGGAACTGTCAAGTGGGAGGCCGAGGGTGCGGATAAAGGCCCGGTCGACCCCCGGGCATGTCGGTGCCGGGCTCGGCGGGCCATAGATCGTGCCGCGCTGGCTGATGATAATCAGCTCTCGGTCACGGTTGAAGCCGGCCGCGATCAGGGACTGCGCCTCGCCGAGCGGGACGCCGCCAGGGCCGCCGGCCAGGTACACGACCGGATCGGGCGCGGGGTGCGGCGACGCCGCCGGTACGATCCCGACCGTCAGGTCTATCGTGCGCCCGTTTGGCTGAGCCCGGTTCTCGGGCACGACGAGGAAGCCGCAGCGGGCGTTCGGGGGCAGGGTGGTCGGGACGGGCTTAGCCGGGCATGTCGCCGGCACGAACCTCGGCACCGGGCGGTCCGGCCTCGCCCCGGCGTGAGCGGGCGACGCAAACCGGACTCCGGCGGCCACTACCGCGCAGACTGCGATGAGCGTGAGCAGAACTCTGCGCATCCTTGCCCCCCGGCGCTTGGATGCCCGCAGCCTCTACATGTTCCAGGCCAGCTGTCAACTAGTCGCTGATCTTTTGCGAGCACTGCCAGTACGCCGGCAATCTGGCCACGTCGGTGTCACCCGCGAGCATCAAACTCGCTTGTCCGCGCTGCTTGCCGCTGCATAGTCTGCCGATATGGCTATCGCGCGCTTCCCCGGCTTTGTCATCGATTGTCCTGACCCGGCGGCCCTCGCCGAGTTCTACGGCGGCCTGCTCGACTGGGCGGTGAAAGCCGACGATGACTGGGCCGAAATCCGCCCCGAAGAAGGCAGTGACTGTATTTCGTTCCAGCGAGTAGACGGCTACGCGCCGCCGCAGTGGCCTGCTCAGGCGGTGCCTCAGCAGATGCACCTCGACCTGATAGTCAGCGACCTCGACGAGGCTGAGGCAGCGGTCACTGAGCGGGGCGCCACTAAGGCGGATTACCAGCCGGGCAGCACCTTCAGGGTCTTCCTCGATCCAGCCGGCCACCCGTTCTGCCTGTGCGTCAGCTGACGCTCTGCCTGTGCGTCAGCTGACGCCGGGACAGCCGGCGGCCAGTTCGCCCCGGCCCGGTGCGCCGGCCGGGCCGGGGCGAGCGGCCGGCTATCCCTTCGTTGTGAGGGATGCGTAGCTAGCCGGGTAGTTCGGCGGCAGGATGCCGTACGGCGCCGCGTTCGCGTTGAACGGGCTGGCCGGGACACCGAGCGCTTCCAGCATGTGCTCGAAGTTGATCCCGACCGCGGTCGGGAAGGGCCCGTTGCCGCTGATGCTGCCCGCGGCCGGCAACTGGGACTCCGCCGAGCTGCTATCTGGCATCGCCCAGCCCGTCTCGATGCCCGCTCCGCCGTTGTACATATTCGCGATCACGGTGTGCGGCGTCACCTGCTGCCCGACCTGCACGGTTGGGGTCACGTCCTCAGCTAGGTAGACGACCAGTCCCCTGGCCGCGCCGTCGGTCAGCTGGTAAGTGATCCAGCCGCCGCCGGGCCAGCCCGGTGAATTGCCGATCGCGTTGGTGATGACGGCGTCGCCGATCGCGTAGACCGGCCCCGTACCGCCGAAGTCAGCCCCCATGTCGATGCGTTGTGCCAGCAGACCGGAGACCTTGCGAAGCGGATTCAGATAGACCGCGGTGACGGCATTCTGAGCCGCCGCACGGTGCCGGGCCGTCGCGGCGGGGGCCTTGGCCGAGTTCTTCGCGGCGCTCTTGGTGGCACCAGGCTTGGCAGCCGCTGACTTACCGGCACGCGCCTTGGCGGATGCCGGGCCGAGCGGGGTGCTTCCGGCCGCATTGGCGAGCGGGCGCCTGCTCATCGCGTTGCCAACGCTGCCGATGACGCTGCGGCTCAGCGAGTCGGTGACCTGCCCGACAGCGCCCTGGCCAGAGGGGCCGGCCGATCCGCCGCGCAGCGCCGGAACGCCTACGACCACCGCCGCTACCACTGCGGCAGCCACTGTCGCTGCTCCCACGATGAGCGTGGTGCGCCTGGCTCTGCGTCCGAGGGCGATTGCTGTCAGTTGCTTACGATGCCGCGCCTGCGCAGGCTGCGGATCGTCATATCCGGGCAGCTTCCGGTGCCGGGAAACGGTCTGGGACACGATGGGCCTTCACTAGGAGCGCAGTCCGGCGCTCAGCGATCACCTCCGGGCCGGCCACCGTTGGCCAGCGGCATGCGGATGCAGTGCAGGTTCAGGGCGGGCCGGTGACGGCCTGCTGCTGTCGCGCACGCTGGGTGCTCTCGGCTCACCACCATGCACCGAATCTGCGCGTGGCGTGGCCGAAACCTAAGACAAAGTAGTAAAGAAATCGCGATGAAGGTAAAAACAGACAGCACGCAGTAATGTATATAACAGACAAACAGCGCAGGGCTCGGACTGCCGGGCCGGGTCACGCACGCAGGAAGCGGCCGCGTTGCCACGGCCGTGACGCGTCTCTCACCAGCCGGCTCCGGCGGCGGCGTGGCGGCCCAGGTCGGCTGAGCCGGAAGAGCCCGTTTCCTTAGCTAGTACGCTCGGCAGCGTAAGCCGAGTTGTAGCTTCATCGTCGCAGGGAGCAACTGGCATGAGTCTCTTTCAACGGGCCCACGACATCGTGGCCGCGAAGGCCAACAAGGCGCTAGACACGGCCGAGAACCCGAACGAAATGCTCGATTATTCCTACGAGCAGATGCTGGACCACATCACCCAGGTCCGGCGTGCGCTGGTCGACATCACGGCCTCCAAGAAGCAGCTTGAGCTGCAGGAACAGCAGCTGCAGCACTCGATGAACCACCTGGACGACCAGGCTAAGGCCGCGCTGTCGCAAGGCCGCGAGGACCTGGCGCGCGAAGCGCTGGCCCGTAAGGCCACGGCGCAGCAGCAGGTCGACGAGATGGAGCCTCAGCGCCAGCAGCTGACCGAGGAAGAGCAGAAGATGGAGCAGACCCTCAGCACGCTCCAGCAGCGGGTCAACGACTTCCGCGCCAAGAAGGAGGTCATGAAGGCCCAGTACACCGCAGCGTCCGCGATGACGTCGGTGAATGAGCAGGCGACGGGCATCTCCAAGAGCTTCAGCGACTCCGGCGCGGCGCTCCAGCGGGCCCAGGACAAGATCGCGAACATGCAAGCCAGGGCGGCCGCTACCGACGAGCTGCTGCAGTCTGGCGTCCTCGAGGACGTCGGCGGCGATACCGATGACATCCAGCGCGAGCTTGACCAGGCAAGCGGCAATGCCAACGTGGACGCTCAGCTAGCGGCGCTCAAGGCGCAGATCGCGAGCGCACCTGCCGCGGCGGAGCTGCCGGCCGGCAGCTGAATCCGCGGCCGCGCGAGAGTCAGGTATCACGTTCACGCCGGGAACGGGCACTACGCCGCCCGACCTCGCCGGCCGCGAACCACAGCACAGGCCGAACCACAGCACAGGCCGCCTGCCGCGGTTCTTGCGACCGCGCGCTCGCGCTAGCGCTGTGGTTAGTGTCGCAGCGGCTGCGACGGGGATAGCATCACTGCCGTGGGTTTTCTTTGACTGTGACCTGAGCTAGCGGCGCGCGCGCCGCCTCCTTCGTCTGTCCGAGCATCAGCAGACGACGAGGGAGGACAAACATGCAGTTCGCGCGCCCGAAGCGCCGCCCGCCCGCGAAGGAGCACCCGGCCGCGAGCACCCAGTCGGGGCCAGCGCAGAAGTGGCCGGCGCCGCGGCGGTCGGCACCGCGGCGGCCAGCACGGTCCGCCACCAGCGCGTTGCTTGCGGCGCTGGCGGTCGAATTCGCCGATGAACTTTTCGACGGCACCAAGAGCGCGGCGCTGCCACTGATCAAGCATGACCTTTCGCTCAGCTACCTGCAGATCGGCCTTCTTTCGGCGGTGCCGATGGTTGCCGGAAGCATTCTGGAGCTGCCGGTCGGGGTGTTCAGCGGGACCGGCAGCCGGCGTCGGCGCTTCATCCTGGTCGGCGGCTTGGTTTTCATCGGGTCGGTGCTCGCTGCCGGGTTCGCCCCGTCGTTCGCGGTGCTGCTGGTCGCCCTGACGATCTTCTTCCCGGCTTCGGGCGCCTTCGTCAGCCTGAGCCAGTCCGTGCTGATGGATTCGGCGGCTGGCCGCCAAGCCGGGCAGATGGCTCGCTGGACCCTGGCGGGCTCCGCAGGCGCTGTGGCCGGCCCGGTGCTCGTCGTCGGTGTGCTCGCTGATGGTGGTAGCTGGCGGCTGGCAATGATCGCGTGCGCGGCCTGCTCGGCGCTGGCCTGGCTCGCGGTGGCGGGAACGGGCGATCCGGCCGGGGACTCTTGTCCGGTCAACCACCGCGTTCCGCCTGAGAGTCAGGCCAGTTGGCCGGGCTGGCGGCTAGCTGCCCGCCTTGTCCGCGAGTCGGGAGCGCTGCGCTGGCTCTTGCTGCTCGAAGTTTCGGACCTGCTGCTGGACGTATTCACCGGGTTCCTGGCGCTGTACCTGGTTGCGACGGCACACGCTGCCCCGCCGGTGGCGGCGCTCGGCGTCGGCATCCGGCTATGCGCTGGCCTGGCCGGCGACGCCATCCTGATCCGGTTGCTGGCGCGGGTCGACGGCCGGCGGGTACTGCGGGTCAGCGTGTGGCTGACCCTTGGCCTGCTCCCCGCGTTCCTGCTGATCGGCGGCCTTGGGGCCAAGCTGCTGCTGCTCGCGGCGCTGACCGTGGCGACCGCACCGTGGTATCCGGTGCTCAAGGCCGAATTGTTCGGCAGCCTGCCCGGCCGGAGCGGCCTGGCGGTGTCGCTGTCCAGCGCCGCCGGGCTGGCTGGCGGGCTTGGCCCGCTGGCTGTCGGCGCGGCGGCACAGCGACTCGGGCTGAGCTGGGCGATGGCCGCGTTGTGCGGGGCGCCACTCATCATGCTTGCGCTCCTTGCAGGGGCGGGCGGCGGAGGCGGCTCGGCTAGACTCGGCTGCCGTGACTAGCTCGGGTTCTGCGATCAGGGTGCGCTTCGCGCCGTCGCCTACCGGCATGTTCCATGTGGGAAGCGCCCGGTCTGTCCTATTCAACTGGGCTTTTGCCCTGCACAACGGTGGGACCCTGGTACTCCGGATCGAGGACACCGACGCGGCCAGGAACCGGCCGGAGTGGACCGACGGCATCATCAGCGCGATGGCCTGGCTCGGCATCGACGAGAGTCAGTACGAGGGTCCGGTCTTCCAGTCCGCCAACCTCGCCAAGCACACCGAAGCCGCGCAGCGGCTCTATGCCCAGGGCCGCGCTTACTACTGCGACTGCACCCGCGCGGACGTGATCGCCAGGACCGGCGATCAGCACCGCGGTTATGACGGCTTCTGCCGGGATCGCGGCCTCGGCCAGGGCGAGGGCAGGGCGCTGCGGTTCCGCGCCCCGGACGAGGGCGCGACGGTGATCGATGACGCGGTCCGCGGCAAGACCCTGTTCGAGAACGCGGCGATCGAGGACTTCGTGCTGGCCAGAGGCGATGGCTCGGTCTTGTTCCTGCTGGCCAACGTCGTCGACGACATGGAGCAGGGGATCACCCACGTGCTGCGCAGCGAGGAGCATCTGTCGAACACGCCGAAGCAGCAACTGCTGTGGGAGGCGCTCGGCCATCAGCCTCCGGCCTGGGGGCACCTGTCGATCATCGTGAACGAGAAGCGGCAGAAACTGTCCAAGCGGCGGGACAAGGTCTCGCTGGAAGGCTTCAGGGACGAGGGATACCTCGCCGAGGCCATGCGCAACTACCTGATGCTGCTCGGCTGGGCGCCCAGAGGCGACCGGGAGATCGTGCCGTGGGCCGAGATGGTGGCCGAGTTCCGGCTCGAGGACGTGAATCCTTCTCCGGCCTTCTTCGACGTCAAGAAGCTGCGCGCGTTCAACGGCGAGTACATCCGGGCGCTGCCGGCTGAGGAGTTCATCGCCGCGTGCCAGCCGTGGCTGCGCCCGTCAGCCGCGCCGTGGCCGGCCGAACGGTTCGACCCGGAGGTATTCGCCGAACTTGCTCCCCTGGCGCAGACCAGGGTGTCGCTGCTCGCCGAAGTAGTGGCGATGGTGGATTTCGCCTTCCTGCGTGACCCCGTCTACGACGAGGCAGCCTGGGCCAAGGCCATGCGGGAGCCCGCCGCGGAGTTGCTGGCTGAGGTTGCAGCGGCTTACGAAGGCGTGCCCTGGCAAGCGGACTCACTCCGCGAACGACTCGAGGCGGTCGGTGCCACCTACGGGCTCTCGCTGGGCAAAGCCCAGGCTCCGGTTCGCGTGGCAGTGACCGGCCGCGCGGTCGGGCTGCCGCTGTTCGAGTCCATGGCAGTACTCGGCCGGACCGAGACGCTGCGGCGGATCGAGTCTGCTCGCGAGCGAGCGACCGGACTGGCCTAGGCCAGCGTGCTGGCCGGCCGTCAGGCGATACGGCCGGATTGGCTGCTGGCCGCAGCCGGGCTGGCCGGGCTTGCGGCGGCTGTCGCCGTCAGGCCATCCGATGCGGCAGCGGCAGCCGCGCAGGACTGGTCGCCGTTCGTGCTCGTCGCCGGGCTGCTGCTGATCGGGCTCGTGGCCGACGAAGACGGCCTCTTCGCCGCCGCCGGGGCGCGCCTGGCCACCGCCACGCATAGCGGCTGGCTGCTGTTCGCGGGCTCTGTTCTGCTCGTCAGCGTTGTTACGGCAACGCTGAACCTGGACACCTCAGTTGCCTTCCTTACACCGGTCCTCGTGCACACCGCCCGCAGCCGCGGGGAAGGCGAGCCGGCCTTCCTCTACGGATGCCTGCTGCTGTCCAATGCCGGCTCGCTGCTGCTGCCGGGGTCCAACCTGACCAACCTGATCGTGCTGGGCCACCTGAAGCTGACCGGTGCGGAGTTCGCGGCACGGATGTGGCTGCCATGGCTGGGCGCGGTACTCGTGACGGGGGCTGTGGTCGCTGTCGGGGAGCGGCGCTCGCTCCGGCCGGTTGCGGCTGAGCCCGGCCAGCTATCCCGGCCGGTGCTCGGAGTCGGCCTGGCAGCGATCGTGGCGGCGACCGTACTGGTGATCGTCAGCCGGTCCGCTGCGCTGCCGGTCTTCGCCGTCGGGGTACTGGCCACCGGGGTACGGATGGGTCGCGGCGGCCGGGTGACCTCCGGCCGGATCTGGCGAGTGCTCGGAGTACCTGTGCTGGCCGGGCTGTTCGGCGCCGCGGTGGCGCTAGGCACCCTCGGGCGGGCCTGGTCCGGCCCGGCAGAGTTGCTGTCACACCTGTCCGGGTGGGCCACGGCAGCGTTCGCCGCCGCGGCCACGGCGGCGGTGAACAACCTGCCGGCCGCCAGCATGCTCGCGGCGAGGACGCCCAGTCATCCGCTGGAGCTGCTGATCGGCCTTAATCTCGGGCCGAACCTGTGCGTGACCGGTTCGCTGGCATGGCTGCTGTGGCTTCGGTCAGCGCGGGATGCTGGCGCCCGCCCGTCGCTGGCCCGAGCCAGCCGGCTTGGCGGGCTCGCCGTCCCGCTGTCGATCGCCGTCGCGGTCGCGGCACTGGCCGTCACCGGTGGTGCCTGAGCAGACGTGCTGCACGTGCCGCTGTGCAGGCGCCGGCTTGGTGGGTCGCGCTTGGTTCCGGCTCGGGCGGCTGGTCAGGTGGGCTCTCCGGTCGATGGGCACCGCCATCCGGGGCGACAGCACGGTGCAGGCCATTTACCGCGCTACCCAGATCCGCTAGGAATTCACCAGCGGCCCGTCGCTGGCCGGGCTTCGAGTGGCCGGCCGGTTTGCCGCGCAGATGCAACGGTTCGGCCCTCGGCCGTGGTCTGAGCAGACGAAAGGGGTGCCCATGGACGCCGCAGCCGACGCCGAATTCAGCGACTTCATGCATGGCCGCTGGTCTCAGCTGGTGCGGCTGGGCTATGGCCTGACCGGGGACCCGCAGCTAGCCGAGGACCTGGCGCAGACAGCGTTCGCCAAGGCGTACGCGTCATGGTCTCGGGTACGCCGGGCCGACAACCCGGACGCCTACCTGCGGCGGATTGTGGTGAACGCGAACCGCAACCGGTTCCGCAAGGTCCGGGTCGGCGAAGTGCTGACTGATGCTGTGCCGGATCTCATCTCGGCGACCGATGGCACCGATCAGCCGCAGGACCGGGACGCGCTGATCTCCGCGCTGCTGGAGCTGCCCTACGGTCAGCGGGCCGCGGTCGTGCTGAGGTACTGGCTGGATCTCTCGGAAGCCGAGACGGCCACCGTGCTGGGTTGCTCGGTTGGCAACGTGAAGAGCCAGGCATCGCGGGCGCTGGCAAAGCTGCGTACTAGTCCGGTACTGCTAGAAGGAGGACCGGCATGAGCATCCAGGACGACCGCGACCTGAGAGCCCGGCTCATCAGCTCACTGGGCGGCATCGAGCCGGGGCCGGCGCCGGTGACAGGGGCATTGCGGCAGGGCAAGGCGATGCGGATGCGGCGCCGGATCTCGGCGGCTGCCGGACTTGCGGTGATCGCCGCTGGTGCAGTCCTGCTTCCCGGCATCCTGCAGGGACACCGGCCCGCGCCGGCGGCGCGGCCGCATTACAAGGTGACAGTCCGCCACCTCCGACCGCTCGCTCGGGCGGGCGTGATCGCCGCTGGCGTGACCGACGGGCACCGCTGGTCGGTCCAGTTGTCCGGACCACCCGGCGACCCGACGATGGTTCCGCACGGGATGCCGGGGATACTCAGGAGCACTTCGCCGCTCGCGGTTGGCTGGCCGGCCATCCTCAACACCCAGGACGACCCCGCAAGCAGGTCCGACGTGCTGGTCGCCGGGACCGTCATCGACCGCGTGACGCGCCTGGACATCTTGCTGGCGGGCGGCCAGTCGGTGAGCCTGACGCCGGTGAGCTGGAACGGGCACCGCTGGGTTGCCGTGGCGCTCCCGCCGGCTGTCCGGATTGTGCGCGCAGTGGCCTACGCCGGCGCCAGCGAGCTCGCGCATTCCGTGCCTTTCGCCGGGGTCAATCTCGACAGCTGGTGGCGGCCCGGCCAGGTACCGCCACGGCGGGTGACCAAGCTGATCGGCGCCGGCCGCACCGGCCGCATCTCATGGCGCTACCAGGCTGAGATCGGTCCGTGGGGTTATTGCTATCTGAACCCCGACGGCAGCGTCTGCTTCGACTCGGTGACCAACCCGGAGCTGGTGCCTGCTGGTAAGGTCCTCGCTGCGATGAGCTGCGGCCCGCTTGGTAACGCCGTTCCTCACGGTCCGACGTCTGGGCTGTTCGCTGTGGCATCCGGCGTTCGCGCCGTGGTGCTGAGGTATTCCGACGGCAGCACGGCGAGGTTCACGGCAGTCGAGGTGGCCGGCGACTGGCTCGTTGCCTACGCGATCCCCGGCCGACTGTCGGTGATGCGCTCGGTGGAGTACGGAGCGGCGGGTCAGGTTATCGGTAGCACCGGCGGCAGGACCTGGGGGTGCTAGCCAGGCGGCGATGTGCTTGGCTAGCCGGGTGACTCAACTCTCCTTCTGTGACCGGGTCCGGGCCGGCGAGACGGTATTCGGTGGATGGGCGGCGGCGCCCAATCCGGCTAGTGTCGGCATACTTGCCCGCGGGCTCGACTACGTCATCATCGACCTGCAGCACGGCACGGCAACCGAGCATGACCTGCCGGCCCTGACCACTGCGATCCGGCTGGCCGGCGCGACCCCGCTCGGCCGGGCCAGGAATGCGCACCCCGCGGATATCGGCCGGGCGCTGGACCTCGGCTGTGACGGTGTCATCGTTCCGAACGTGGAATCGGCTGAGCAGGCAGCGGCAGTGGCGGGCGCGTGTCGTTACCCGCCGGACGGCTACCGGTCCGCCGGCGGAGTCATGGCCAGCCTGACGGCTCCGCTGTGCCTCGTAATGGTCGAGTCGCGGCAAGCCATGGCTGAGCTGCCGGCGACGCTGCGGCAGGCCGGCGTGGACGGGATCTATGTTGGCCCGCGTGATCTGTCCTACTCACTGGGCTGCACGCTCGACCCGTATGACCCGGTGCTGCGCCCGGCGCTTGAGAAGATCTGGGCGGACTGCGCGGCGGCGGGCAAGCCGGTGGCCGTGCACGCGACCGATGGCACGACCGGGCGGTTGTACCGGGAGAACGGCTGCCGCCTCGTCACGGTCATCTCCGACGCTCAGGCGATAGCGCGGACCGTGGTCTCCGAACTCGCTATCGCCCGGGCGTAACGCAGCACTAGGCAGCCCGGACGTTTCATGCGGTCGTTGACCACAGATCAGGCATAGCGGACGCGGCAACGGTGCTGTCGCATGAAGAGCCTGGCCGGTCGCATGAAGCGCGCGGCTGGTCGCATGAAGCGCGCGGCTGGTCGCATGAAGAGCCCGGCCGGTCCCATGAAGAGCCCGGCCGGTCCCATGACGTGAACCGTGCGGACGGCACAAAGATGCAGCGCGCCGCCCGGCATGGTTGCCCCGGACGAGGAATGCGGGCACTCTTCATGGAATAGACCGCATCGGCTAGCTAAGCCGAGGTGAGCGGTGAGTCCGCGGAGGCGGCACATGGGACTTATGGACAGGGTTAGGGCGCAGGCGACGCAGCTAGCACAGCAAGCGCAGGAGGCAGCGCAAGACGGGAAGGCGAGGCTCGACCAGGCTCAGGCCGGCCGCCGCGGCGACATCATGCTGCGCCAGCTAGGCGCCTTGGTATACGCCGAGCGCACCGGGCGCGGGACCGCTGACGGCCAGGCCCGGGTCGATCAGCTGATCAGCGACATCTCCGCGCACGAGAGTCAGCACGGGCTGAACATTGCCGATCCGCCGCAGGCCGGCTCGGGCGCGCAAGCACAGCCCGATTTCCCTGGCGGCTCGTCGGCTGGACCCGGACCGGCCGATGCGCCGTCGGGCGATCCCGGCGCGATGCCGTCCGTGGACGACACGACCAGCTTCTTTTCCGCTCCCGACGACGAGGTTCCCGGAGCGGCGCCGCAGGGCTGACCGTCCGGCGGCGCGAGTTGCACCTGACAACGTCGGGTGCGCCGATCACGTGAGGTACGCCGACGGCGTCGGGTGCTCAGCCGCCAGCCGCCGGCGGGTCCGGGTCACGCGGCAGTCCGAGCATCCGCTCGCCGATGATGTTGAGCTGAACGTCGGTGGTGCCGCCGCCGATCGTGAACGCACGCGTGATCAGCACCTGGCGAGCCCAGTGCGCGCCATCGGGCTCGCCGCCAGCGGTCAGCGGCCCGCCGCCGTGACGGCTCCCGAGCGCCCCGGCCGGGCCGGATAGCTCCCAGCACAATTCCGCGACCTGCTGAGCGTGCCGCATGGTCAGCAGTTTGCGGACGCTGCCCGTCGCGCCGGGCTCGGTGCCGGATAGCTGCTTCACTGCCGCCCGCACGCCGAGCAGTTCGATCGACTGTCCGACGGCGACGAGCTCGCCCACCTCGGCCAGCCGGCCTGGCCCTGCGGCGACCCGCGCCACCTGCAATAGCTCCGGCACACCGGAGCCGAACGTCCATGACCGCGACAGCGACACCCGCTCATTGGCCAGCGTGGTGCGGGCGATCTGCCAGCCCTTGTTCACCTCGCCGACGAGACAGTCGTCCGGGACGAACACGCCGTCCAGGAAGACCTGGTTGAAGAACGATTCACCGCTGATCTCGCGCAGCGGCCGCACCTCGATCCCCGGTGAGTGCATGTCCACCAGGAAGTAGCTGATGCCGTCATGACGCGGCTGCGCCGGATCAGTGCGCGCGATGCAGATGGCCCACGCCGCTTGCCGGGCGAGCGACGTCCAGATCTTCTGCCCGGTGATCTTCCAGCCGCCGTCGACCCGGTCCGCCCTGGTGGTCAGCCCGGCTAGGTCTGAGCCGGCTCCTGGCTCGCTGAACAGCTGGCACCACAGGTAGTCCGCGCGCAGCGTCGCCGGCAGGAACCGCTGCTGCTGCTGCGCCGTGCCGTACTGGATCAGCGCGGGCACGACCCAGGCGCCAATCACCAGGCCGGGAACGCGGATTCCCGCCGCCCGCAGTTCCTCGTCGATGACCAGTTGCTCGAGTGCGCCCGCCCCGCGGCCCCATGGCTTCGGCATGTGCGGCATCACCCAGCGGCCGGCGGCGAGCGCGGCAGTCTGCTCGGCCCCGGTTAGCTTGCCGATCTCGGCTAGCTCAGACCTGATCGAGGAGCGGAGGTCGTCCTCGCCGCCGGGTAGCTCCAGCCGCACCCGGCGGCGGTGACCGTCGAGCGCGAGGGCCGCCGTGCGCTGTCGCCAGCTGGCTTCTGCCGGGCAGGCCGCGTCGAGCAGCGAGCGCAGTGTCATCGCCCGGCGGTAGAACAGGTGCGCGTCGTGCTCCCAGGTGTAGCCGATGCCGCCGAGTACCTGGATGCATTCGTGCACGCAGGACACCGCGGCGTCAGCGGCCAGCGAGGCCGCCGCGGCGACCGCGAACTCGCGTCCGGTGTTTTCAGGCACATGTGTCAGGTCAGCCGCTGCGGAGTCGTCATCCATCGCCCGGGCCGCATCCCAGACGAGCGCCGCCGCCTGCTCCGCCGCTACCAGCATCCGGGCGCACCGGTGCTTGACTGCCTGGAACTGGCCGATCGGACGGCCGAACTGGTGCCGCAGCTTGGCGTAGTCGGCCGCGGTGGTGACGGCCCACCCGGCGATGCCGATGGCTTCTGCGCAGAAGATAACTGCCGCCAGGTCGGCCACCATCCCGGCCGGGAGCCCGGTTAGCTGACGGTCCGCCGGGACCGCGACGTCGCTAGCAGTCACTCGGCCAAGCCGGCGGGTCAGGTCGAGGCTCTCGACCGCGGAAATGTCCAGGCTGCTAGCGTCCACGGCAACCCAGACCAGCCCGGCTTCCGCCTGAGCAGGCAAGATCACCAGGTCCGCGCCCGGAGCGCCGAGCACGTAGTCAGCACTGCCGGTAAGGATGAGGTCCTTGCCCTGGCCTGCATGGGCCCGGATGTCGGCGGTCAGTGCGACAGCCCCGTTCCCGTGCCCTTGAGCGAGGGAGGCCACGATCTTGCCGGACAGGCCGGCCGAGGCTAGCACTGCGGCCGCCAGCACGGTCGGCACGGCGGCACCAGGGACCAGCGCGCGGCCGAGTTCCTCCACCGCAATGGCAAGCTCGGCCAGCCCGGCTCCCTGGCCGCCGTCGGCGTCCGGCAGGTGCAGGCCGAGGACGCCAAGTTCGGCAAGGCCCGGGCGGATGGTGCCGCGGTAGAAGGCATCGCCGCTGTCGTCGCCGTCGGCAGCCGCCCGCACCGCCGATGGCGGGCAGGTGCGTGCCGACCAGGAGCGGACAGACTCGGCGAGCTGAGCGTGATCTTCGGTGAGAGCCAGTGTCATCGATCCACCTCGTCCGCTCCGGCTGGGTTCGCCCGCAGTCTAGAATGCGATTCGGTTTTGAGCTAGGGCTGCGGCGCGACTGTCCGGCTGCTGGGCGGGCCGGGTGGCGTGAGCCCCGGCGCCTTCCTCGGCGTCACGCTGCTCGGATTCGGCGCGGCGGCAGCGGCATGCGCTGGGCCGATCCTGGCCATGCGGCGGCTGCGGCCGCGCGGACCTGCTGTCCGGCTTGCCGTCCGGGCCGCTGGCGTCGCGACGGCTGCCATCGTGGTCGCAGCGGCGGCGCGACCGCCCTGGCAGGGCTGTGCCTGCGGGCGCGCGGCTTCGCCGGATACCACGGTGGTGCCGTGCTCGGCGGGTACCTGGCGGTGGCCGGCCGACTCTCGATGATCGCCGCTGTCAGCGCCCGGCGGGGTAGCCGGGCTGCCCGGGCGCGCTAGTGCCGACCGGCGGCACTGGCAGGCAGCCAGCAAATACGGACACTTCCGGCGTACCGTGCGAGTCGAACGGCTGACATATGCCGCGTCCTTCTGTACTATTGAGTAAGTTACTCATGAGTAGCCTGCTCGCAGGTGGACTACGGAGGGTGGCCGAATGGGACATTTCAGGAGCAACCTCAGAGACATCGAGTTCAACCTCTTCGAGGTACTGAGGCGCCAGGACTTGTTCGGCACGGGCCCGTTCGGTGATGTCGACGAGGAGACCGCGCGCGGCATCCTGGACGAAGTCAAGCGGCTGGCCGAAGGCCCGCTCGCCGAATCGTTCACCGACGCGGACCGGAACCCGCCGGTATTCGACCCGGCCACGCATTCGGTGACGATGCCCGAATCGTTCAAGAAGTCCTACAACGCCTTCATCGACGCCGAGTGGTTCCGGCTCGAGGTCCCGCCCGAGCTCGGCGGCACCACTGTGCCGCGATCTCTGGCCTGGTCCATCGCCGAACTCGTGCTCGGGGCCAACCCCGCGATCTGGATGTACGCGAGCCTCGGCGCGTTCTCCCGTGTGCTCTGGCTGCTCGGCACGCCGGCCCAGCAGAAGGTCGCCGAGCAAGCGCTCGAGGGCCGGTGGGGATACACCATGGTGCTCACCGAGCCAGATGCCGGCTCGGACGTCGGCGCAGGCCGGACCAAAGCCGTCCAGCAGCCTGACGGGACCTGGCACATCGAGGGCGTCAAGCGGTTCATCACTAGCGGCGAGCACGACCTTGCCGAGAACATCCTGCACATCGTGCTGGCCAGGCCGGAGGGCGCAGGCCCAGGCACCAAAGGGCTGTCCATGTTCCTGGTTCCCAAGTTCCTGGTTAACCCGGACGGCTCGCTCGGCGAGCGCAACGGCGTGTACGCGACCAACGTCGAGCACAAGATGGGCCTCAAGGCGTCCACGACCTGTGAGCTGACTTTCGGCGCGCAGCACCCGGCCATCGCCACGCTGATCGGCGACGTGCACGACGGAATCCGGCAGATGTTCATGATCATCGAGTTCGCCCGGATGATGGTCGGTACGAAGGCGATCGCAGCGCTGTCCACCGGCTACCTGAATGCGCTCGAGTACGCCAAGACCCGCGTCCAGGGCGCCGACCTGACCCAGTTGCTGGACAAGACGGCACCGCGCGTCACGATCATGAAGCACCCGGATGTCCGGCGCAGCCTGCTGCTGCAGAAGTCCTACGCCGAGGGCATGCGCGCCCTCGTCCTCTACACCGCCAGTCAGCAGGATGCGATCCAGCTGGCTGCTGCCAGTGGCCAGCCGGATCACGCGGCCGCCGAGCTAAATGACCTGCTGCTGCCCATCGTCAAGGGCATCGGCTCGGAGCGCGGTTACGAGCAGCTTGCCCAGTCGCTCCAGACCCTGGGCGGGTCGGGCTACCTGCAGGACTACCCGATCGAGCAGTACATCAGGGACTCCAAGATCGACAGCCTGTACGAGGGCACCACCGCGATCCAGGGCATGGACCTGTACTTCCGCAAGATCGTCCGCAATCAGGGCGCTGCGCTCACCGGCCTGCTCGGCCAGATTCGCGAGTTCGCCGGAGCCGACGGCGGCAATGGCCGGCTGAAGAAGGAGCGCGCCGCCGTCGCCAGGGCGGCCGACAACGTCGAGGCGATGATCTCAGCGATGAACGGCTACCTGGGCAGCAGCCTTGGGCAGCCGGCCGAGATCTACCGTGTCGGACTCAACACCACCCGGCTCCTGCTTGCGCTCGGCGATCTGCTCATCGGCTGGCTGCTTGGCCGGCAGGCCGAGGTCGCGCTGGCCAAGCTCGATGAAGGCGGCCTCGGCCCGCAGCCGCTTGCCGCTAGCGAAAAGGCCTTTTACCAGGGAAAGCTCGCCGCAGCAGGGTTCTTCGCCGCGACCGTCCTGCCTCGTCTCGCAGCCGAGCGGGAGATCGTCGAAGCAACCTCGCTCGACCCGATGGACGTGCCCGAGGAGGCTTTCTGATCGGAACTGGGGGCGAGAGTTAGCACCTCAGGAACCACGGGCACCTCAGGAACTACGGGCACCTCAGGAACTACGGGCACCTGGCGCGCCGCAGTGGACGGGAACTGGCCGCCGCGACGGGCGGCCATCGCGGGATGGATGCCTGCTGCGACCGGCTGGTCAGATCTCGTACTGAACCGCCGCCCGGCTCTTGACGTGCGGCCTGCTCAGCCTGCGGATGATGTCCTGGTGCTCGGCGTTGTCGCGGTAGGCGAGATACGACTCGGCATCGTCGAAGTCGGCGACGACGGCGTAGTCGAAGTTTCCCTCGACGATCCCGGCGTCCGGCCCAGCGTGGTAGGAGCGCAGCCCGGTCAGCCTGGACGCAAGCGCGGTCAGCTCCTCGGTGAACTGCTGTTCCAGCTCTCCGGTCATCTCATCGTCCCAGCTGAACATGACCACGTGCCTGATCATCGAGGGCTCGCGCTCCTTCCCTGGCTTGAACGGCGGGCTTGAACGGCGGGTTCGGGCGGCCGGCTTACCGGGCGTTGGGCTGTCAGCAGTGCGCGGCTCACGACCAGGCCAGTATGCGCAGCGGGTCGGTCAGCATCGCGCCCACATCACGCAGCACCGCCGAGCCTAGGTCGCCGTCGACCAGCCGGTGGTCGAAGGACAGAGCGAGCGTGCAGACCTTGCGCACAGCCAGTTCGCCGTTGACCACCCACGGAGCATCTTTTACCTGACCGAACGCGAGTATCGCCGCCTGGCCGGCGGGCAGGATCGGAGTCCCGGTGTCGACTCCGAATACGCCGACATTGGTGATCGAGATGGTGCCGCCGGCCAGGTCCGCCGGGGTTGCCTTGCCGGCTCGCGCCGTCTCCGCCAGCCGCGCCAGCGCGCCGGCCAGTTCTGGCAGCGTGAGGGCATGCGCGTCCTTGATGTTCGGCACGACCAGGCCGCGGTCGGTCGCCGCGGCGATGCCCAGGTTCACGTAGCGCTTGACGACGATCTCCTGCGCGGCCTCGTCCCAGCTTGCGTTGATCATCGGGTGCCGGCCGGCCGCCACGATGACCGCGCGGGCGACCAGCAGCAGCGGCGAGACCCTGAGGTCGGCGAACTCCGGCAGCGCGCGGAGCCGCGCCGTCGCCGTCATCGTCTCGGTGATGTCGATCTGCAGGAACTCGGTGACGTGCGGTGCGGCGAACGCGCTTGCAGCCACCGCCGCAGCGGTGTGCTTGCGCACGCCCCTGATCGGGATGCGTTCCTCGCGTGCCGCTGCCGTCCTGGCGGGCGCCGCGTTAACCAGCCCTTGAGCGGGAACGGGCTCAGCCAGGGTCAGTGCTGCGGCCTGCTGAACGTCGTTCCTGGTGATAGAGCCGTTCGGCCCGGACCCGATTAGTCCAGCGAGGTCAACACCGAGATCGCGGGCCATCTTGCGCACCGGCGGCTTGGCCAGTGCCGGGCCGGCGGCGCTCGGGCGTTCGTTGCCGTGCCCGACCTGACCCGGGGTTACCTTCCGGGGCCGGCGCGTCGCCGCGCCGAGCTTGACGCCGTAGCCAACCAGCACGGCCTGCCGTTCCGCCTTGGGAGCGGGGCTGCCGGTCATGCCCGGCTCGGACGCTGTCATCCCCGGCCCGGCCGGGATCAGGTCCGCGCTCCCGGCGACCGGTTGCAGCGCCTCCGCCACAGGCGGGGCGCCGGCCGCCACAGGCGAGGCGCCGGCCGCCACAGGCGGGGCGCCGGCCGCCTGACCGCCATCCGGGCTGGTGTCCACCGCGATGATGGGCGTGCCGACATCTGCGGTCTGGCCTTCGGGGACGAGCAGGCTGGCGACCGTCCCCGCATAGGGGCTCGGCAGTTCGACGACCGCCTTGGCGGTCTCGATCTCGACGATGATCTGGTTGACGGTGACGGTGTCACCGGGCTTCACGTGCCACCTGACGATGTCGGCCTCGGTAAGGCCTTCGCCGACGTCAGGGAGCTTGAACTCCTTGAGATCTGACATTGGTGGCCTCTCAGTAACTGAAGCTGCGGTCGACGGCGTCCAGGATCCGGTCCAGGTCCGGAAGGTAATGCTCCTCCAGCCTGGATGGCGGGTACGGGGTGGTGTACGCGCCGACGCGCAGCACCGGTGCCTCGAGGCTGTAGAAGCACTCCTGGGTGACCTGCGCCGCGATCTCGGCGCCGAGCCCGCCGGTCACTACGGCCTCGTGCACGACGACGCACCTGCCGGTCTTGCGCACCGAGGCAAAGATGGTCTCGACGTCCAGCGGCGCCAGCGAACGCAGGTCGATGACCTCCAGTGACCTGCCGTCACTCGCGGCGGCGACGGCGGCCTCGGCGCAGGTCCGCACCATCGGGCCGTAGCACAGCAGCGTCAGGTCGCTGCCCTCGGCGAGGACGCGCGCGGTGTCCATCGGCAGCGCGGTGGCCAGGCCGCCTTCGGTGTCGACCTCGGCCTTGTCCCAGTAACGCCGCTTCGGCTCGAAGAACAGCACCGGGTCGTCGCTGCTGGCGGCCTGCTGGATCATCGTGTACGCGTCGGCCGGATCGCCGCAGGAGATCACCCGGAGGCCGGGCGTGTGCGCGAATAGTGCCTCAGGTGACTCGCTGTGGTGCTCGACCGCGCCGATGCCGCCGCCGAACGGAACCCTGACCACGATCGGGAGCTTGACCGCTCCCCGTGAGCGGTACCGCATCTTGGCTAGCTGACTGACGATCTGGTCGAAGGCCGGGAAGATGAAACCGTCGAACTGTATCTCGCAGATCGGCCGGTAGCCGCGCAAGGCCAGGCCGATCGCGGTGCCGATGATGCCGGACTCGGCGAGCGGGGTGTCGATCACCCTGGCCTCGCCGAAGTCCTTCTGCAGCCCGTCGGTCACCCGGAACACGCCGCCGAGCTTGCCGACGTCCTCGCCCATGATGAGTGCCTTGGCGTTGGCCTCCAGCGCTTTGCGCAGCCCTTCGTTGAGCGCCCTGGACAGGGTCAGCGTCGTCATCGCCCCTCCTCCGCCAGGATCGGCTCTTGCGCCACGAATGAGTCAAGGTAGGCGGCGAAGCCCGCGCGCTCGGTCGCGAGCTGAGTCGTCTGCGTGGTCAGCACGTCGTCGAACATCGACGTCGGTGCCGGGTCAGGCATCTGCAGGCAGGCGGCACGGACCCGGCTCCCGACTGCGGCCGCCTCGGCCTCGACCTCGTCGAAGAAGCTCATCTCCGCCTGCTCGGTGCGGATGAGGTACTGCTTGACGCGCTCGATCGGGTCCTTCAGCTTCCACGACTCCAGCTCGGCTGACAGCCGGTACCGGGTCGGATCGTCGGTCGTCGTGTGCGCGCCCATCCGATAGGTGAATGCCTCGATCAGCGTCGGACCCTGGCCTTCCCTGGCGGCTTGCATCGCCTTGCGGGTGACCGCGAGACAGGCCAGCACGTCGTTGCCGTCCACTCGCACGCCAGGGAAGCCGAAGCCGTTAGCGCGTTGGAATAGCGGGGTCCGGGTCTGCCGCTCCAATGGCTCGGAGATGGCCCACTGGTTGTTCTGGCAGAAGAAGACGATCGGCGCGTTGTTCACCGACGCCCAGATGAAGGCCTCGTTCACGTCACCCTGGCTGGTCGCGCCGTCGCCGAAGTAGGCGATCACCGCCTCGCCGTCGTCGCCGACGGCGCCGTCCCGCTGGATCCCCATGGCATATCCGGTCGCATGCAGCGTCTGGCTGCCGATGACGATCGTGTACAGATGGAAGTTGTGCTCGGTCGGGTCCCAGCCGCCGTGACTGACGCCGCGGAACAGTTCCAGCAGCTTCACCGGGTCCAGGCCGCGGCACCAGGCCACGCCGTGCTCACGGTAGGTCGGGAACGCCATGTCGCGCGGGCCAAGGGCCCGCCCCGAACCCACCTGCGCAGCCTCCTGGCCGAGCAGCGAGGCCCAGATCCCGAGCTCGCCCTGGCGCTGCAGCGCGATCGCCTCGAAGTCGATCCGGCGGACGATGACCAAGTCGCGGTAGAGCGCCTTGACCTCAGCGGCGGAGATCTCGAGCGGGTAGCCGGGGTGCTCGACGCGCTCCCCTTCGGGGGTGAGGAGCTGGATCAGCTCAGCTGGATCCGCTCGTCGTTCTGGTCGTTCTGGCTCCTGCGCTGGCGCCCGGCTGGCTGGTGCCCGCTCACCTGGGCTGGCTGGCGCCCGGCTGGCTGGTGCCCGCTCACCTGGGCGGGCTGCGCGTCCGGCATCTTTGACGGCCACGTGCCACTCCTTGCATGCTCACGGCCAACCTGGGCGTACCCCGGTCGGCTGTCGTCCGTCCATGGCTGCGTCCGTCCATGGCTGTGCGAACAGTACTATCGTCGCGCTCCGCATGGCCGAGCGCCGCCATCATGCGGCGACGATGGTGACGGATGTCACGAAATCGGGGCACGCTGGCTTGCTTCCAGGCTACTGCCCGGCAGGCCGGATCCCTATTCGCTGACGGCGAACCCATCTGGCACTCCGCTTGTCCCCTGCCCCGCACTGCCGCTCGCGTACTGTTCGGTCGCTCGCGTACTGTTCGGGACGTGCCCAGATTCGTTGTCGACGTGATGCTGAAGCCCGAGATCCACGACCCGCAGGGCGAGGCCATTGCCGGTGCCTGCCGGCGGCTGGGATTCGGCCAGGTCGCCGGCGTGCGCCAGGGCAAGCGGTTCGAGATCGAGCTCACTGAGCCCGCCAGCGCCGAGCGGATCGGCGAGCTCGCCGCCGAGTTGCTGGCTAACCCCGTTATCGAGGAATTCACCGTTCACCCCGGGTGAGCGCTACGCGACGTCAGCCAGTACCGCACTGTTCGTCCAGAGATCGCCTGAGTTTATGATTACTGCTGCTCAGCCGGGGAAGCCTCCACAATGTGAACTGACTGTTGCCGCGACGGGGCTGAGGAGCGGATGCGATCTCGGGTGTTCCATTCTGGGGAGCCAGCCGCAGACGTAGAGTTCTGCCTGGTGTTCCCGAGGGAATCGCTAAGCGTCCCGGTAATGCGCCGGGTTCTCGGGGACACTCTTAGCCGGCTGGGCATTGACGAGGATTGCGTCGACGACTTGCTGCTCGCCGTGACCGAGGCGTGCACGAACGTGTTGCGGCACGCGGGGGCAGGCCGCCGGTACGAACTGGTAGCGCACGTGGGCAGCAAGCGGTGCGTACTCGACGTGCTGGACAGTGGCCGCGGCTTCGACCCGGCCAAGGCCGGCCGCCGGCGGACCGGCCTGCGGCGGTCAGTCCGGCCGGTGGGCATGCTACGACGGAACAAGACCGCACCAGCCCACGCGGCACCTAGCTCGCCGGCTACCTTGCGCAGCCGGATCATCAGGGCACGACGGCTGGCCAGGGAGCGTGCCATCGCCGAGCTGCCTGAGTCGGGCCGCGGCCTGGCGATCATGCGGGCCTGCGTCGACGATGTGACCATGCGCAGCAGGCCCGGCCAGGGCACCGTTGTCTCGCTGCACAAGAGAATCGAATGGCGGACCGACGCCCCGCTGGCCGTGCGGCCCGCGCCGCAGCTGAAGGACGCCGGCTGACCGGGTAGCCTGCGAGTATGCGCCGCCCGACAGGACGCCCATGACGGCACGGATCGGAGTCGTCACTTTTCCGGGTTCACTGGATGATCGTGACGCGCGCCGCGCCGTACGGCGGGCAGGCGCGGAGCCGGTCGAACTCTGGCACGACGATGCCAGCCTGCACGGCGTCGATGGGGTGGTGCTGCCTGGCGGCTTCTCCTACGGCGACTACCTGCGCTGCGGCGCCATCGCGAGGTTCGCTCCGGTCATGAGGCAGATCATCGAGGCTGCCGGGCGCGGGCTGCCGGTCCTCGGCATCTGCAATGGCTTTCAGATCCTGTGCGAGGCTCACCTGCTGCCGGGAGCGCTCGCCCGTAACGCCGGCCTGCACTTCGTCACGAGGGATGTCACGATAAGGATCGAGAACGACACCTCGGCGTGGACCCGGCAGTACCGGGCAGGTCAGCATATCCGGGTCGTCCTCAAGAGCGGCGAGGGCGCCTACATGGCAGATCCGCAGACGCTGGCCAGCATCGAGGCGAATGGCCAGGTGCTAGCCCGCTACGCCAGCGGCAACCCGAACGGTTCGCAGCGGGATATCGCCGGCGTCATCAGCGAGGCGGGCAACGTGGCCGGCCTGATGCCGCATCCCGAGCACGCCATTGACGAGCTGACCGGCCCGTCTGCCGATGGCATCGGCTTCTTCGCCTCGGTGCTGCAGGCGGTCGCGATCCGATGAGTCAGGACGTTGCCGCCGCGCCCCGTGCTCGGGCGGCGCAGGACACCGTGGCTGACGCCGCCGCGACGCCGGAGCGGGCGCAGCCGTTTGCTGCTCTCGGGCTGACAGCAGACGAGTACGCGCGCATCGCCCGCCTTCTCGGCCGGCGGCCGACCGATGCCGAGCTGGCGATCTACTCGGTGATGTGGAGCGAGCACTGTTCCTATAAGTCCTCCCGCAAGCACCTGCGGCAATTCGCCGACAAGGCGCCCGCCACGGACGTGCTGCTGGCCGGGATCGGCCAGAACGCGGGCGTGGTCGACATCGGCCAGGGTTATGCGGTCACATTCAAGATCGAATCGCACAATCACCCGTCCTACGTCGAGCCATTCCAGGGTGCGGCCACGGGCGTCGGCGGCATCGTCCGGGACATCCTGGCGATGGGCGCACGGCCGGTGGCCGTGATGGACGCGCTCCGCTTTGGCCCGGCCGACGCGCCGGACACCCGCCGGGTACTGCCGGGCGTGGTAAGCGGAATCTCCTTCTACGGCAACTGCCTGGGTTTGCCAAACATCGGCGGCGAGCTTGCGTTCGACCCCTGCTATGCGGGTAACCCGCTGGTCAACGCGCTCTGCGTGGGCGTGCTGCGACACGAAGACCTCAAGCTGGCCGCCGCGACGGGGCCCGGCAATCAGGTGATCTTGTTCGGTTCGCGGACCGGTCCGGATGGCATCGGCGGCGCTTCGGTGCTGGCCAGCGCATCGTTCGGCGGTACAGGTGAGGGCGCCAAACGGCCCAGCGTGCAGGTCGGCGACCCGTTCATGGAGAAGCTGCTCGTCGAATGCTGCCTGGAGCTGTACCGGACCGGCCTCGTTATCGGCATCCAGGACCTCGGCGCGGCCGGCGTGGCGTGCGCGACAACCGAGCTGGCCGCGGGAGGCGGTACCGGGATGCGGGTCAGGCTCGACTCGGTTCCGCTGCGTGACGCGTCCCTAGGTCCGGCCGAGATCCTCATGAGCGAATCGCAAGAGCGGATGATGGCGATCATCGAGCCGGGCCATGTCCCCGCATTCATGGATATCTGCGCTAAATGGGATGTGCAGGCAACCGTCATCGGCGAGGTCACCGATACCGGCAGGCTCGAGATGAGCTGGCAGGGCGTGCAGGTGGTCGACATCCCGCCCGGCAGCGCCGCCGATTCCGGGCCGGTCTACGACCGGCCGGCTCACCGGCCCGCCACTCAGGACGAGCTGCTCGCGGCCGACCCTGGCCGGCTGCCGTTGCCGGCCGCCGGCCGCGACCTGCGTGCGGACCTGCTGCTGCTGCTGGGATCGCCGGAGGGCGGCGACAAGACCTGGGTCACCGAGCAGTACGACCATTACGTTCGCGGCGATACGGTGCTGGCGATGCCGCATGACGCCGGGCTGGTCCGGATCGATGCGGAAACCGGGCTCGGTGTCGCCCTCGCGACCGACGGCAATGGACGGTACTGCCAGCTCGACCCCTACGCCGGCACGCAACTGGCGCTGGCCGAGGCCTACCGCAACGTTGCCGTCACCGGCGCCCGGCCCCTCGCGGTCACCAACTGCCTGAACTTCGGCTCACCCGAGGACCCGGCTGTGATGTGGCAGTTCACCGAGGCCGTCCGCGGCCTTGCCGACGGCTGCCAGCAACTCGGCATACCCGTCACCGGAGGCAACGTCAGCTTCTACAACCAGACCGGCGGGACGCCGATCCAGCCCACGCCGGTCGTCGGCGTGCTCGGCGTGCACGACGACGTGCGGTGCCGGACGGTGTCCGGCTTCACCGCTGCAGGCGCGAGCGTCGTGCTGCTCGGCGATACCAGGCCCGAGTTCGGCGGTTCGCTGTGGGCCTGGCTGCGGCACGGCCACCTGGGCGGGCGGCCGCCGGCCGTCGACCTTGACGCCGAGAAAGCGCTCGCCGGGCTGCTGGCCGTCGCGGCGGCGCGCGGCCTGCTGCTGGCTGCCCACGACCTGTCCGACGGTGGCCTTGCGCTAGCGCTGGCGGAATCCTGCCTGTCCGGCGGCACCGGCTGCGTGATACAGCCGCCGGCCGACGCTGCCGTGTTCCTGTTCAGCGAATCAGCTGGCCGCGCGGTTGTGGCGGCGTGGCCGGACGCGCTGCCCGACCTGGTCTCGGCCTGCGCGGCCGCAGGGGTGAGTGCGGCGGTCATCGGGACAACCGGCGGTCCGGCGCTCGAACTCACCGGCCTGTTCTCCGTGCCGCTTGCCGACCTCGCCACGGCGCACCGGGCCGCGCTGCCAGCCCTGTTCGGCTGACCCAGGATCCCGGTCCGCCGCCGGTCGAGATCAGACCGACGCCCACCAGAATCCGATGAGCTGATCGGCTGGCGATCCCGGCGAGCAGCCCTGCAGCGCGGCACCGTAGGACGATCCGGGAAGTTCGCCCGTCTCGGTCAGGCAGCGGGCGTCGCCCGCGTTCGCGTACTGATAGAAGTCATGTCCCTGGACCTGGACCGGGGCCTTCGTTCGCCGCCAGCGCTGGGTAGCCGACAAGTCGCAGTGCTCCAGCGTCAGCTTGGGCCGGGCGGGCGATCCGGTAGCGGCCAGGCAATGGCCGGTCGGCAGGTAGATGAAGATGTAGCTGCCGCCGGCCATCAGGTCCGCGGTCCATTCCGGCGATCCGCCTTGCTCCTGGGCCGGCCCGAGCGGCCTGAACTGCGGGTCGCCCTGCGGGCCGAGGAGCTGCAGCAGTTGGCCGGCGGCCGAGCCGGGCTGCGCGGCCTGAGCGACCATCCCGACGGTCTGGAAGCTGAGCACTCGCGTGGGCAGCGACGGTTCATGGCGCGCGGCCGGACGTTGTGCCACCAGGTAGATCGCCACGGCCGCGCTGGCGAGCAGCAACGCGACGCCTACCCCGCCCAGCCTGGCCAGCCTCGAGCCGGCGGCTCGCTGGCTGGTAGATCGGCGCTGGCCGGGCATACCGAACGAATACCTCTATCTGTTCTCCGGTGCGAGTAGATAGCCAGAAAAAGTCAGCCGCAGCGCAGCCGCGAAGGTCGCTGTCCGACTATTTCGCTCGTCTTTGTCAAAATTCACACCGGTCCTGGCAGGTGACGGCTTCGAGCTCGCGCGGCCGTTGCGGCCCGGCAGCCGCGGCGACCCCAGGCAGTCGGCGCCGGCGAGCGCCCGGGCGAGCGGGCGCTCGGGCCCGATGGGCTAGCCTGCTTAGCCGTGCCAGTGCGCGGTCCCGATCTCGGTCGCCTGCTCGCAGCCGTCAACGGCCAGCGGGAGGCTCTCGGGCAGCCGGGCTGGAACGGCCTGGTGACCGAGCGGGCGCTGGGCGCGGCAAGCCTCTGCGCAGTCCTGGCCGCCACGGCATCGGGGGCTGAGCCGCAGCGCGAGGCGCTGCGCGCCGCGGTCCGCTATAGCCTGGGCCTGCTGGCCGAGAAGGTGCCGGGCCGGACGGTGGAAGTCCGCGTGCCGCCCTTCGCCGCGATCCAGTGCCTGCCGGGCCCCCGGCACACTCGCGGGACGCCGCCGAATGTGGTCGAGACCGATCCGCTGACCTGGCTTGATCTGGCGGCGGGGCGACTGCCGTGGGCGGCCGCAGTGGCAGCCGGCCGGCTGCGCGCAAGCGGCCAGCGAGCCGACCTCAGTGCTTACCTGCCGCTGGTCGCCACCGCTGGCCAGCCGCCGGTTCGCGCGGATGAGTGACGAGAGGGCTGCCATACGGGCGCCGAAGCCGCCGGAAGTCAATAGAATTGACCAGTGATTAAGCCCGACGGCGTGTTGTCACATGATCCAGATCCAGCCGACCGGCCACCGCGGGACGCTTGCGGGGTATTCGGCGTCTGGTCGCCTGGCGAAGACGTAGCCAAACTCGCTTACTACGGGCTGTACTCGCTGCAGCACCGCGGCCAGGAGTCCGCGGGGATCGCGGTGAGCGATGGGTCCCGGATTGTCGTGTACAAGGACATGGGACTGGTCGCGCAGGTGTTCAACGAGTCGGTGCTCAACACGCTGCGCGGGCACGTCGCGGTGGCGCACTGCCGCTACTCGACCAGCGGTTCGTCGGTCTGGGAGAACGCCCAGCCCACCTTCAGGGCCACTCCGTCAGCGAGCCTTGCGCTCGGCCACAACGGCAACCTGATCAACACCCTCGAGCTTGCCGGCCTGCTTGGCGACCAGCCGGCTGCCCCCGCCGGGCGGGCGACGTCGGACACCGACGTGCTGACCGCGCTGTTCGCCGCCGCCGGGATCGGTGCCAGCGGGGCCGGGCATCCGGGCGTGGAAGCCGCGGCCCTTGCCGTCCTGCCGCTGGTCCGAGGCGCGTTTTCGCTGGTCTTCATGGACGAGCAGACCCTGTATGCGGCGCGCGACCCGCAGGGCTTCCGGCCGCTGGTCCTCGGCAGGATGGCGCGGGGCTGGGTCGTAGCCAGCGAGACCGCCGCGCTGGACATTGTCGGCGCCGCGTTCGTCCGGGAGATCGAACCCGGCGAGCTGGTGGCCATCGACGGGGCCGGGGTTCGGTCGCACACCTTCGCTGCGGCGAAGCCAGCCGGCTGCCTGTTCGAATATGTCTACCTCGCTAGGCCCGATACCGCTATTGCCGGGCGCAGCGTGCAGGCGACGCGGGTAGCGGTAGGCCGGCGACTGGCCGTCGAGTACCCTGCGGACGCCGATCTCGTGATCCCCGTCCCGGAGTCGAGCACGCCGGCTGCGATCGGATACGCCCAGGCCAGCGGCATACCGTATGGTCAGGGGCTGGTCAAGAACTCCTACGTGGGGCGGACATTCATTCAGCCGAGCCAGACGATCAGGGAACGCGGTATCCGGCTGAAGTACAACCCGCTTCGTGATGCAATCGCCGGCAAGCGGCTGGTCGTTGTGGACGACTCGATCGTCCGCGGCAGCACGCAGCGCGCCATCGTGGCAATGCTGCGCGAGGCCGGGGCGGCCGGGGTCCACGTCCGGATCTCCAGCCCGCCGGTGGCATGGCCATGCTTCTTCGGCATCGACTTCCCCAGTCAGCACGAGCTGATGGCGGGCAATCTCACCGTCGACGAGATCCGGGAGTCGATCGGCGCTGACTCGCTGGGCTTCGTCTCACTTGCCGGGCTCATCGAGGCCACTGCGCTGCCGGCTAACCGGCTCTGCCGGGCGTGCTTCGACGGCAAGTACCCGGTGCCGGTAGCCGAGGCGGAGAAGGGCAAGCACCTGCTAGAGATGGCCGCCTCGCCGGCCGCGGGGATCAGGTGACCGGCCAGCCTCAGCCGGTGAGCGGCCAGCCGGCCAGCTACGCCTCGGCCGGCGTCGACATTGCCGCGGGCGATCGGGCGGTGGAGCTGATGAAGGCCTCCGTCACCAGGACCGCGGGCCCGGAGGTGATCGGCGGCATCGGCGGGTTTGCCGGGCTGTTCGATGCTGCCAGGCTGGCCCGGATGCGCCGTCCGCTGCTGGCGACGTCGACAGACGGGGTTGGCACCAAGGTCGTCATCGCCCAGCGGATGCGCCGCTACGACAGCATCGGCCTGGACCTTGTCGGCATGGTCGTCGATGACCTCGTGGTCTGCGGTGCGGAGCCGCTGTTCATGACCGACTACGTGGTGTGCGGCCGGGTCCAGCCGGAGCGGATCGCGACCATCGTGGCGGGTATCGCCAACGGCTGCCTGACGGCCGGCTGTGCCCTGGTCGGCGGCGAGACAGCCGAGCACCCCGGCCACTTCGGTGCCGACGATTTCGACCTCGCAGGGGCAGCAACCGGCGTAGTCGAGGCGGACCGGCTCCTCGGTCCGCAGCGGGTCCGGGCCGGAGACACCATCATCGCAATGGCCTCCTCGGGCCTGCATGCCAACGGATTCTCGCTGGTCAGGTCGATCGTTGACGCCGCCGGAGCAGCCCTTGACCTGGACAGCCAGCCAGCCGGGCTCGGCCGCACGCTAGGTGAGGAACTGCTGACGCCGACCCGGATCTATGCCAAGGACTGCCTGGCGCTCGCGGACAGCTGCGCCGTGCGGACGTTCGCCCATATCACTGGCGGCGGCCTGGCCGCGAACCTGGCGAGGGTACTGCCGCCGGATGCCGATGCCATGGTCGACCGGGCTAGCTGGCAGCCCGCGCCGGTGTTCCGGCTGCTGGCCGAACGCGGCCGGGTAGGCGCCGCGGAGATGGACCGCGTCTTCAACATGGGCGTGGGCATGCTCGCGGTGGTGGACAAAGACGACCGCGAGGCCGCACTCTGCCTGCTGACTGAGCGCGGCCTGCCCGCATGGGTCATCGGCGAGGTCACCGCAGGCACCGGCAGAGTCCGGCTTACCGGTCAGCATCCGGATTAAGCACTAGCGCGGGCACAAACTCGCGCCAGCATGCGTCATCCCGAGCTACGCGTGCGTTATCCCTAGCTGACTGCTATGCCTCAGATGACCGGGACTGGCGGACGAGTCCGTCGGCGGTGTAGCCGCCGTAGTCTTCGCCGGACTCCCAGTCTTCGTCCTCGTCATCCGGTGCGTGATCAGAGTCGTCGTCCGCGGAGTAGCGGTCACCCAGGTCCGCGTAGGCGGAATCCCCGCTGGCACCACGCTGGTCCGAGTCGACGCCCAGCTCAGCCCGCAGCCGGTCAAGGTCGGTTCCGCCGCCGCTGTACTTCAGCTGGCGTGCCACCTTGACCTGCTTGGCCTTGGCTCGGCCGCGCCCCATTGGCTCGACCCCCTCTAACGTACGGAACCCCACGGGTCCCTGGTCACCGCACTCTTCGTTAACCCGATATGACGCAAGTGCTCATGGCTAGGTGCGCACAAGGCTCACCCGCCGCAGCCCCGCCAGCCGGAGTGCGCCGCGCTCGCCTCTACGTGTACAGGTACAACCGTACCTGCTTTGGGCGGCTAGCGCTTCCGATGATTGTGGCGAACCCGCGCCAGCCCTGTCAGCCGCGGAGGTAAATGCCCCGGAGCCGGCCCACTTCGGCGATCCGCCGCTCAGCGAGGCGGTCCGCCGCCACGGCAGGCGGAACTCCGTCGGCGTCTGCCGCAGCCAGGATCTCCCTCGTGGTGCCCAGGATCTGCGCCGCCCTCGCCTTGGCCCGGTCGAAGTTGAATCCGTGCAGTTCATCAGCGACCTGGATCACCCCGCCAGAGTTCACCAGGTAATCCGGAGCGTACACAATGCCCAGGTCAGCCAGCACTTTCTCGACCCCTGGATGAGCCATCTGGTTGTTCGCCCCGCCGCAGATGATCTTAACGCCCCGGTCGCCGAGGGCTGCCGCCGTCTCGTCGTCGACCGCGCCGCCAAGAGCACAGGGTGAGTACACGTCAAGCGGCCTGCGCAGCAAGTCCGCCCGGCTCGGCGCGACAGCCACCTCGTGATGCTGGGCGCGCACGCGCTCCACCGCCGGCTCGCTGGTGTCGAAGATGACGACCCTGGCGCCATCGGAGACCAGGTGGTCGACAAGCCGGTGGCCGACTTTGCCGACGCCCTCGATGCCGACAGTCCTGCCATCCAGGCTCGCGGCGCCCCAGACGTGCTCGGCAGCTGCCCGCATGCCCTGATAGACGCCGAACGCCGTCAGCACCGACGAGTCGCCCGCCCCGCCGTTGGGCACCGTCCGGCCGGTGACAAACGAGCACTCGCGCGCGACGACGTCCATGTCCTCGCTGTCGGTACCGATGTCGCAGGCAGTGATGTAGCGGCCGTTGAGCGACTGGACGAAGCGGCCGTAGGCCCGCAGCAAGGGCTCGGACTTCAGCCGGTCCGGGTCACCGATGATGACTGCCTTGCCGCCGCCGAGATCGAGGCCCGCGAGCGCATTCTTGTAAGCCATCGCCCTGGACAGGTTCAGCACGTCGGCGAGTGCCGCGTCTTCGCTGGCGTAGGGATAGAACCGCGTTCCGCCGAGCGCCGGCCCGAGCGCGGTCGAGTAGATGGCGATGATTGCGCGCAGCCCGGACTGCGCGTCCTGACAGAAGACAACTTGCTCATGCCCGGCCGGCCCGTCGTGGTCGGCGCCAAAGACAGTGGTCACCTGGTGGGCTCCTGCGATCGGCCCGCGTCATCGTTGACGTGGGATCGCCAACAAGCCTATATCTGCGTCCCGGGTCGAAGGAGACTCACGTGTGCCCTACCCGCGGGTAGGACTTTTCCATCACGGGTCCGGCATGTCACGATTAGTCGTGGTGCGTATGCGCAAACAAGTGACGGATCTTTCGGCTGGTTTCGCGTCGGCCAGCCCATCGGTCAGGCGCGGCTGCCGACGGGGCGCTGGGACTGAGCGCAATCTTCCGGGCAAATATCTCGAATCAGATCATCTACCCTCACTACGGGGATTAACCCAAGAGTCCGGCTCGTTGTACGGAAACAACGTGATTAGCGCGCATCGGGATATCTGCTACCAGCGTCGGCGAAGGCGCCGCGGCAGGCGGTTGGCAGCCCGGATCTCGTGATGAGCGCCGGATGGCGGGAGGGAGGATTACCGGCAGTCGCCCGCGTGGGCCTGCGTCGTCTCACGTATTGACCTGCGCCCCGAAGGTGCCGACTTGGAGGAGATCGGCAGCTCGGCAGGGCGGGCACAGGACCTGGCGGCAATCGAAGCTAAGTGTTCGATGGGAGGCGCGGATGACTTTTCCGAATCCGCCGCCGTTGCCACGGTGCGTGTCGCTAGAATCACTCAGCGTGACAAGTCGCGGACGGGGGCGTCGTGGCGACTCGCGAAGAATCTTTGCTCCCGGTTGTCGACGCGTTACCGCTGGTGATGGCAATATGGTCTGAGCGGACTATATAGGACATCCGAGGCAGGCTTCGCGAGAAGCCGCGAACAGCAAGAGAAGCAGGTACGGATCGCAGTACTGGTCCAGGAGGAGAGGCCGTCAACATGTCAGCACGTACACCAGAGGCTGAGCCGCTGCTTACGCCCGCAGAAGTTGCCACTATGTTTCGGGTTGACCCGAAAACGGTAACCAGGTGGGCAAAGGCCGGGAAACTCACGTCGATCCGGACCCTCGGCGGGCACCGCCGATACCGGGAGACCGAGGTCCGTGCCCTTCTGGCGGGCATTCCGCAGCAGCGCTCGGAGTGAGGCATGGCCGCGGTCCGGCATCACGGTGCCGGAAAGACTGGAGCGCTCTGCTGCGCGATCAGTCGGCGGCCATTTGCCTGAGCAGTTTGGGGGGGTCGACCCCGGCAGCCAGCACACCGCATCGGGGGGCGCGCTTCGCGTTCGATGCGATGGTGAGCATTGGTCAATGGAAGCCGGGGTCGATCCGGCCTCCCGGGCAGGGCCTCCGGGAGCGCCACGAAGATCTTCTTAGGACAGGGAACGGGCTTTATTCAGCCCAGCGGTGAGGCTGCGATCAGCCCCCTGGGTGCCAGCGGTTCCCGGTAATCTCAACTGCCGTTGGCGGCGGCTCGGCCGAGTTGGCCAAGCCGCGCTCGTCAGCCCCACGCCGACGCGAGGGCTGCGCGCAACGACGCCGTCCGGCTCGTCGCGGCGAGGCGGGTGACGGAGCATCCGGCCGGCTCCGATGCGCCCGTTTCGGGAATCTCAGGTCACATCAGCAGCTGCCTGGCTAGCTGGCGTCACTAACTATTCGTAGTCTCTCAATAACTTTTCGTAATCGCCACTCCTGATGCCTGGTCGCCGCGATACTGGGGAAACCCGTCGGCGCAAGCCGAGTGCCGCGCCGGCGGGATCGCGTCTTACATCGCCGTGACCAGCAGCATTTCCTGCGTCCGGCGGTGCCGGGGGATTCCCGCCTGCGGGCGGAAGTGTGCGGTGCTTTGGAGGGGAGGTGCGCACAATGCGTGATCCGGATTTGGTTCAGCGGGCTGAGCGGGCTGCCTTCGCATTGGAGCGGGCGTGGGGTCACTGGCGTGTCATGCACGGCCTGGGGACAGATCCGCTCCCGCCGGTGTCGAGTTACGTCGGTTACTCGTTAGAGGAGCCGTGGGGACAGCCAAGGGTGGTCTTCGGCGTAGGCGCGGATGAAGCCGAGCGGCTGGCGGCGCTGCTAGCTGGTCACGATTGCGTCGGGCCGGTGCATGCCGAGGTAACTGCGCGGCCGGACTGGCGGCTGGCGGCGTCGAGCACTCCGGCGACCGGGCAGGGCCGGGCGTTTGACGGCGCGGTCAGTGTTCCGGCACAGGCGCCACGGCCGGCTGCTGGGCCAGTCACTGAGCAGGACGCCTGGTATGGGCCGCCGTTGGCCGCCGGGGCTGCGGTCGGCACCGTTGAGTCCGGCACCGTTGAGGCCGACGCCGGAGAGGCTGGCATCCGTGAGGTGGGCACTGTCGGCGCCGGGGACGCCGGCCCGCAGGATGCTGACGCGGGCGACAGCGGTCAGATGGCCGACGGAGTCGGCCGGACGGCGACCGGCGGCACGGCAGCCAGCCACGGCAAAGCCAGCCACCCCGTAACCAGCCAGGCTGAGTCGGCCGATAGCCCGGCTCGGGCGATCCCGGCGCCGCCCGCGGACGCCGTCCTGGCCGCGGAGCCCGGCGCTCGTTCGCTTCGCCAGCCGCGCCGCGCCAGCCGTCCTGAGGCAGCGGAGGAAAGCTCTGGCCAGGACCGGCCGGCAAGCGGGTCATGGCAGCACGGCGAGCCGGCCGGAGCGTTCCAGCCGGCCGATGCCGAACAGCCGGGCGTAATCCCCTTCCGGCGGCCAGGACAGCCCGCGGCTCAGCCAGAGGACTCGGCCGGGTACGCGGGCAGCGACGGTGATGACGCGGCGCCCACCCAGGGCCCTGGCTATGGCGGGCCGCGGTACCAGGGGGTTCCGCCTCAGTACCAGCCTGGCCTTGGCCGGCCGGAAGGCCGCGAGGAACTCGCTGCGCGCCGTGCAGACGCCGAAGCCGACCGGCGGACAGGAGCCAGCGCACCGGGTGCGGAGCGGCCTGGTGCGGAGCCTTCTGGCGAGGCGCGGTCCGATTCTGATCGGTCTGGTGCCGAGCGGCCTGGTGCGGCGCGGTCTGACGGGGCGCGGTCCGATTCTGAGCGGTCATGTGCGGAGCCTTCTGGCGAGGCGCGGTCCGATTCTGAGCGGTCTGGTGCCGAGCGGTCTGACGGGGCGCGGGCCGACCCTGAGCGGCCGGATGTCGTGCAGACGGGCGGCCGTCAGTCCGGTGCGGGCCAGTCCGGTGCGGGCCAGTCCGGTGCCGGTCAGGCTGACGCTCGCCGGCCTGGTGGTGGCCGGCCTGGTGGTGGCCAGCCCGGTGGTGGCCAGCCCGGTGGCGGGCAGAGTGCCGCCGGGCAGTCTCGGCAGGCATCTCGTCCCGGTCGGTCGGCCCGTGCCGTCGGCCGCGAGTCGGGCAAACGGCCGCGGGGCTAGGCCGCGGCGCGGACCTTCGGCTTCGCGCTGACGGGAGCGGGCCGACTCCCAGCCGCCGCCATCGTGGCGCAGGCCGTACGGCGGACGCTGGCCGCGGGGCGGATGTCTGCCGCTTGCCTAGCTGCCCGGCCGCCGGTGAGACGGCTGGCACGGCGGCCGGCGCCACACGGCGGACCTGCCACACGGTGGACCTGCCGCTGCGCCGTAGTCTCGGCCGTGCCACGTCAGCGGCGACATCGTGTTCGGTCGCGCCCGCCTGGCTGTCGGCACTGTCAAGCACAATCTGAGTGTGCGGATAGCGCTGGTTCCCGGCCGCGGCCCAGCCGGCCTGCTGGCCCGGCTCCGGGATGACGGGACACCGTACGGCCCGCCGGATCAGGTGCCAGACCTGGCGGCGGCAGTCGCGGCCGCGGAGCGAGCCGGCGATGTCAGGTGGGTCTGGCAATCGACCCAGCTGCTGTATCCGGCGCTGCTGAAGGCAGCGGTGCGGGTGGCCCGGTGTCACGACACCGAACTCGCCGGATCGCTGCTGGCGGCACGTGACGGCCCGGCGAGACCGCCGTCGGCCTTCGCTGCGGTCTCACCGTCGGCTGCGTCGCGGCCGATGGAACTGCCATTTGAGCCGGGCAGCGATGCTCTCGCCGACCAGCGGCGTGAAATGGCAGCCCTGATCGGCACCCACGCCGATCAGCTGCGCCGCATCAGCACCGACACCGATCCGGCCAAGTTCGGCCTGCTCGCGGCAGCCGAGTCGGCAGGCGGTCTGGCGGCAGCGGAAATGAGCGCGGCCGGGCTGCCCTGGCGGGCAGACATCCACGACCGGCTGCTCACCGAACTCCTCGGCCCGCGCCCGCCAGCAGCTGCCGGGTCACAGCTGCGACCCGCCCGCCTGGCCGAGCTGGCGGCTGACATCTCCGTGGCCCTCGGCGCGGTCAGGCCGGTCAACCCCGACTCTCCAGCGCAGCTGCTCCGCGCGCTGGCGGCGAGCGGCATCAGGGTGCGATCCACCAGGTCGGCCGAGCTGCGGCAGGTCGATCACCCGGTCATCAGCCTGCTCCTGCAATACAAGGAGCTGGCCAGGCTGCATGCAGCCAACGGATGGTCCTGGCTGGACAGCTGGGTATCAGACGGCCGGTTCCGGCCCGAGTACGTCGTAGGCGGCGTGGTCTCCGGCCGATGGGCTTCCCGCGGTGGCGGTGCATTGCAGATACCCAAGCTCTTGCGCCAGGCAGTCGTCGCCGATCCCGGCTGGGTGCTCGTGGTCGCGGACGCCGCGCAGCTTGAACCCCGGGTGCTTGCGGCGCTGGCCGGGGACTCGGCGTTCGCCCAGGCGGCGAACGCCGACGACGTGTATGCCGCGGTGGCGGTGGCGATCGGCGCGGACCGGGCCAGGGCCAAGGTTGCCCTGCTGTCCGCGATGTATGGCGGTACCGGCGGCGATCGCGGGCAATCGCTCGCATTGCTGCGCCGGCGCTTCCCGGCCGCGTCCGCTTTCGTGGAGAGCGCGGCCAGGGCAGGCGAAGAGGGCCGAGTCGTCAGGTCTGTTCTCGGCCGGGCTTGCCCGCCGCCGTCAGCGGCATGGCGGACGCTGACCAGCGAGGCCGCCGACCCGGAGCAGCAGCGTGACCCGGCGGCGGCGGCTGCGGCCCGTTCTCGCGGGCGGTTCACCCGAAACTTCGTGGTCCAGGCGAGCGCAGCGGACTGGGCCCTGGTGCTGCTTGCCCTGCTGCGCATCCAGCTCGCCGCGATCGCCAGTGCGGCGGCGGGCGCCAGTGCCGCCGAACACCCGCAGCTTGTCTTCTTCCAGCATGACGAGGTCATCGTGCATTGCCCTGCCAGCCTTGCGGCTGAGGTAGCGGCAGCGATCGAGATGGCTGCGGCAGGCGCCACTCAACTCGTCTTCGGGGCGACCGCGGTGAGCTTTCCGATGACGACCGCGGTCGTCAGCTGCTACGCCGACGCGAAGTGACGGCGTCCCGGCCAGCAGCAACAGGCGACCGTTATCGGCAAGCTGGCGCATTGCGGTACCAAGGTCCGTGGCGCTGAGGTCGAACAACCTCTGGCCGCGGATGCCTCGCTGTGCACACGGTGGTAACGGGAGGGTGGCGATGAACGAGCGAGAGCTTATCGAGCGGCTGGCAGCGGAGATCGAGAAGGCGACGGCAGCCGGCGATGAGCAACGAGCGCGCAAGCTGGCAGACCTTCAGTGCGATGTGCTGCTGCAAATGCTGCGCGACCAGAGCGCTGACACCGCCAGGCCGCCGGTTCTCCAGGCAGCGGGATAGCCCGACACTCCGCCGGCACGCGGGCACGCCGGCTGAGTTCACTCAGCGGGCAGGAATCCGTGCCGGGGCCGCCTGGTGCCGGGGTTCTGGCTTGGTGGCGGCACCGGAGCGGCTCGGGCTGTGCAGTACATGCATCGCCTGGCTGCTACCGGGATCGTGCTGAGGCACTCCGGGCACGACCGATCGGTTGCTGTCTTGCTCCGGCTGGCAAGCGCCGTTACCTTGGCGGCTGGCGCCACGATCAGCCAGTAGGTGACTGCCGCGATCACCAGGAACGAGATGGCGGCGTTGAGGACGGCACCATAAGTGAACTTTGCGCCATGCAGCCGGAATAGAGGGTGCTGAGGTCGATCCGGTCACCGACGATGGCGGTGATGAGCGGCGTGATCATGTCCTTGACCAGGGCCTGGATGATAGCCGTAACGTCAGTTCGCGGCCGCCGGAATCAGTTCGCGGCGCTGTGATAGGCAGGCATCATGCGTCCTCCCGAGTGCCGCTGCACGAGTTGGGTTCACCGACGGACTACGGACACTGACGCGCGATGACAACCGAAGTGACGGTGCGCGGGATCACGATCCCGCCGGATGAGCTTTCCTGGCGGTTCTCCCGGTCCTCCGGGCCTGGCGGTCAGTCCGTCAACACCACCGACAGCCAGGCCGAGCTTTCCTTTGACCTCGCTGGCACGGTTGCGCTGCCGCCGGTTCTCCGGGATCGCGCGCTGGCCGCGCTGTCCGGCCGGCTGTCCAGGGGCGTTCTGACGGTGGCAGCCCGCGAGTACAAGTCACAGTTGCGCAACCGGGAGGCTGCTGCCGCCAGGCTGAGCGCGGTGCTGACGCAGGCTACGGCACCGCCGCGGCCCCCGCGACGGCCAACCCGCCCGACGCGAGTCTCAGTGGCGCGGCGCCTTGCTGACAAGCAGCGCCGGGCGCAGCTCAAGCGGCTGCGCGGCAACCGGGTCGGCGGCGGAGAGGATTGACCGGAGGCGGCCGCGAAGCGCACGCGGTGCGTGCCGGCGCACTTGCCAGGTGCGCCGTGTACCCCGCGCGGCCACCATCGCTAACCTGGACCGATGAATTCGGCGCCTGGCCAGGACCGCAGCGGCGCAACCGCCCGGCCGTCCCGCCGCCGGACTGCCACCGCAGCCCGGCCCGTTCCGGCCTCCGGCAGGGGGCAGGCGCATGGCGGCAGGGGCGCGCGCAGCGGCGCTGACCGGCGGCGCCGCGAACTCTCGCAGAACTACTTGCGCAGCCCGGAGGCTGCCCGGCAGTTCCTCAAGATGGTGCATCTCGATCCGGATGGCCTCTGCATCGAAGTCGGGGCGGGTGACGGCATCCTGACGACGCGGCTTGCTGCCATGACGGGGGAGGTGATCGCCTACGAGATTGACCCGGCGCTGGCCGGCCGCCTCATCGCCAGGGTCGGTGATCGCCGGAACATCCGCGTCAAGGCGGGGGATTTCCTTGCCGCCCGCCCGCCGGGTCGCCCCTTCCAGGTAGTGGGGAACGCGCCCTTCTCGCTGACGTCCCCGATCATCGACTGGTGCTTGCGGGCTTCCCGGATGACGACGGCGACCCTGATCACGCAGCTTGAGTACGCCCGGAAGCGGACGGGCCGGTATGGCCGGTGGAGCCAGCTGACGGTCAGCACCTGGCCGCAGGTTCGGTGGGAGCTGCTAGGGACTATCGCCCGGACAGAGTTCCGGCCGGTGCCGCGGGTAGACGCGGGCATCCTGCGGCTCGAGCGCCGGCCGGAACCTCTAGTCGGCCGGGCGCGGCTGGCGGCCTACCGGCGGATGGTACAGACGGGCTTCTCGGGTATCGGCGGTTCGGTGCAGGCGTCGCTACGCCGGGTGTACCCGGCGGAGACTGTGGCGGCGGCATGCGGCGCGGCCGGCGTAGACCGCCGCGCGGTCGTCGGTTATGTCAGTCCAGAGCAATGGGTGCGGATATTTGCCGAGCTGGACACGGGTTCGCGGGCCCGGCCGGACATTAGTGACGCGGCCAGGCCGTCGGCGGGGCGCAAGCCGCGGTAAGCCCGCTGCGCTGCTGCGGGTGCCAGCTGCCGGTGCCAGTCGGCTTGATCACGGTGCCTTGGTGCCGGTACGACCGTAGTTGTCCTCGAGCCGGACCACGTCCTCGCGCCAGCCAGGCTGAGCCGTGGAAGCCTCGGCGAAGGTCAGGTCGGTGATCGCCGTGATGCGGTGCACCGTACGTGGCGGAAGGTAAATCGTGTCGCCCGGCCCGAAGTGCTGACTGGCCAGGTCGTCTGCTGATGCCCCGTACTCGACGAGCGCGGCCCCGGACAGCACGCTCATGGTTTCCTCCTTCTGGAGGTGGTACTGCAGGCTCAGGGCATGGCCAGCCGTCACATGGATGATCTTGCCTACGTACTTGCCGTCGATGCCGGCGAAGATAACCTCGTGGCCCCAGGGCTTCTCCTGCCGCGGGGCCTGGTAGATCTCCGTCGCGGATCCCGGCCCGGCCGGGCTGCTGTCCCGCGCTGGGGTCACGATGCCTCCTGCCTTCCACTGACGCGCCCGCTCTGGCGCCGGGTAACGACAATCCTAGTTAGGCCGGCCGGCGCTCCGGTCGCTGGCGCTGTCAGCGGCCGCCAAGCCTCGCAAGCCGGTCCGCGGCGTCCGCCAGGACTTCGTCCCGCTTGCAGAACGCGAACCGTACGTGGCTGCGGCCTGCCGCCTGGTCGTCGTAGAACACCACGTTCGGTACTGCGACGACGCCACAGCGGTGCGGCAGTTCCCGGCAGAAGGCCAGCCCGTCGGTCTTGCCTAGCGGAGCAATGTCCGTGGTGATGAAGTAGGTTCCCTGCGGGACGAAGACCTCGAAGCCAGCCGCCCGCAATCCGTCCGCGAGCAGGTCTCGCTTTCGGTGCAGCCTCGCGGCCAGGTCGGCGTAGAAGGTGTCCGGAAGCGCCAGCCCGGCGGCAATGGCGTACTGGAAGGGGCCGCCGTTGACGTAGGTAAGAAACTGCTTGGCGGTCCGTACTGCGGTAACAAGATCGCGCGTTCCCGTGACCCATCCGATTTTCCAGCCGGTGAAGGAGAAGGTCTTGCCGCCCGAACTGATCGTGACAGTTCGTTCCCGCATGCCGGGCAGCGTCGAGATCGGAATGTGCTGGCCGTCGAACACCAGGTGCTCGTAGACCTCGTCGGCGACGACCAGCAGATCGTGGTCGACTGCCAGGCCGGCTATCGCGGTGAGCTCGTCGCGAGTCGCGACCATGCCGGTCGGGTTGTGCGGGGAATTGAGCAGGATCAACCGGGTGCGGCTGGTAATCGCGGCCCGCAGGCGGTCCAGGTCGGGTCTGAAGCCGGGTGGCCGCAGCGTCACCGGCACCCGCACGGCGCCGGCCATCGCGATGCATGCTGCGTAGGAGTCGTAATAGGGCTCGAAGGCGATTACCTCGTCACCGGGCTCGAGCAGGGCCAGCATCGAAGCCGCGATCCCTTCGGTAGCGCCGGCCGTGACCAGCACCTGAGTCTCCGGATCCAGGTCCAGGCCGTAGAAGCGCTTCTGGTGCGCGGCCACTGCGGTCCGCAGCTCGGGGACGCCGGCACCAGGCGGATACTGGTTGCCGCGCCCAGCGAGAACTGCCTCGGCGGCCGTCCTCGCGATCTCCGCCGGTCCGTCCGTGTCGGGGAATCCCTGGCCGAGGTTGATCGAGCCGGTTTCGACGGCCAGTGCGGACATCTCTGCGAAGATCGTCGTTCCCATCCCGGCCAGCGCGCTGTTGAGCAGAGGACGAGTCATCGGCATGCCTTCCGCCATCGGGTCGGCCATGTGCGGGGGTGCCACACGTCGCGCGGCGGCCGGCACCGCCCGACGCCGTGACGATACCGTCCTCGTCCTGCGGCCGGCGGCGCTGCTGTCGATTCCGCGCCCACCCCGCCACGATCAGGGGCGCCTGCGGCTGTTACCGCAGGTCCGGGCTGACTGCGGATCTGATTTCCGGCAGATGTGCCTGCATTTACCGCATTGTCGATAGGCCGGTATGGGCAATAGCCGCCATGAAGTAATCGGGCGGGCTTACCGGATCGCGACCAGATGATGCCGCTGGCATATTAGCCGTCTGTTAACTGCGATTTCGGCTAAGAGCACCCCATGCGGTCAGCTAGTCGTAATGCCCGGCTTGCCGGAACATGCGGAAATACGCGAGGGGCGACCCCGGCGAACCGGGGCCGCCCCTGTGCCGTCATGCAGAGCTTGCCGCTATGCCTGCGGTGACCGGCCGACTCGGCCGGATCTGGTCAGAGCGGTCGGACCTGCTCAGCCTGGGGGCCCTTGGCGCCCTGGCCTGCGGTGAACTCGACTCGCTGGTTCTCTTGAAGGCTGCGGAAGCCATCAACCTGAATCGCGGAGTGGTGCACGAAGACGTCGGCACTGCCGTCGTCCGGGGCTATGAACCCGTAGCCCTTGTCGGCGTTGAACCACTTCACGGTGCCCTGAGGCATGTGCCTTCTCCTACTGGGTGATCTCCGGGATCCACGGACGAGGATCCTGGGTCGCCACGACATCAGGCGCCGCCGCCGGGCGAGATACCTTGCCCGGCGATCGCCGGCCTGCGTCGCGTACGCAAAATACGAATGCAACCACATCTATCAAACACCATGCAGCCGGCTGGTGTATCAGGGTCCGGCCTAGTTAGCGATATGCCCGGCGGGGCAGGGCCGCCAAGCTGTCCGGCAATTCGGGCTTGGTCCTGCCAACGGTGGGTCGGGCTCTGGACAATAACGCTAGAACGTAATTCATGGTGTATTACGAATTAGGGCCCAAGTCGCGCGCAATGGATGGCAGTGGCATGTGCCGAGGTACAAATAGTTCAAATTTCGCATAATGGCCCGATTCAGGCGCAGGGCTACAGGCTGGGCACTTACCGGCGCGGGGCTCCGCCGCCGCCCGCCGCGCCCTGGCTGGCTGGCTGGCTGGCTGGCCGGCCGGCCGCCGCGCCCTAGCCGCTACCTTGCCCGCCGCGCTCGGTGCCCGGACATGGCCGTTCGGTACTCCGCAGTGGCCGTTCGGTGCTCGACAATCGGTGCCGGGTAGCCGCATGCCCGCCGCGAGGCCGCAGGCGGGTCGTGAATGCGGTCGGCTGGCAGCGCGGCCAGTTCCGGCAGGTACTTCCGCAGGTACTCGCCATCCGCATCGAACCGCTCGCTCTGCCGTATCGGGTTGAAGATCCGGTTCGGGTTCGTGTCAGTGCCGGTTCCGGCGACCCACTGCCAGTTCAGCTGATTGCAGGCCACGTCACCATCGGTCAGGCCACGCATGAAGTGGGCAGCGCCGGACCGCCAGTCCAGGTACAGGTCCTTGGTGAGGAATGACGCGACGATCATCCTGGCCCGGCCGGGCATGTATCCCTCCGCAGCGAGCTGGCGCATCGCCGCATCCACGACCGGGTACCCAGTCAGCCCCGCCTGCCAGGCCTGCAGCGCGTCCCGGTCGTCCCGCCACTGGTCGCCCCGGCTCCGGAAATCCCGCTGCGCGGCGCCTGGCCATGCGGCCAGCATCTGGTGGAAGAAATCGCGCCAGGCTAGCTGGCGCAGGAATTCCTCGCTGCCGGGCCGCCCGGCCAGTTGGGCGGCCACGGCGCGGGGCGAGAGACAACCGAGGTGGAAGTACGGCGACAGACCCGAAACGTGGCCAGCCGCCAGCAGGTCGCGGTCCGCTGCGTAGCCGGCCAGCCCGCCAGCTTCGAAGGCCCGCAGCCTGGCGTTTGCCATGCGCTCGCCGCCATGGGCGCGGGCCGGTGCCGGACACGCTGTGGTCAGCTCCGCGAGGGCGGGCAGCCGTCCCGGGTCGAGGCCGGCGGGCAATCTGATCCGGTCCGGCGTTACCGCCATCGGTCGCACGGGCAGTTGCTGCCAGCGACGGTAATACGGGCCGAAAACCTGATAGGCGCGACCGCCGGCGGGCGCCGGGTTACCGGGCTCAGCGAGCGTGATACCCGGATGCCGCACCACTTCGATGCGGTCCGCGGCCGCTCGAGCCGCCAGGTCGGCAAGCCGTCGCTGCGCGTAGCCGGAGTAGTCGTCGGCGACGTGGATTGCGGTGGCGCCGGCGTCCCTGGCCAGTGCCAGCACGGCGGCTGGCCACCGGCCCCGCCGGATGACCAGCGAACCACCGCGTAGCCGCAGGCTCTCATCGAGGTCGGCCAGGGACTCGGTCAGGAACGCCAGCCGGTTCGCGTGCGCGCTGAATCGGCGGATGATGTCGTCATCGATGACGAATGCGGGGACCGCGGCGGGCGATGACGCGGCCGCCGCCAGGGCGGGATTGTCCAGCACGCGGAGATCCCGCGTGAAGACCGCCAGCGACGTCCGCATCCCGGCACACTAACGGCGCCGGTCTGGCCTGCCGGCTGCCGGCGCGTCCGGCGGGCTATCCGGCAGCATATGTCCGAAAGAATTGTAAATGAACCGTTAGTGTTAGCTTATTCAATCTTGGGAATCACGATCAGGTAAATATGTGATTTAGATCATAGAGCCCTAATTCGATTTCCCGGGCAATTGGATAAGGCATAGGGCAAAGTGTGCCTTCGACAGCACCCTGCGTGCGTGACGGCTGCCTCGTGAGCGGCCACGTCGCCCTGCACCTGCGACACGTCTGCGCGCTGCCGGCCGTCGTTCCGGTCGGCCTAAGAGAACTGGGTGGAGGCCGAGCGCCATCCCGGCGCCCGACAGAAGGTTTCTCTTGTCCCGCTTCAGGACACTTTCCTACGTCAAATCAGTCAGGTTTCATCACGCAGTAACGGGTTCGGCGGTCGCCGTGGTGGCCGTGGTGGCCGGCACAGTCGGTGCCTGGCCGGGCGGCCAGGGCCAGCCGACGGTCACCGTCGGGCGGGACGGCGTCGTCGGGCCGACGGTGACCGTCAGGCAGGACGGCATCGTCAGGCAGGACGGCATCGTCACGGTGCCGCCAGCCGGCCAGGCCGGGCCTGCCCGCACCTTCGGCACCCGGCCTCTCGCCACCTCGCGCGACCATCCCGCAACGTCCGCCGCAGTCCCCGCCGCACAGCCCGTCCAGCTTGATGCCTTCCTTGCCACGGCATCGCAGCATGGCAGCGATGCGGCTGTGATCACCGGAGGCGTGGCCGGCCGGCGCGTCAGGAGGAGGGCGGAGACGGCGCGGCAGATCGCCTTCCGGCTGCTGCACCGATTTGGCTGGTCAAGGCGGCGGCAGTTCCGTTACCTGGACCCGCTCTGGGCCAGGGAGAGCAGCTGGAACGTCCACGCGTGGAATCCCTACTCGGGTGCGTACGGCATCCCGCAGGCTGATCCGGGCGCGAAGATGGCCTCGGCCGGGCGGCACTGGCGGTCCTGCGCCAGAACGCAGATCTTGTGGGGACTGCGTTACATCAAGGCGCGGTACGGCACGCCGGCGGCCGCCTGGCGGCACGAGCTAGCGACCGGCTGGTACTAAGCCGGGGCGCGGTGACCGGCCGGGGCCGGGAGTACTGCACGCTCCTGGCGCCGGCCGGGGCGCGCCGCGGATCCGGCGGTGTCGCCCGCTGCCTGCCAGGCCCACGGGAACGGGCTAGTTCGGTGCCGGCGAACTCGGACTTGCGCCGCTACCGGCTGCCGCGCGAGCCTATGTCAGCGCGACTATGAGCGGCCAGCGACGATGAGGAGCCAAGCGTGGCGTACCGGACCCCGGCGAGCGATATCGTCTCGATCATCGATGCGCCGCCGACGCCTGCCGCCTCGCTCGGGCCGGGACGCCGGTTCGTCGCGCTGGTGCATTACGAAGCTCACCCGCCGGTGGCGCACCTGGCGAGGCCGTACCGTTCCCTGGCGGGCTTGCGGATCGATCCTGCGCTCGCCGGCCGGCAGCGTACCCGGCGGCTGACCGGGCTGTCGGTGCTCGCACTCCCCGCCGGCCAGCCGCGCCGGATCGAACTGCCGGCGGGCGCGTCGATCAGTGCCCCGGCCTGGGCTCCGGACGGGCAGCGATTCGCCGTGACTGTCGACGAGCCGGACGGCATTGCCGTCTGGGTTGCCGACGCGCAGTCCGCGACGGCGACGCGGGTGCCCGGCCTAGCGGTCCGTGATGTTCTGGGCGGCGACCCGATGTCGGTGGGTTCCACGGTGCGCTGGTCAAGAGATGGCAGCGCGCTGCTGGTACTGGGATCTCCGGCGCCGCCCGCGGAGCCTGCCCCCGAGCCGATCGGGCCGCGAGAGGAGGAAACGGCGGGCAAGCGGACCCAGATGGCCACGTTCACCGACCTGCTGCGCACGGCCGCGGATGCCGACGTCTTCGAGGCGCTCGCCACCACGGTTCCGCTGCGAGTTGAGCCGTCTTCCGGGGCCGCTGCCGAGCTTGGCTCGCCTGGCCTGTACTACCACATGAGCGAGTCACCCGATGGCGAGCACCTGCTTGTCTGGCGGCTGCAACGGCCCTTCTCCTATCGCGTCCCCTTTCCGTACTTCGCCCGCCGGGTCGAAGTGTGGTCAGCCACCGGGCAACTTGAGCGGGTCATCGCCGACCTGCCCGTCAGCGACGAGGTTCCCCGGCATGGGGTACCAACCGGGCCGCGGATGGTCTCCTGGGAGGAGTCGGTGCCGGCGAGCCTGGTCTGGACTGAGGCGCAGGACGGTGGCGATCCGCTCGCGGCGGCCGAGCACCGGGACCTGATCTTCCGGCTGCCTGCTCCGTTCGACGGCTCGCCGCAGCCTTCCGTTCTCGTCACGCACCGCTGCCTCGGCTGGCTCGACATGGCCGCGCCGGGCAACCTGCTGGTGACCGAACATGACCGGGACCGCCGCTGGCTTACCTCACGGCTGGTCGACCTGGCCGCGCCCGACGACGGCAGGGTCATCTTCGATCACTCCGCCGACGAGGCCTACAACGATCCCGGCTCGCCGCTGATGACCGTGCACCCGGACGGGACCCGCACCGTGCTCCAGGACGGGAGCTACATCTACCTGCGCGGGGAGGGTGCCAGCCCGGATGGTGACCGGCCGTTCCTCGACCGGCTGGAGCTAGCTGACCTGAGCAAGCAGCGCCTGTGGCGCAGCCCGCCCGGCGCTTACGAGCAGGTGCTCGGCTTCGCCGGCGAGGACCGGGACCAACTGCTGATCTGGCACGAGAGCCGCACCGAGCCGCCGAACCTGGCGATAGTTCGCCTCGACGGGGGTGAGCGGACTCAGCTGACGTCCTGGCCGGATCCGCATCCGCAGCTGACCGGGATGGACAAGCGGCTGCTGGCGTATGACCGTGGTGACGGGGTGCAGCTCACCGGCATGCTGCACTTGCCGCCGGGATACGACGCGGTCCGCGACGGTCCGCTGCCGCTGGTCATCTGGGCGTACCCGCTCGACTATGGCGATGCGGCAACTGCCGGTCAGGTGCGCGGCTCCGCCGAGCGGTTCACCCGGCTGGCGGCTTCCGACCCGATCTGGTTCGTGCTGCGCGGGTACGCGGTGCTGCAGGGCGCGACGATGCCGGTCATCGGCGACCCGGAGACGATGAACGACAGCTATGTCGAGCAGATCTGCGCTGCCGCGGCCGCTCACGTCGCAGCTCTCGTTGACCTAGGGGTTGCCGATCCGCGCCGCGTCGCGGTCGGCGGGCACAGCTACGGCGCGTTCATGACAGCTAACCTGCTGGCGCACACCGACCTGTTCGCCGCGGGCATCGCCCGCAGCGGAGCCTACAACCGTAGCCTTACGCCCTTCGGTTTCCAGACCGAGCGCCGCAACTTCTGGGAGGCGACCGCCGTCTACGACCGGCTCTCGCCCTTCCGGTATGCGGACAAGATCTCCGCGCCGCTGCTGCTCGTGCATGGCGAGCGGGACGCCAACTCCGGCACGTTCCCGATCCAGTCGGAGCGGCTCTTCCAGGCCATCCAGGCCACCGGCGGCACGGCCAGGCTCGTGGTCCTGCCGCACGAGAATCATGGCTACCTCGCGCGCGAGTCGGTGCTGCACCTGCTCGCCGAGCAATTCGGCTGGCTCGATCGCTGGCTTGGCAGCGCAGGCGACCACGCCGGGAAAGCCGGAACTCACCCGAACGCCTCTGGGTGACCCCGAACCGGCCGGGCTGTCAGTTACCGGCTGTAGTGATCTTGCGGCGAGCTGTAGTCATGGATCTCGTCCTTGGCGAACCAGACCCCGATTTCGTGGGCCGCATCCTCGGCACTGCCGGAGGCGTGCACGAGGTTGGCCACCGCGATACCGCGCTCATTGGCGTAGGCCCTGCTCATGTGAGCGAAATCGCCGCGGATCGTGCCAGGCGGCGCCTGATCGGGGTAGGTCGAGCCGACGAGCTTGCGGGTGCAGGCGACCGCCTCGACGCCTTCCAGGATCAGCGCGATGACCGGACCGCTCTCCATGAACCCGGCCATCGCGTTGAATACCGCGGGCCCGAAGCGTTCCTCGAGGTCGAAGTAATGCCGCTTGGCCAGGTCGGCATCCATCCAGACCATCTTCATCGCGACTATCTTCAGCAGAGCTTCTTCGAAGCGCGCGAGCACTCGGCCGACCAGACCCCTGGCCACGGCATCGGGCTTGAGCAGCACTAGCGTCCGCTCGACTCCGGTGTCGTTAGTCATGAATTTCCTCTCGGTGCGCCACGCCCACCGCACTGGGGGCCCGCACAGCTTAGCGATCTGAATAGCGTGCCCCGCTGCTATCCCCGCAAATCGGCTCGCTGGCTGGCTGCCGAGGTTGCCGGGCAGGCCGCCGGGGCCCGTGCCATAGCGTCCGGGCGCAGCTTTGCCCTGCGGCCTGCGGCCTGGCGAACCGCGCATTGGCGCTGCTTACCGCCGCTATTTGCCGGTAGTCTGAGAGCTGCCGGATACACTGACCCGGCGCTGAGCGCCAGGGCCGACCCGACGATTGAGGGACGCGGTTGAGCCGCCTGAGGCCACCCGCCAGATCCCGGTAAGGCAGATGCTCGTGCATGACACCTGGGCAGCCAGAGACCTGCCCGTCCTGGATGCCACGGTCAGCCTGCTCGAGCAGAGCTACATGGTCACGGTCACCGACATCGCGGCCAGTACCGGGCTCGACGAGGCGAGGGTGGCAACGGCCCTGGAGGCTCTCGACCCGGTCTACGTAGACTTCCGTAAGACCACGACCGGCGGCGATCCGCGTTTCTGGTATGTGTTCAAGGTCACTCCGGAGGCCCGCCGCGCCGTCGGCCAGTGGCCGACGGCTGAGGCACTGGCAGGTCGGCTTGCCGAGGAGCTTGCGGCGACGGCACGGGAGGAAACTGACGCCGAGCGGCAGGGACTCCTCGCTTACGCGGCGCGGCTGGTCGGGGACACCCTACGGGACGCGACGGTGCGGGCCGCAGCTCAGGTGCTGTCGCCTGCGTTCGGTGGCGTGCCCAAGCCCGAACTCGGCTCGCCGGTGCCCGAACCCGTCGCCCGGCCGGCCGGCGAATTCGACAGCCTCGTCCCGCTGCCCGAGCTGCCGGAACTGCTCCGCCCGTCGACCGCCGGCCAGCGCGACGTGGCTGCGCCGCTGCCGGACGCTGGCGCGAGCGCCGCGCCGCCTGCCGCCGGCACTGACCCGGGCGGCACCGACCTTGACCTGATCCGTTCGCGCCCGGATGCGGCAACGGCCGGTTAGCTCCCGGCCGGCTTGTCGGGGCTCGGAGCGGCCGGATGCTGGGCACCACCAGCCCGGCCGCGCGGCGGCCGGATTGGCCGGATAGCAGGGCTGTCCTTCTGGCGGCGCGGGCCGGACCACAGGGCCGGCACGGCGTCGATCTGCCGGGCGATCGCGTAGGCCGCCTGCTCGTAGTTGACCCGCCAGCCGACGAAGTCCGGCCACGCATCCTCGGGCTTGCGCTCGATCGGGAAGTTCACTTCCTCGAGCCGGGCAATGGCCTCCAGGAACTCTTCGTAGCTGACCGAGATCCCCTGCGCCGGGTCAGGCTCGGCCGGGATCGGCAAGCCCATCGCCCTGGCGACGTCGCCGAAGCAAGTGAAGCCGGCGCGCAGGCAGAGCCGGGCCGGCACTTCCGGCGCCGCGGCGGGACTCAGGGCCAGCAGCAGCGCCGCCGAGTCGAGCACCGCCAGCAACGAGGTCACCCAGGACGAGAGCGACTTGGGGGACCGGAACACCACCAGCGGCAGGTACGTTGTGTGGCTCTCGCCAACTTCCGCGGCCCACCGCTCCCAGCTCGCATACAGCTCAGGCAGCGTGTCGATGGTGGAGACGCCGGAGCCGAGTGCGTAATGCGTGCGCGCCAGCAGCTCAGGTCCCCAGCTCGGCACACCAGCCCTGGCATTGAGCAAGGCCACTTCGTTCTCGCGGCGGTTGAACTCCGAGTAAAGCGTAGGCAGATAGGCGATCTGGAGCGTGACGGTGACGATCCCGGTCAGCGTGGCAATGTCCAAGATTGTTTCTTGCAGTCCGCCATGCGCTATGTCGGTGCCGATCTGCCATAGTCCGGGCCCGGCTAGCCGGAATGCCTCGGTGATCCCGGCGTGAGTCAGCGGCCAGAAGATCAGCGCGAAGCCGACGAAGAACATCCCGAGCCAGGCGACGATCTGGCAGATCAGCAGCGTTGCAGCGTGCGCGGCCAGAATCCGGTCCCGCCGGTGGAAATCTCGGATGCCAGCGGTCAGCAGCACGAAGAAGGACGCGACGAGCTGGTCGACGCGCTTGGTCAGCCAGCTCGCTACCGAGCGCGGCACGATCAGCGTGCCGATCACGCTGCTGGCCGACGTGACTACCAGGCCAGCGCCGACGACGGCTGCGACGTAGCGTGCCGCCAGCGGAACGACCATTGCTCTCCTTGCCAGGACCGCGCCGGGCACAGCCACGACGCGCCGGCAGGTTAACCCATGGTCCCTGACCGGCCCGCTGGCGGCTGGCGGGTTGGCCCGGTCCGCCGCTGCAGCAGTTCGGCCAGATCAGCGAGCGGTCCGAGGTGCCGGAGCTTCGGCCGGCTGATCACGGACCGGACGGTCTGGATCTGGCCGCCCGCCAGGTCGATGCTCAGCACCGCCAGGAGGCGGCCGTCCGGGCCGCGAGCGAGCGCCCCTGGCTGGCCGTTGATCTCGGTGAGCTCGAGCCAGCCGTCCACGTGGCGCAGCTGGTTGCCGAGCGCGATCAGGAGGCTGGCGACATGCTGGCGTCCGGTGATCGGCCTGCGCCAGTATGGCGGCACGCCGCCGCTATCGCCATGCACTTCGACGTCGGCTGCCAGCATGTGCAGCAGGCCGTCCATGTCACCGTTGCGGACCGCGGCAAAGAAGCGCCCGGCCAGCTCATCGCGTTCGCGTCCTGCCACATCGAACCGCGGCCTGGCCGCCTCGATATGCTGCCTGGCACGGTGCGCCAGCTGACGGCAGGTGACTTCGCTTCTGCCAACGACGCTCGCCGCTTCGGCATATCCGTACCCGAACACCTCGTGCAGCAGGAATACCGCTCGCTCCAGCGGCGTCAGCCGTTCCAGCAGCAGCAGGAAGGCCATCGAGAGCGAGTCTGCCTGCTCGGCGGCTGCGGCCGGGTCGGCCAGGGCGTGGCCGGGCGGCACGTCATACATCCCGCGCGCCGTGCCGGTCAGCAGCGGCTCGGGGAGCCACTGGCCGACGTAGGACTCGCGCCGGGCACGCGCTGACCGGAGCTGGTCGATGCACAGCCGGGTGACGACCGCGGACAGGTAAGCCTTCGGCGAGTCGGGCGCGCCCTGGCCAGTCACCGCGCTGTGGTAGCGCAGGAATGCCTCTTGCACGATGTCCTCGGCCTCGGTGACGCTGCCGAGCATCCGGTAGGCGATCGAGAACAGCAGCGGCCGCAGCGTCTGGTAGGCGGCGGCCGTCTCATGGCCGCCAGCGGAGGTTTCGTCCGCCCGCCTGGCAGTCACTGACCTGCTACTCGACTTCCCCGGCTCATGACTGCCCGACCGGATAGGCCCGAGCGAGCCCGCCGCCGAAGCCAATGCGCCAACTTGGCCAGACCGGCTGCCAGCCGAGTTCCTGCTTGGCCCTGGCGTTCGAGCACCCGCGGACCTGGGTCATCAGCACCAGGCCAGCCTCTCCGGCGGCCAGGCGGCCGACCCAGGCCGGCACCCGCAGCGGCGGCCTCGCGCCGGCCGCACGGGCCATCACCGGCAGCCACTCGGAGACCGCGGCCGGGTCGTCGTCGACGATGTTGTAGATACCCGGCGCGCCGCGTTCCACGGCGGCGACCGTCGCGCCCGCCGCGTCGGTCACGTGCAGGAATGACCACACCCCGGCACCGCTGCCGATCACCGGGACCTGACGGCGGCGTAGCAGCCGGACGAATGCCTCCGACGAGCCTGGCCCGTACAAGCTGCCATAGCGCAGCGCGAGCCCGTCGAGCGGCGCCGTGGTCACCGCGTGCTCCAGATACCTGATGGCGTCCAGGGTAGCCCGCATGGCGGCCGGCGGGTCAGGGTCCAGCGGGTCGTCCTCGGTCTTCACCGGCCCGCCGGAGCGAGCGTTCGGCCAGCCGGCGTAGCTCTGAGCGATGAAGCGCCGTACGCCGTGCGCCCGGGCCGCGGCGAGCAGATGGTCGAGTCCGGCGGTCCGCAACTCGTTGGTCGCGGCGAACGTCTGCCCGAACTTGCGGAAGTTCATGGCAGCGGGAATCGCCGTCATCTCGTGCACGATCACTTCTGGCTCAGTGCGCGCTACGAGGGTGCCGACGGCGGCCGCGTTCAGGCCGTCGAGCACCAGCGGGTCCGCCCCGGCGGCACGGAGCGCGTCCAGCTTGGCAGCGCTCCGGGTGGTCGCGGTGACCTGGTGCCCGGCGGCTACCAGCTGGGGGATGAGTTGCCGGCCGATGGCGCCCGTCGCCCCGGCTACCAGTACGCGCATCGCGAAGTGCCTCCTGCCGTCTAGAGCCCGTGTCTGCTCAGACTCCAAGACGAGGCAGCCCGCCGGGGCGTGACACACATCATGCAGATGGCATGCGGCCAACTGGCGCGGCGCGCGCTTGCCGCGCGGGCAGTCTCACCTGATCCGGATCAGCGCAGCCTGCCTGGCCCGGCCAACGCTGTTGACGGCGATGACGATGATCCGGTAGCACTTGCCCCTGTCCGCGCTCGCCCAGCACCGCGGCCGGGTAGCCGGTGGATTGGATCCGATACCGGACGAAGCGGCGGACGTGGAAGACCAGGCGCGAGGCCGAGACGACGGCCGGCGGCACCGCGATGCCTGCCACGTTTGGGTTGCCACGCCGAGCACCACTAACGAGTTGTCGCCGATGGTGTACGGCTTCGGGCCATCCGGGTTCGGAAGCTCGTGGGCAACGTTCGCGGCGGGCCAGCAAGGCAGTTGGACACTGCCACGGCACCCGTCGCCGTGAGGTAGCTACGCCTCGTTGCCTGCGAACTCGGCACGCACGCCGAGCAGCCGTACCGGCCGCCGGTCGGTGAACTTCTCCAGCGCGGCGAGCGCGGCCCGCTCGATGGCGCTGCGCTCGCTGGACGGCTGATCCAGCGGCACGCCGTGAGTGCTGGTAAAGAATGGCCGGTAGCGGACCTTGACGACGATCCGGACGGCGGGCCGCTGCTCGGCCAGCACGTCCGCAGTCACCCGCCCCGCGATCTCGAGCACTTCGGCCCGGACTTGGTTCCAGTCGGTGACGTCCTGCTGGAACGTGACCTCGCGGCTGCGGGACCTGGGCAGGTACGGCTCGCCGCTGACTTCGTCAGAGGCGATGCCGCGGGCCGTCAGCACTAGCCATGGCCCGGTCGTCGGGCCGAACCGGGCTGCGACTGCCCGGACATCGGCGGTGGCGAGCTGGCTCACTGTCATGATGCCGAGCTCGGCTAGCTTGCCCGCGGTCTTGGCGCCGATGCCCCACAACGCGCTGGTCGGCTGGCCGCCGAGGACATCGAACCAGCTCTGGCTGGTCAGCCGGTAGATCCCGGCAGGCTTGCCGAACCCGGTGGCCAGCTTGGCCTGCAGCCGGTTCTCGCCGATGCCAACCGTGCAGTCCAGCTGCGTCGCAATCTTGATCCGCTGCTGGATCTGCCGCGCGAAGCTCTCCGGGTCGTCGGAGTCCACCGCGACGAACGCCTCGTCCCAGCCCATCACCTCGGTCACCGCGCCGAGGCTGCGCAGCGCCGTCATCACTTCCTCCGACACCGCCTCGTAAGCCGTGCGGTCGGCCGGCAGGAACACGCAGTCCGGGCAGCGCCGCACCGCGGTGCGCAGCGGCAGCCCGGAATGCACGCCGAAGGCGCGGGCCTCGTAGGAGGCCGTCGCAACGACGCCGCGCTTGGCCGGGTCGCCGTCGCCGCCTACGACGACCGGCAGCCCGCGCAGCTCGGGCCGTCGCAGCACCTCAACGGCCGCGATGAACTGGTCGAGGTCAACGTGCAGCACCCACGCGGTCACCGCTCTAGTCTCGCGGCAGTTAGCCGGCTGTCGCGCTAGGCTCACCCAACGTGGCAGCACGCGGCGGCACCAGGGCGACGCAGCGGCTCGCCGGCCTGGGCATCGCGCACACGATTCACCGGTACGACCACGACCCGGCATGTTCGTCCTACGGCCGGGAGGCGAGCGAAGCTCTCGGCGTGCCGCCCGACCGGATGTTCAAGACGCTGGTCGCAGACGTGGACGGGCAGCTCACGGTGGCGGTCGTGCCGGTGTCGGGCAGCCTGGACATCAAGGCCCTGGCCGCCGCGGTGGGCGGCAAGAAGGCCGCCATGGCCGACCCGGCACAGGCCGAGAAGGCATCAGGTTACGTAACGGGCGGTATCGCGCCGCTCGGCCTGCGCAGGCCGCTGCCCGTCGTGGTCGATGAAACGGCGCTGCGCTATCCGACCGTCTTCTGCAGTGCCGGCCAGCGCGGGATGCAACTCGAACTGGCTCCCGCCGACCTGGTGAAAGCTGCCGCCGCCCTGGTTGCGCCGATCGCCCGCGCGACGTCGCGCGACTGATCGGCCGAAGTCACTCGATCCGGTCCTTGCGTCGCTTCGGCCTGCCCAGGTGCCGCGGTCGTTCCGCAGCACCCGCCATTGCCTGCTGGGCCTCCTCCTCGTCGTGTTCGATGACGTGCATGACCGCGTTGATCAGCGCCAGGTGCGTGAAGGCCTGCGGGAAGTTACCGAGATGCCGGCCGGAGCTCGCCTCGATTTCCTCGGCATACAGCAGCAGCGGACTGGCGTAGGACAGCACCTTCTCGCACAGGTCCCTGGCGCGGTGGTGCTCGCCGATCTCAGCCAGCGCCGAGACCAGCCAGAACGAGCAGATCGTGAACGTGCCTTCCTCGCCGGGAAGTCCGTCGTCGGTCTCCTCGACCTGGTAGCGGCGTACCAGGCCATCCACGGCGAGCTCATCGGCGATCGCCAGCACGGTCGCCCGGAGCCGCGGGTCGTCGGGCGGCAGGAACCGCAGCAATGGCATCAGGAGCAGGGACGCGTCCAGCGCCGTCGTCTCGTAGTGCTGGCAGAACACGCCCCGGTCATCGACCGCGTTCGCGCAGATGTCGGCATGGATCTCGTCTGCCGCCTGCTGCCAGCGGCGCGCCGCGTCCGGGTCTTCCCTGATCCGCGCGAGCCGGGCGCCCCGGTCGGCCGCGACCCAGCACATCATCTTCGAGGAGGTGAAGTGCCGGGGAGCGCCGCGAACCTCCCAGATGCCCCGGTCCGGCTCGCGCCAGTGCTCAAGCGCGTGCTCGACCTGGTGCCTTGCCATCTGCCAGACGCGCTCGTCGAGCCGGTCCCGCGATCTGGTGTGCAGGTAGAGCGAGTCCAGCACGACGCCCCAGGCGTCGTTCTGCTGCTGGGCGTAGGCGTCGTTGCCGATCCGCACTGGCTGAGCGCCGTCGTAGCCGTGCAGGTGCTTGAGCGTGTGCTCGGACAGGTCACGCCGGCCGTCGATGCCGTAGACGATCTGCATGCTGCCGCGGTCGCGCTCGACCAGGTCGGCAAGGAACGCGAAGTAGTCGCTGGCCTCCCAGTCGAAGCCGAGCGTGAACAAACCCCAGAGAGCGAACGTGGCGTCGCGGATCCAGCTGTACCGGTAATCCCAGTTTCGCTCGCCGCCCGGTTCCTCCGGCAGTGAGGTGGTGGAAGCGGCAGCGATCGCACCGGTCGGCGCGAACGTCAGGCCTTTCAGCGTGAGAGCGCTGCGGGCCAGGTAGCTGCGCCAGCGGTGGTCAGGGAAGTCGCCGCGGGCCAGCCAGTGCTGCCAGTGGTGAGCCGTCCAGACAAGCCGCTGGTAGGCCTCGCCGAAGTCCTTCGGCGGGGGAACCCGGCCCCATGACAACGCGACGAACCTGGTCTCGCCCTCGTGCAGCATCGTGCGCGACCGGGCGCTAGAGCCCTCGAGGCCGATCCTGATGTCGGAGGTGAGAGTCAGCGTGAGGTCGCTGTCCTCGGGTGCCACCTGCGCCTGGTAGTAGCCGCGCTCGGTGTGGCGCCAGTCGCACCGGAGCCGGCCGTAGTCGAAGACCGGGTCGCAGTCCATGACGAGCTGCGCATTGCCGTGCACGCAGCGGACGGTGCGCAGCAGCGTGTGCTCGGCGTCGTAGTCGGTCGGCGGCCTGGTGTGCGAGCTGCGGCCCGGATGCTGGTGCCGCCAGGGCCCCATCAGCAGGCAGTCGCGGATTATGATCCAGCCATCGCCGCAGTCCCAGCTCGTCTCGACGACGAGCGTGCCGGGCAGGTATCGGCGGTCGGCCGGCTCGCTGAAATTCTCCGGCCCGAGCCTGAACCGCCCGGCATCCCGGTCCAGGAGCGCGCCGAACACGCTGGCGCTGTCCAGCCTCGGCAGGCACATCCACTCGATGGTGCCGCTGGGCGCGATGAGGGCAGTGACCTCGCAGTCAGACAGGAAAGCGTAGTCGGCGATCGGCGGGAACGGTGAGGCGGCCGGACCCGGGCGGCCATCCCAGCCGGGTGACACTGTCAGGTAGCCGGGCGCTTCGCCAGGCGTCAGCGAGACCGAGACCTCGGCAGGCCCGGCAAGCGCCTCAGCTGACGTGCGTGCTGTCGGCGGCCTCCCGTCCCCCGCGGTCATGCCCGCTACTTTGCCCTGACGCGCCAGCTGCCAACCATGGCAGGAACTATGGCAAACCATTTGCAATGTGGTAATTGGACGGCTGTACCGCGGCGGTGGGCCTACCGGACACCGCGCGGCCGGAACTGAACGCTGATCCGCGGGCCGGTCGGCCGGGCAGATTTCGGAATCGCGTGCTGCCAGGTGCGCTGGCAGCTGCCCCCCATTACCAGCAGGTCGCCGTGGCCGATGTCGTACCGCAGGCCGGAACCGCCGCCAAGCGGCCGGAGCAGCAGCGGCCGGGGCGTGCCCAGCGACAAGATTGCCACGATGGTGTCCTGCCGGCTGCCCCGCCCGATCGTGTCGCCGTGCCAGGCCACGCTGTCCCGGCCGTCTCGGTACAGGCACAAGCCGGCTGTCGCGAACCGTTCCCCGAGCTCGGATTCGTAGCGCTCATCGAGCGCCTGCATGGCCCTGGTCAACAGCGGGTCGGGCAACCGCTCGCCCTCGGCATAGAAGCAGAGCAGCCGCGGCACGTCGATGACACGGTCGTACATCCGGCGCCGCTCGGCGCGCCACGGCACCACCGCGAGCAGCCGGCTGAAGAGCTCGTCGGCGCCGGTCAGCCAGCCCGGCAGGACGTCGATCCAGGCACCGCGGGCAAGCTCGGTGCGCTGCAGCCCGTCGAGCGAGCCTGGCCCCGGCTGCCTGGTCAGGTCCAGCAGCGAGGCCTGCAATGCTCCGTTCATACGTTCGAGGCTACATCGCTGTGCCGGTTATGTGTTCGGAAATAGCCCATGATCGTTGTCAGTTCTCTGTTGCTATAGCGACAGATAACTCACATCCATCAAGATCGCCAAGGCTGCTGGGCAGCCAGCCCGCCGACGATCGAGATGCAGACGTGACGCCACCGCGCCCGCTCCGAAGGCCGCGCGCGAGGAGCGTGAGATGCGGAATGAAGCCCGTTCCCGGAGAATGAAGCCGGACGCGCGCGATCACGGGAGGCGCAGGTGCGGGTAGTCGTGGTGCGGCATCACGCCATTGACGATGCCGGGTTCATTGCTGACGCGTTCCGGGCGCGCGGCGCCGAACTGGTGGTGCATGACTTCCCTGCGGGCGGGCCGTTGCCGTCGCTGGACGGCGTCGACCACGTCGTCGTGCTCGGCGCGGCCTGGTCGGTCTACGAGGCGCGGATCAGCGACTGGATCGGCGCTGAGCTGGACTGGCTGCGGGCGGCTGACGCCGCCGGGATTCCGGTGCTGGGCATCTGCTTCGGCGCGCAGGCGCTGACCGCTGCGCTCGGCGGCCAGGTAGAGGCGGCACCGCGGAGCGAGGTCGGCTGGACGACGGTGGAAACGCTCGAGCCGGAGCTGATCGAACCTGGGCCGTGGCTGGAGTTCCACCACGACAGGTGCCTGCCGCCGCCGACAGCGCGGTTGCTCGCCCGGAACGAGTTGTGCGTGCAGGCATTCAGCATCGGGCCGCACCTGGCAGTCCAGTTCCATCCGGAGGTCGACGCGGCGCAACTGGGCCGCTGGCTCGCCGATGGCGGCAAGGCCGAGGCGCAGCGGGCAGGCCAGGACCCGGACAAGCTGATCGCCCAGACCGAGGCTGAGGAGCAGCAGGCGGTGCTGCGCGCGGACCGGCTGGTCGCCGTTGCGCTGCGGCTCGCAAAGCCCGCCGCGGCGGCCTAGCGCACGGCCCTGCCCGCCCCGCCTGCAACCGCACCGGCACCCCGGCCGTCTCCAAGTCATGAAGGCTGCATTACTAACCGGCGGCGCGGTGTCCGCGCTGCTGCTCGCCCTGGGAACCGCGGCGTGCGCCGCGCCATCCGCGTCTCCGGCGTCCGCCATTGCGCGAACTCGGTTGCCGGCAGCGACGTCGGCCGCAGCTGCCCGGCCTGCCGGTGTCGCATCGGTCCCGCCTAGCTCAGCACGAGCCAGGCCACCGGACTCACACTCCTACCTGGTCGGCGCCCGGCTCACTGGTCTCGCGCTGGCCAGCCCGCAGCGCGGGTCAGGCTTGTTCGTCCGTCAGGCTGGGACGCACTGCCAGGCGTTGTCCGGCGTCACCGCGGACGGCGGCATCCGGTTCCGCTCGGCCTCGCTGATAACGAGCTGGAACTGCATCAACAGCCTGCCGCCGGTCGGGTCGATCGTGACTGACGGTGCGGGTGACGCCTTCGCTTACGGTCCCGAGTTGTTCGTCCAGCGGAGCCCGGCCGGCATGTGGCGCCGCAGTTCGCAACCTGGGCCGGTGCTTGCGGTGTCGGCGGTCGGCCGGTCGGTATGGATGTTGCTGGCCCGCTGCCGCGGCGGGTCGATCACTCCCGCCGGCTGCAGGCTGCGCCTGCTCGAGTCCGTTAACGGCGGCCGCTCCTGGCACGCACCGCCGTCCCGCCCGCCTGGCTTCGTGACCACTGGCAGCAGGGCCGGGCCGACGACGGAACCGGCCGCCGGGCAGACCTGGCTGCTGCGCGACGGACCGTCGGCCGGGTATGTGCTGGCCAGTCCGGTGAACCAGCGCGGCAAGCCGGATTCCGCGGCCATCTGGTACACCGGCGAC
>DAHVAR010000040.1 GCA_027314515.1 Actinomycetota bacterium
ATATCGCGCCCGACGGAAGCGTCGACTGGCCAGCCGATTTCCTGGCCGGCTTCGACGTCTGCGTCGCGTCCGTGCATTCGCATTTCGACCTGCCGCGCATCGAGATGACCAGGCGGTTCATTACCGCCTGCGAGAATCCGCAGGTCAACATCATCGGGCATCCGCTGACCCGTAAGATCGGCCGCCGTCCGCCGGTGGATGTGGACCTGCCCGAACTGTTCCGGGCCTGTGCCCGCACCGGCACGGCGCTGGAGGTCAACTCGCACCCGGCCCGGCTCGACCTGCCGTCAGCGCACCTGAGGGCCGCCCGTGACGCCGGCGTTAAGTTCGCCGTTAACACCGACGCGCACTCCGTGCGAGACCTGGATTACCTGCAGTACGGCGTCGCGACCGCCCGGCGCGGCTGGCTCACCGCGGAGGACGTCATCACCGCCTGGCCGCTAGCCCGGCTCACCGAGTTCCTCCGCAAGGACTGATAGCGGGGCCGCTCGCCGCGCCCGTGTAGCGGTCGAGATTAAGCCGAAGGATTTTTAGCCCGAAACGGTGCAACATCCTTCGCCTTAACCAGTCCCGCCGCTTTGGCACGCCGCCCAGCGGCTTGATCAGTCCGCGGCGTTCGCTGCCAGGCCAGCCCGGCCCTGCGCCCGGCCGGCCCTGGCCGCGGGGGTCCTGGTCGCGGGATCGAGCGTGTTGGTCCCGATGGCCGCGGCCGATCGGCCGTCGGGCACGACGACCGTGACCGCCGAGCCGGCGGCGCGCAGCCGCGCAACCGCGTGGCGCAGCGGGCGTGACGACGGGATCAGCGAGTGAAAGCCGGTCGGCGAGATGACCGTGATCCGCGGAAAGCCCGCGGCAAGGTCGGCATTGTCGGCAGACCGGACCCCGCCGTCGATGTACCGGCTGCCGCCGATGGAGACCGGCGGCCAGATGCCCGGCAGCGCCGAACTGGCCGCTACCGCGTCGACCAGGCTGGCATCGGAGGCCGAGTCGAACACGCGCAGTTCGCCGGTTTCCGCGTCGACCGCTGTGACCTGAATGCCGCTGGCCGGCCAGTCATGGGCCGGAAGTCGCTGCTCGATGACCGCGCGGCGGGCGGCCTCCGGCACGGTCCTGGCGGCCAGCGCATATTCGCCGGTCCGCCGCTGGATCTCCACCGGACTCTTGGCGCCGGCCAGGTACCCGCCGATCTCGGCGGCGAGCCTGGCGACGTTCAGCTCAGCCATGATCTCGGCTGACTGCCGGGACGGCTCTGCCTGCCGGGCGAACAGCTCTGGCAGCGGCAGCCCGCTTCCCAGCATTGCGGCCACGTTCGCGCCGGCCGAGGTGCCGATGATCAGGTCTGCTCCGGTCAGGTCGTCGCCGGCTTCGGAGAGCCCGGTGAGCAGTCCGGTCATCCAGGCAATGCCCGCAATGCCGCCGCCGCCCAGTACCAGGGCGTGCTGGCCCGTCATTAGCCCGAGATGCGCTCGAGCATTCCGGCGATGAAGATTCTTGTTGCCGGGGAGGCCGGCGGGGCCGACGCTGCGGCCGGGCCGGCGCATGCCCCGAACCGCGTGCCCGCTGTCACTGCTCGCATCGCCAGTAGGTGCGGCGCCAGCAGTGCGGCCAGCCGCCGTGCCGCCTCGGCTGTCATCGGCGGTGCCTGATCCGCCTGACCGGCTGCCTGTCGCGGCTCGTTTGCCTGACCCTGCTCGTTTGCCTGACCCTGCTCGGTCGCCTGCGCGTAGCCGATGCCGCTAGCCATGCCGTGCCCCCGGTCCTGATATCCCAAGCTCCTGGCCTCAGCCAAGCACGCGGGCACGATGGCGGCTACGGATCCGATTATATCGGTGACGATCTGTAACTGACCGTCGCGTTTGCGCCATGCCAGCCGAGGCGGCGCGGACGTCAGGAGCGGCGGGAGGAGACCGAGTTCACGGTCCACAGCGGTTGCTCGCCGCGGCCGTAGCGCATCAGGTTCGCCGCGAAGGCCTCGCCGGTCTGGCGGAACATGTACCGGGTGTGCCAGCCGATGTGCGGAGTGGCGATCACGTTCGGGTGCTGGATCACCGGCGACTGCGGGTCGGCCGGCTCCCGGCTGAACACGTCCAAGCCCGCACCCCCGAGCTGACCGGATTCCAGCGCCTCAAGCAGCGCGACCTCGTCCACCAGGCCGCCCCTGGCAACGTTGACGAATAGCGCCCCCGGCCGCATCGCGGCGAACTCGGCCTGGCCGAACAAGCCCGCGTTCCCGTCGTGAAGCATGGCACAGCACATCACCGCATCGGCTTGCGCCAGCAGGCGCGGCAGCTGATCAGGACCCGCCACCAGCTCCAGCCCGGCTGGCCCGCCCAGCTCAGGCCTGGCCCGGACCCCGAGCAAGCGGGGGCCGAACGGCGCAAGGCGGCGGGCGAGCGCGGTCCCGATGGCGCCGAGGCCCACGATCAGGACGGTCGCGTCGAGCAGCGAGCGGCCGACCGGCCGGTCCGGCCAGCGCCGTTCGGCAAGTACAGTCCTGGACTCATCCAGCCGGCGGCAGAGCGCCAGCAGATGCAGCACCGCGAGCTCGGCGCAGCTATCGGCGTTGCCGCCCACGTCACCGGGAACTCTGGCGACGAGAACGCCGAGCCGGGTGGCCGCCGGGATATCGACGCCTTCCAGGCCGACGCCGAACTGGTGCACCAGCCCGAACGAGCCGTCGGTGATGATCTGCTCGCCGATCCCCGCGCCGAACGGGCAGATCACGTCGACGCCGCTCAGGTGGCCGGCCACCTCAGTGGCCGGGCAGTGGGCGATATCCCAGCCGGGCAGGTGCGCGGCGAGCTGATCGAAGGAGAGGTCCGCGCTGATCTGCTCCCGGCCGAAGAGGACCTTCACGCCGTCACGGCAGCGCGGCAGCGCGGCATCACGGCAGCGCGGCGAGGAGTTCGTCGACCGGCTTGCGGCGGCCGGTGTAGAACGGGATCTCCACCCTGGTGTGCCGCCGGGCCTTGGCCCCGCGCAGGTGGCGCATCAGGTCCACGATCCGGTAGAGGTCATCGGCTTCGAACGCGAGCATCCACTCGTAGTCGTTCAGCGAGAAGCACGCCACGGTGTTGGCCCTGACATCGGGGTACTCGCGGGCCATCTTGCCGTGCTCGGCCAGCAGTTCGCGGCGCTCGGCGTCGTCGAGCAGGTACCACTCCAGCGACCGGACGAACGGGTACACACTGACGTAGTTCTTCGGTTCCTCGCCGGCCAGGAAGGCGGGGATGTGGCTCTTGTTGAACTCGGCCGGACGGTGCAGTGCCATCGCCGACCAGACCGGGTCGCTTGCCCGGCCGAGGCCGGTGCGGCGGAAGCGCGCGTACATCTCCTGCAGGTCGTCGGCCGTCGGCGCGACCCACCAGAACATGTAATCGGCGTCAGCACGCATGCCCTGGATGTCATAGCAGCCGCGGGTGGTGACTCCCTTGCCCGCAGCCTGCTGGCACAGGTCGGCGACTTCCGCGGCCAGCCCCGCCCGGCCGCCGTTCACCGCGGCGGCGTCGATCGCTTCCGGCCCGCTGACCCGGAACACCGACCACATGACGTACCGGATCAACTCGTTCAGGTCCCGTGCCTTCGGGCGGCCTGCGGCCTGCCCGGATTCCTGCCTTCCTGCCATAGCTCTATGTCTACCAGAGCCGTCCGGGCGGTGGATCGGAGCCTTGGCCGGACCCTGAGCTTGCTCCCGGTGCACTAGATCGCGCGTCCGTCAATAGTTCTTGGCTCGCCCGCGGCGATGCTGCGCTCCGCCTCAGGCCTGGCGCACTATCCGCTCGCCAGGCCCCGGCGCTTAGGGAAAGGCAGCAGAAAGCGGTCACCGGCCATTCCGGTAAACTTCCAAACCCCGGCGAGCGTCTTAAGTAACACGCGTTCCCGTCGTGGCCGTCAGCTTCCAGTTGGCGGGCTTGGCCAAGGGGGGTGCTCTTGACCCGACAGCAGACGGACCGCACGTACCTCCTGATGGCGGTCCGGGAAGACGGCGACGACCAGGGCGGCGACTATTGGCTGCCGGTAGCTGACCCCGGCAGCGCGACCCCCCGGCTGGCTGCCGACGAGCGGGCCTTATATTACGGAACTGCCCGCGTCGAAGGCTTGGCAATGGCAGGCGGGAAGTGGCAGCCCGCATGGACCCTGCCGTCGCCGGCACACATCATGATCAGCGAGAACCGCCTGGCGTTCGTGTGCCGCGAGTTCGTGCAGGGCAATACTTCCTTCGGGTTCGGCGGCCTCGGCGCGGCGATAGCGCTGACCTCGACCGCCGTCGATAAGGCACGCGCCGCCCGGACGCGCAGGGGCAGGGCAGCCGTCGGCCAGGTGCGGTTCGAATGGCTCAGCAACATGATCCTGGACAAGAAGCAGCCGCAGCCCACGCGGCTGGTGAAGAACCCGGTGCCGGTCATCGCAGTGCACCTGACTACACGCGACGACGCTGGGCGCCACGTCCGGCTGGTGCTGCGCCAGCCGGACCCTGAGATCACGGCAGAGATGCTTGCCTGGCATGCCAGGGTCATCGCCGCCCGTCGGCTGAACAGCCCGGCCGCCGCCAGCCTTGACGACGGCGCACTCAGTGAGCTTCGGAAGTACGCCGACGATCCCGCCGGGCAGCCCACGCCCAGAGGGAACCTCCTTTGGTCGTTGCCCGATGCACGCCAGCCCACCGCGTCCGCTCTCGGTAGTTGAATGAGGGGCTCACCCATGACCAGCGAAGAATCCCCCAGACCCGCGCAGTACTCAGACGACCAGCCCGCATCGATCCCCGGACCAGCCGACCCGGGCATCACCTATCCGTCACCCCCGCCAGGACCGCCGCCCCAATTCACCGGGCTGCCTCAGCGTCGGTACGGTGCCAAGCGAGTCGCCTGCGGCATCTGGTGGGCCTTCATCACCCTGCTCTGCGCCATCAGTCTCATATCCAGCCTGGCCGGCGGGGCGATCGGGTCGGCCTTCGGAGCCCTCGCCGTGGGCGCCCTGGCCGGCTGGTATGACTGGCGGATCTGGACGCTCCGGGCAAAATGGCTAATGTTCCTTATCATCTTCTGAGTCGCTCTAGCTACGGACCGCCCTCGCGAATGGCTCCCGCGCGGAGCTTCGTGCGGAATTACTGCACTGGGCTCCTGCTTGGGTGAGTGGCAGCAAAGCGCGTCCCGGGGACGGGATGCATGGTGCGGCGTACGGCAGCCACCGTTCCTGGATCCGGTCCATTGGTTCCCGGGCTACCGCCCGGCCATGCTGGCTGCAGCGCCGCTGCCCGCCCCGCTGACCCGGAGCACCAACGACATCGCGTACCGGATCGGCTCGTTCAGGTCCCGCGCCTTCGGGCGGTCGTCGGCCTGCCCGGATTCCTGCATTCCTGCCAGAACTCTGTTTCTACCAGAAGGGGTCAGGCGGCCGATCGGAGCACCTATCGGACCCGGAGTGAGCACGCCCTCGGTCCCACAGGATCGCGCGTGCGTCAATAGTGCCTGCAGGCCTAGCTTCCGAGCGGGACAGCCGTCAGCCATCGTGTGGTGCAAGGACAGGTATCCCGGCGTCCGCAGCGGCTCTGGTGAGCCGGTCGTCGTAGGTGAGCAGGGCGGTGAGCTCCGGGCCGAGCAGCCGTCCTGTTGCCAGGTGGATCGCGTCCAGGGAGCGCAGCGAGCGGTCGGGCTCGACGATGGCGGAGCGGACGACGTCCTCGTCGATCTGGACGTACTCGAAAGCATCAAGCAGCCGCTGGGCGTCAGGGATCAGCGCTGGCCAGTTCCGTGCCACGGCACGGCTGACCTCAATCCGCAGCAGGTCCGAGCTGATCCAGCTGTCGCCGCGGTGCTCGCGGTAGAAGGCGAGAAACGCCTCGGCGTGCTCCTCGGCGGCCAGGAGCTTGAACGCGGCGCTAGTGTCAAGGTAGTAGAGAGCCACGGGTCGTCAGCGCTCGCTCTCGCGCTCCTCCAGCAGCGCCCGCGTGAGCGGGTTCGGGTCGGTGCCGGTAACCGGGTGCAGCCGCGGCGGTATGTAGCCGGGGTTCTTGGCGGGACGCAGGCGCCCTTCGGCCTCCAGCCGGGCAAGGATCGCCGGGCGTTCAGGCCGCTCGAACGGGACCAGCCGGGCGACAGGTGTTCCGTGCTCGGTGACTTCGATCGTTTCACCCCGGCGCACGCGAGCGATCACCTCGCTGGTGTGGTGGCGCAGCTCGCGCAACCCTACCGATGGATGTCCGGGGATCGTCATGCCGCTAATGTATCACAGAAATGTGTAACAGTCGGCCGTCGCCCGCGACGCCGCATCTCCTGCCAGGTAACGGATCGGCACGCGCCTGGGATCCGTTCGCCTGCCAGCGCTTCTGCGATTCTTGCATGCTGCCGGGTACAAGCCGGCTCCACTGCACGCCACGGTGCCGGCTTTCGAGCCGCCCGGCGGCCGTCTGCCGCAATGGAGCCGGCCGATGAACGGCCGGATGACGTCAGCTTGGCGGCGCGCTGCTTGCCGGTCATGGCTGGCCGCAATGGAGCCGGCCGATGAACGGCCGGATGACCGTCCCCTGGCCGCTGATCCTCATCGAAGGCCCCGAGGCCGCAATGGAGCCGGCCGATGAACGGCCGGATGACACGGTCGCGTCAGGCGGCATCGTCTCCAGCACCGGGCCGCAATGGAGCCGGCCGATGAACGGCCGGATGACCGGATTACGGGTTCCAGGTCACCGGCAGCCAGACCTGACTTGGCTCACGATCATGGAACTGTGGATCTTGCAATCCTCTGACCTGCGAGTTTGTCAAATTTCAGCGGACAATTTGCGCACTAACTGATTTTTGCAGATTGGTTGGCATATCCGTTATGCGTCGATCGCGTCA
>DAHVAR010000042.1 GCA_027314515.1 Actinomycetota bacterium
CGCACGAGACATCGAACACGTCGATGAGAATCCCTACCGCGCTGCGGGACGCTGCCGCGCTGGCGGTCAGTGAACTCGGGGTGGCGCCATCTGCGACCGCGCTGACGACGGCCGCGCTGCGCGCGACGCTGGAAGCGGTCGTGATGCAGGCTGTCCTCGACGAGCACTACCGGCAGCACGGGCAGGCCCGTCCGAGCCTGGCTGATCTGGCGGTGGCGGCTGCGGAAATCGACGGGCATCCGCTGGCGGCCGAGCCGGAGCGGCTGCGGCAGGCGGCCGCGGAGATCTCCGGCCGGCGCCCCGGCGCCTCTGCGGACGAGGTGGTGCTGTGGGCCGAGGCCCGGGCATTCACCGCGGCATGAGCCGGCAAGTTGTCCTTGATAACGAGGCGGTCCAGGCCCTGCGCGATCCAGCCCATTCCAAGCACCGCCGGGTGGTGAGTCACGTGCAGGTAGTGGCGAGCCGCAAACGGCACGCCGAGCCCATCGGGATCGTCGTGCCGACCGCGGTCCGCGTGGAGGCAGGCTGGGACCGGACCTCGCCGGCATGGGCGTTCCCGAACCAGCTGCGCATCGCCGATTCCCCGCTTGACGCTCCCGCCGCCAACACCGCGGCGGCCATCGGCTCCCGCGCGGGGGTCTCGGTCGCCGATGCGCACGTTGGCGCGGTCGTGCGGTCTATCTCTGACGCTCAGGTCACGGTCATCACCAGCGACCCCGGCGACATACGGCGTACAGCCGGCGGCGCAGACATCACGATCGTCTCGATCTGAAGAACCGCGCGGTCAGCTGCTGGCCGGAAAGGATGGCAAGCCGCCCGCACCGCGCCAGGAACCCGTTCCGCCGCTCCGATCGGCCAGCTCCGTGCGGCCGGAGGCGCATCAGTACTGACACACTGCCGACCATGACGGCGGCTCGGGCGTGGGCTGCGCGTGAGTACGGCTCCTCACGGACAGTAATGCTGAGTCTGGGCAGCCATGGAACCGGATCCCCGACTCCGGCGCACCGGGGATCGCGCTAGGCCGAGAATGCTTGCGGCTGACCCAGCTCATTGCAGCTCTACGGCCTGGATTGCTACCGTCCTGTCATGGACCGCCAAGCCCTTGTCACGGGACTGTTCGGCGTAAATAATCGGCGCAATCGACTGGCACTTCCTGGTCAGACGCGTCTGGTGGCGCGCGACTGGCTCGCTGGCGTTCGGCGCCGCAGCCTTGCTGAACATGATCACCGAGGGTCCCCATTCGCCGGGCGAGGACTTGGTGAAGCTGGCCGTGACCATGGGCCTATTGGTGATCTTCGTTGTGACTGCGGTCGTTTACCAGCATCGTGCCCGCTCCGTTCGCGATCGGCCGGCAACCCGCCGCCCCTAACTGTCACTCAAATCCAGGCGAACAAATCGGCTGGAAGTTGGGAAGCGGTCACTACCGCACGTGCCTCACGGCGTCGAACTCGCCTACGCCGCCGGCACGGCATCTGCTTTCGGCAAGGCCTGACCCGGCACTGCTGGTCTGTCCGACCCGCCGCTATGCCACTCCCGCGGAGCTCGCTCAATCACGATGCCGGCGTGGCTGCCGGGTGGATAGGCACGGATGTCGCCGAGGCCGACGTCCAGTGAGATCAGGACCCGCTGGGCTGCGGTTGACGCGGCCACAACGTCCTGGTCGGGCCGGCCGGTTAACTGCTCGCCGGGAACGGTATCGACGTCATGCCCGGCGGCAGCCAGGACGCTGGCCGCCGAGACGGGCAAGTTCTCGTCGAGCCTGAACCGCACTGTGACTGCGGAGTCGGCAGAAGTTCCTCGCGCGCCAGCGCGGCGCCGTACGCTGCGGCTGCGCGCACCCCTGCCGCGGTCACCGTCGGGTACTCGGCAGTGATCTGCTCGGCAGTCATGCCAGCCGCAATGCAGTCCAAGATCACACTGACGGGGACACGGGTGCCAGCGATCAGGGCCTGGCCGTGCATCACCGCCGAGTCCGCAGAGATCATCGCCATCTGTTCGCCGGTCACGATCTCAGTTTGCCGTGC
>DAHVAR010000050.1 GCA_027314515.1 Actinomycetota bacterium
CCGCACGATCTCACGGTCCCGCCAGAGTTGCGCGGGATCGGGGTCCGCATCGAGGATGACCTGCTCGTGACCGACGCGGGCGCCGAGGTGTTGTCAGCCGCCCTGCCGCTGACCGCAGACGGCCTTCAGGCCTGGATGGCCGACGCCTGAGAGTCGTCGGGGCTCAGGGTGACGCCGTTGCGGCGTGAAAAATGTCGGCAGCTGGCCCGCCGTCACGCGGGAGCCCGGCTGCGCCCGGGCACTGCCGCCCGCATGGGCGGCTGGCCGTGGCGGGGAATGGTGCTGCGCGGTGCGCATCGACTGGCTCTGACCTGCTCGGGTCGGCTTGGTGAGCGTCGCGATAGTTGCGGTGAGTGCCTCGATCTGGGTGTGGGCACTGCACGATCCTGCCATGTCGGCCACGAAGACCATGCTGGACTAGCGGTTTGGCCACATCGCCAATCCGTGGGCCGCACAGCGGAAGGGCTTCTGGTTCGGTCAGGCGCGCTGGAGGCACCACGGACCGGTATCGTGCCGCTGACACTACTCAGCCTGGAGGCGGCCGACGCGATGACCGGGATCAGCAAGGCCGCCCACGCAGCGTGGGGGCAGGCGTGCTCACCGGCGTGCTCACCTGGCATCAGGCCAAGGAGTTCAGTCGGCAGCTCATGTCCAGCCAGATGGAAGGCGACTTCTTTGTGCGCGGAGCCGTGATCGCCACCGCCGGGCGCGTACCCGCACAGTAACGAGCGGGGTCAGGCAACCTTTGCCAGCAGGTCGCGCAACTCAGCTCGCCGTCCTCCCCGAGGACGTCCACCACCTCTGCACGGACGGCGTCCACCTCGTTTGCTTCCGCCAGCTTCGCCCGGCCCCTGTCGGTCAGCCGCAACGCGTACCGCCGCCGGTCTCCCGGGTCACGCTGGCGCTCGATGAGGCCCAGGTTCTCAAGATCGTCGACGACCAGGACCATGGTCGTCTCCTTACCTGCATGCTGCTCGCGAGCTCCTGCTGGGTGCAGAGACCGAACTGCTCAGCGGTAGCGAGTGCGGCGTAGTGCCGCATCTGGATGCCGATCTCCGTGAGCAGCTGGTCGCCCCGACGGCCAAGCCGGTGGTGGGCGTTGACCGGCAGTTACCCAGTGCGCTGGCCTGGGCGTGCGGCAGGCTCTCACTGAGGTCCAGAAGCAGCTTGCTTGCTAAGCAGGGCGATCAGCCGTGACTGCTCCTCGCGCGTCAGCCTGCCAGTCATATCACCTTCCGCAAGCTGGTTGGGAGCAGGCCGCGGCCGACTTCGGAGAGCTGTGAAAGTCCTCACCTCCAACTCGAATGAACCGCGCCTCGCGGCGCACACATGATCGGACGGCATACCCGTGCAGGTTCAGCGCGGGCCCGGCTCCCCAGATCCAGCAATGCCGCCGTAGAAGGCTCGCGCCTGGTCGATCAGCTTGAGCACCTCATGCCGGCGACGCGGCGCCTCGAACCGGCCCTCGCCCTGGATGAGTCCGGTCAGCCTGTCCAGCCACGACAGGCACCAGCCGGCGTCCGCCGGGCGTGCCACCCGTTGGTCATCGATGTCAACCCAGACCGGGCTGGTGTGCGCGTACACCACCGGCCGGCCGCCGGCCGCCAGTGGATGCAACCCGCCTCGCACGGCAGCGGCCAGCCACGTCGGTGCCGTGGCGGTCACCACCGTAGTCACCTCGGCCCCGCACCGATCGTGGTCTACCTCGGCTACGGCAAGGGCACCCTCAGGGCCGAGGATCTCCACGCGCTCCAGCCCCCGCCCGACGGCTCGGGCTACCACCAGCAGGGACACCGCACCGTCAACGCGATCGCCTGGGCCATGCCCGGCCACCGAGATCTCCAGCCACGGCCCGTTGGTGGCGAACGTGCGGCCAGCACGGACCGCATCCTGCCAGGCAGCCGCCGACAGGGGGGCACCGCGCAGGTCAGCGTACGCCCGGCACCAGCCGACCGGATTGGACGTGAGCCGGCCGCGCGACCGGGACAGCATGACGTCCGTGCCCGCCGTCGCTGCGAGGCGCAGCCCGCAGCCGAGCAAGCGATGGTAGAGCTCCTCCGTCCCGACCACGTCGCCGGTGAGCAGGTCAAGCGAATCGACCAGGCCAAGCGGCGCGTCGACGACGACCTCGCGGGCCTCGTACGAGCGGGCGCGAGCCACGTCGAAGACGGCCCGCGTGTCGGCCACGGCAACGGCGTGCGTGTAACCGATCGTGGCGCCGTGTGCTCGCATCTCAGCCAGCGCGATCGCGTTGGCCGGCGCGTCGTTCGGATCGCCGGACCGGGGATGACCGGTGCTGAGCCGCTGCGGCCAGCGATCCGCGCCGAACGCGTGCGCGTGACCGTAGAGGTCGTTTCGGTACTCCACCCCGAACCGGGTAATCGCGTCCGGCTCGCTGCCCGGCAGGTCCTGTCCGGCGTACGTGTCCAGGGCGGCCCGGTCGTAGACGCGCGCGGTGTTGTAGTTCGCGGCCACCAGGTTGAGTACGTGCAGCCCTTCCCCGCGCTGCATCAGTGTGGCCTCGGCCGGGTCGAGCACCGTATCGCCGGTGTAGTTGAGGTGGACGTGCAGATCGGCGCCGTACCAGCCGCGGGCGGCCGCGTCGTACAGACGGGTGGGCGTGAGCGCGACGGTACGGGACTCCCCCATCGCCACGGTCACTTTCGTGTCCGCGGGCGTCCATTCGGTGCCACGCGCCACGCGAATCGCCAGCGGCACGGCTGGCACGTCGACCTCAAGGCGGTCACCGTGGAAGAACGGGTGGCCGGCCGCGTCGTACCGGCGGGTAGCACAACGTGGGTACCAGGCCCCGCCCCGGTCGTCGACTATCGACCATCGTGCGGGGCCACCGGCCTCGAGGCGCAGACGGCCGGCCGGGACGGGATCGCCGCCAAGCACCCTGTGCCCGTTCACTTCGAGTTCCGGTGCTCCTGCGGACACCGTGGCCGAAGCGATGCGGTCAGGGGCGATCACCTCGTAGCGGTAGTCGTGACCGGCCAGGAGGTACGGGAGGGGCGATCCGACGCGCAACCCGTCGGCGGCGGCCACCACGACCCCGGTCGGCAGTGGGTCGCGCAGCGCGGCTATCAGCGTGCCGAACGGGTCGTCGAGCACGCCATGGGTCTTCCAGCGGCTGAAGGCCGCCATCCACCGCTGCTCGTCACAGCGGTCGGCGAATTGCAGCATCGGCGTCACGCCACCGACGATCTCGACGCCCCAGTCATAGCCCGCCGTGGCCAGCGCATGCCGGTAGCCGGCCAGTTCAGCGTCGATCTGCTCACGAGTCAATGCGATCTCCGCTCAGGTCAGGATCCACGTCGGTGGTCTCGGCCCGGGCTGCGTCCCGCCGCAACGCCGCGTCGGCCACGGCCGGGCGACCGGGGCCTGCCGGGGCAGCGCTGGCCGAGGTGGCGGCATCTGGTGCGGTGCCGGGTTTCTGTGCCGGCAGATTGCGCACCGACGGGAGCGCCAGGGCGCCAAGCGAGGTCGCACCGCACAGCACGCCGCCCACCACCAGGGCATTGGCCGCCCCGAATGCTGCCGCCGCCGGGCCGGCCACCGCTAGGCCGATCGGGCCAAGCGCAACCGAACCGAGCGCGTCGTAGGCGCTGACCCGCGAGAGCGACTCCTGTGGCACGTGAGTCTGCAGCGAGGTGTCCCACAGCACCGAGAAGATGTCCAGGCACACGCCGATCAGCAGCGCGGTCACGGCCAGCACCCAGATCGGCATACCCGCCGCCCATGCGAAGAAGGCGGGCACGAAACCGAATGTCACATACGTCGCCACGCGTATCGGATGCCGTGGCCGTATCCGCATCGCGACCAGGCTGCCGACGACCAGCCCGGCCGCCCGCGCGACCGAGAACACCGTCCAGGACAGGACACCGCCGTACCTCGTGTGCGCCACCAGCGGGCCGAGCACGTTGATGCCGCCGTTGTAGCAGGCGTTGGCCAGGGAGAACTGCAGCACGATCGCCCAGATCCACTGGCGGGAGGCGAACTCCCGCCACCCGGTGCGCAGATCGGTGAGCTTGCTCGCCTTCGGCAGCGCCTCCGTCGGCGGCAGCTTGACGCCGACCAGGAACACCGCCGAGAAGAGGAACGACGCGGCATCCACACCGAGCGCCCAGCCTGGGCCGATGGTGCCGGTGAGCACGCCCGCGATGGCCGCCCCAACAATCGTCGAGGAGTTCATTGAGAACCGCAGCAGGGCGTTGGCTGATTGCAGTTGCTCTCGGTTGACGACTTGCGGGATGAGACCGGTCGACGCCGGGATGAACAGAGCCGGCGCCGCCCCGGTCACCACGGCCAGCGCGAGAATCGGCGCGAAATTGGACGTGTGGCTGATGAACAGTGCCGCGATGCCGGCCTGTCCGGCCGCGCCCATCAGATCGGAGGCAACCATCACCAGGTTGCGCGGCAGCCGGTCGGCGATGACGCCGCCGAACAGCAGCAGCGCGATCTGGGCCAGCTGCCGCACGAGCAGCACCAGCCCGAGCTTGGTGGCCGATCCGCCCGGCATGTCCAGCACCGCGAACGCCAGGGCCACCGGCGAGATGGCGTTACCCAGCATGGACCCGGTCCGGGCGCAGTACAGCCGCAGGTATGAGCGGTTGCGCAGGACCTGCAGGTCGCTCCGGCGTATCAGCGTGGCCATGCGCTGCCTCCCGTTCTCCTCGGGGCCCTAAGATCGTGGAGCGGCTCGGCTCAGTCGAGGCGGTAGACCGACACCTGGTTGCGGGAGGCTGGCGTGAGCTGTCCGCGATGCCAGTCCGCGCACCGCTCGGCCAGCCGGAAGCCGGCTAGCCGAGCCATGAGGTCCAGTTCGGTTGGCCATGCATAACGCAGCGTAGTTGGATAGCGGCGGGTACCGCCGGCGCCGGCGTACACCGACTCGCTGCTGATGATCTGCGCCATCGGGTCGTGCCGCGTCCGCAGCAGCCAGGCACCGTCCTCGTCGATGCTTCGGACAAGGTCGGCGCCGGTCCCCGCCAGCTTGGTGAAGTCAGGGATGAAAGCCTCGACGACGAAATGCCCGCCCGGCCGCAGGTGCGCGGCGGCGTTGGCGAAGCACGCCACCTGGCCATCTTGGGTGAGCACCATCAGGACGGTGTTGAACGCGGCGTACACGAGGTCGAACAAGCCGGTCACCCGGGTTGCCGTGATGTCGCCGACAACGGCTGAGATCTTCTCGGCGCCGGGCTTGCCGGCCAGCCGGTCAAGCATCGCCGGTGAAGCGTCGATGCCCGTCACCCGGACACCACGGGCGGAAAGGGCCATGGCCACCCTCCCGGTGCCGATGCCGAACTCCAGGGCCTCGCCCGCCCCGGCCAGCTCGGCCAGCAGATCGGCCGCTGGCTCGGCGTCGGCTGCGGACGGATGGGCTGGGTAGGCGTCATAGATTTCGGCCCACTTCTCGCCGTACTCCCAGATGTCGGTGATCCGAATGTCAGTCATCGCCGGTCTCCCACTGCGGTTCGGTGCACCCGCATGCCATCCGGGAACTTGGCCGCGAACGGGCGCAGGTCCAGATCGTCGGGCCGGCCGGTGAACACCTCCAGCCGCAGATGCGTGTCGGGCGTGTCGGTCGCGTAGCTCAGCAACATCGTCGGGTCGGCCAGCTGGTCACCGGTTCGCAGTACGAGGTCGGCCTGGTCCCAGCCGGTGGCCGGGTCAATGTGGTGCGACGGGCTGGGCCGGAAGCCGAGCTGGCGCTTGAAGCGCAACAGGCCGGGTTGCGAGATGTGCCCGTACAAGTTGCGGTCCTTGCCCAGGCTGAAGACCCGGTGCCCGTACGACCGGGCGACCCGGGCCGCCTCCAGGTAGAGCACGCGGGACAGACTGGCCTCCCGGTGCGGCAGATCGACGGCGGAGAAGCGGACCCGCGCGGTGTCCAGCTCGGGTTCCCGCCGGATGAGCGCGCACCCGATCAGGGCGGGCCCGTCGGCCACGCACACTGCGAAGTAGCGGTCCCTGTCGGCCAGTACGTCCTCGCGCTCCGCGGCGGCGACCGCGACACCATGCCGCATCCGGGCCAGGCTCGCCTCATACACCGGCAGGAACGCGTCGAACAGCGCAGTGTCCAGGTCCCTGACTTCGACCTTGTGTCCCTCATCGGCCAGCGCGCGCCGGGCGACCCGGATCTTCTGCCGTTCGCCCGGCGTGAGGGCGGCAAGGTAGGCCTCCTCCGAGTCGCCGACATCGGCGAGCCAGGTGATCTGCTGCGGCTTAGGCAGGAATCCCTCGGCTCGCAGCCTCGGCCAGCGCCCAGGATCGGGTCGCTCGACCCGGGCCACCTCGGCCACTCTAGCCGCCGCGCGCCAGGTACCGTCCACGGCGTCCTGCTCGCTCATCTCGGCCACGGTCACCCCGTGGAACCTGACAATGTTCACGACGGCGCCCGGCTGGGGATGAGTTCGAGCAGCTGGAACGTCACCGGCACCTCCAGGTCGCGCCGCAGCGATCGGAGCGTCGAGATGCGCAGGCCGGCCTCGTCGCACAGCAGGGCCAGCTTGTCGTGGCTGCCCAGGTCAGAAAAGCCGAGCAGCAGGCGGCCGCCCGATGTCAGGTGCCGGGGCGCCTGCGCAAGGAACGCGCGGTGTGCCCGGTATCCCGGGTCGAAGAAGGCATGGTGCAGCGGGCTGGAATTGTGGCAATCCTCAGGCACCTCGACGAAGTTCGAGTTCCAGAAGATCATGTCGTACCGGTCGTCCGGCGCCAGTTCCGCACACATGTCGCTCAGCACCACCCGTACCCGTTCGGACACACCGTGCCGGGCGGCATTGGCCCGGGTGTTCTCGACTGCGGCCGGGTTGATGTCGGATGCGGTGACGGCCAGGCACCCGGCCAGCGCCGCGCTGACCGCGGTGACCCCCGCCCCGCTGCCAATCTCCAGGAACGATGTCGTCGGGAACGGGATCCAACTGGTGAAGAGCCCGGTGACCGGGGTGTCGACCGGGGAGAACACCCTGGGCAGTAGCGTCCAGCCCAGGCCCAGCAGCCGGAAGTCGGCGGGCCGGCGGTCATCAGCGGCGTTGCGTTCGAGCAGGAATTGCGCTCGGTCGATGCTGTGCTGGTTCACGCCACACCCCCCGCCGACCGCTCGATGAGGGCGATTACCCGCGCCGGGCTGCCGGATCCGCCGATGATCGGCAGTGGCGAGGCGATCACCACGGCTCCCCGCACCGGCAGCCGGCCGAGGTTGCGAAGCTGGGTCAGGCCGAAACGGCCGGCGCCCTGCAGGTGCCAGTGGCAGGGGAACGGCTGGCCGGCGAGCGTGGCGGCCTGCCCGGCGTCGGTACCGACGGTCTCGACGCCCACGCCCAGCAGCGAGGTCTTCCCGGCCAGCCACTGGGCGCAGTCCGGTTCGATGCCCGGCGTGTGCCCACCGTTGAGGAAGGCGGCCGGGTCGCCGCCGCGGGCGTCCCACCCGGTGCGGTACAGCAGCCAGCCGCCCTCGGGCAGCGGCCCGTGCTCGTCCTGCCACCGCTGGATGTGCTCCCGGCTCAGCAGGAAGTCGGGATCGGCCGCCGACTCGGCACTGAAGTCGAGGACTACCGCCGGACCGATGAGCCGGCCCGGCGGGACCTGCGACACGTCCAGTCCGTCGCGGCCGGACACCCAGTGCACCGGCGCGTCGAAGTGCGTGCCCGTGTGTTCGGACAGCCGGATGTTGTTCCAGTAGGCGGTCGGGCCGGCCGCGTCGTAGTGGCTGATCATCTCGCGGGAAAACGGCCACGGCTGGCCATGGCCGGCCGGCAGCGCGATGATCGGCGTGGACTCCGACAATGGCGCGGTCAGGTCGATCGCCGCTATCGTCTCGGCGGCCAGCCCGAGGATGAGATCAGCCAGCGTGCTCACGCGTCCACCTTCTGCTGCTGGTAGGTCGGCGTGACCCAGTGACGGTAGGCGGGGTCGCCGTGCACCGCCTGGAGATACCGCTGGTGGATGCGCCGTGTCAGCGGCCCGGGCCGGCCGTCGCCGATCAGCAGCCGGTCGACCGACACGATGGGCATGAGTTCGTGCATCGTGCCGCAGAGAAAGGCCTCGTCGGCGACGTACAGCTCGGTACGATCGATCTCCCGCCGGCGCAGCGGCAGACCGAGCTCCCGGGCGGTGATATCGGCTACCGAGGCGACGGTGATCCCCTCCAGCACGCCGCTGGTGCCGGGCGGCGTCAGCAGTTCTCCTTCGCGCACGACGACGAGGCACGACCCTGGCCCCTCGGCCAGGGTGCCACGCTGGTTGAGGAACAGCGCCGTGTCGAAGCCGTTGCGCACCGCCTCCTGGTGCGCGAGTCGGCTGTTCTGGTAGTTGGCGCCGGTCTTGATGCGCGGCGGCATGGTGTCGTCACCGATCCGCCGCCACGACGAGACACACACATGGACGCCGTGCTCGGCGCGGCCGGCGACTGACGGCGCGGGTACGGCGGTGATGTGCACGCCGGCCTTCTCCGTGTACGACATCGGGTCGAAGGTCTCGGCCAGCTCGAAATAGGCCGTCACCGTCACGTGCACGTCGGTCCGGAACTCGTTGGCGCGCAGCAGTTCCAGGCAGGCCTGAGCGAGCTCGCGGGCCGGCCAGGGGACGGTCATACGCATGCATTTCATGGACCGGCCGAGCCGGTCCAGATGGTCACCGACGCGGAACGCGTACAGCTGGGCATCGTCCTCGGACCAGTAGCCCCGGATGCCCTCGAAGACGTTGGCGCCCCAGAAGCCGCCTGGGGCACGGGCGTGCAGCACGCACGCGTCCCAGGGCACGATGCGCCCGTCGAGCCAGGCGTACGCCGGTGGGCTCAGTGCCATAGCAGCCTCCCGTCCGCGGCCGTGGTTCCGGTAGCCGCCAGCGGGCGTGGGCCGGCCAGGCTGCGCTGCAGAGAGCCGGCCAGTACGGCAAGATCGGTACCGGCCGCTGCGACGTAGCCGTCGGGGCGGACGACAAACCAGTGCCCGGGCGGATAGTCGGCGTGCACCGTCGCGTTCTCGGCGGTGAGCACCCGCACGCCGCAATCGCCCGGCGGGGTGACGCCTGGGGGGAGCAGCACCGCCGCCCAGGCCGGAAGGTCGGCCATCACCGCCGCGGTGGCGCCGGCGAAGCTGGCGGCGCCGGCGGCATCGCGGGCCAGGTACAGCAGCACCAGCTGCTCGCCGAAAACGGTGCGCAGCCGCCGCCGCTGCCGCCCGTCCCGGACCCAGGCGTCCGGCGCGAACACGCCGGCCAGCGGACCGCTGCCGATGACCGGCGAGTCCCGGTAGATGTTCGGTTCGGCCATCGTCCCGCTGTTGACGAAGCGGCGGGTCCAAGGCAGCAGCAAGCTCGCCGCCAGGACCACGGTGCGCGACATGCGCTTCCACCGCGACGGCGGCACCATGAACTGGATGGTTGCCTCCGTCAGCGAGAGATTTTCCAGTGCCGCCGCGTGCCGCTCCGCGTGGTAGGTGTCGAGCAGCGCATCCGGTGCGTCACCGTGCAGCACGAAAGCCAGCTTCCAGGCCAGGTTGTCGGCGTCCTGCAAACCGGAGTTCATGCCCCGGGCACCATAGGGCGGCAGCGCGTGGGCAGCGTCCCCGGCGAAGAAGACCCGGCCGACGCGGAAGTTGTCCACCACCCGCTGGTGGAACCGGTACGTGCTGAGCCACTTGATCTCATACGGTATGTCGCCGATCACCTTGCGGATGCGGCGGTCGAGGTCGCCGCTGGCCTTCTCGGCCTCAATGTCGGCATCCGGGCCGAGCTGCCAGTCGATGCGCCATATCCGGTCAGGTTGGGCGTGGATGACCAGCTGGCGACCAGGGTTGAACGGCGGGTCGTAGTGGAAGTGCCGTTCATGCGCGAACGGCGCGTCGGCCCGCAGGTCGGTGATGAGGAACAGGTCGCCGTGGCTGTACCCGGTCCACTCCACGCCGAGCAGGTCGCGCATCGCGCTGCGGATGCCGTCGGCGGCCAGGACGTAGCCGAACCGGAACAAGCGCGGGCCATCCGGGCTGCCGGCGGTGACCGTGACCCCGTCGTCGTCCTGTCGGACCGCGGTCACCGGATGCCGCCAGTGCACCCGTACCAGCGAGTCCTTTTCGACGTGGGCTAGCAGGATCTGCTCGATGCGGAGCTGCGAGATGTTGACGAACGGGCCGTACCCGATCGGGATCCGGTAGACCGTCTTGATGATCTCCTGTCCGCGGACGTAGGTGCGGGCCACGTTCCAGCGGATGCCCTCGGCCGCGACGTCGCCGGCGCAGCCCAGCTTGTCGAGCACCTCGACCACGTCGCCTTGAATCAGGCAGGCCTTGGATCCCGAGTGCCGCAGGTGCGGTTCTGCCTCCAGGATTACGCTGGGGATCCCGAACTGGGCAAGCCTGGCAGCAGCGGCGAGGCCCACCGGGCCGGCGCCGACGATCCCTACCGGCCAGTCCAGGCCCTGATCCGCGGCTGTCATTTCTGCGCTCCTGGGTGCGTGAAGACCGGCATCTGGGCCACCTTGCGCAGGTAGGGAGTGCCCTCACTCGCGCCAGTCCCGGTGGTGGCGTCGCCGAGCATGCGCGACGCCAGGTGGTAATGGGTGACCTTCCAGCGGCCGAGCACGGTGGCGAAGCGGTTCATCGCCATGTCGAGTGCCTGCGCCTGGGCAGGCGTGATCCGGTCCTCGGCCACCGCGGCCAGATAGGTGTCCTGCAGGTTCGGCGACGGCTCCTCCAGGATGCGCCTTCGGATGACTCGCACCGAGTGGTAAGCCAGCGAGTTGAGCCGCTCGGCGTCGGGCCGCCGGCACAGCGACTCCATCGCCTTGTAGTTCTCCGACTGGATGGCGCTGGCGCCGTCGGTGAACTGCCGGAACAACCTGAACGACTCGACTCGCATGGTGGCCAGCAGGCTGAACAGCGGCGCCGACTCGTGCAGCGCCGTCCGCGCCGCGTCAAGCAACAGCGCCGCGGTCAGCGGATCTCCGCCGCACAACGCCCGCACGGCCGCCCCGAGCTGCGTGACCAGCAGCGCGAACGTTGCCTCGAACGACTGCAGGACGCGGATGAACAGGTACTCGTCGTGGATCACGTACACCGGCAGCATGGACAGGCGCAGCGCGATGCGTTCCGCCGCCGAGGAATCGGCCGCCACGGCATCACACTGATAGCAGGTCGCCCGCACCGGCTCTTCCCGTGTCAGGCTGGGCCCGGCCCCGATGCGGTCTAGCATCACGTTGGTCACCCGCAGGCCGAGCCGGCACCGCTTGGCCACGATCCGGTCGTCAGGGGGCATCTGGGGCAGGAATGTCGGGCCGTTATCGATCGCGGCCAGCTCAAACCGGAGCGCATCGGTCACCAGCAACGACACCAGACGGTCCCGTCGGCGCAGCGCCTCGGTCACGTCCTCCGCGCTCGTGCCCCTGCTGGGCAGCGGCAGCAGGAGGACACCGATGTAGGTCAGGTAGTCGTACCGGCCGTCGTACTTGTCCAGTGCGGCATCGAGGAAGGGTGCCAATGGCCCTGTCCCGGCCGTTTGATCGGTTAGCCCGGCACGTGCCTTGTCGAGGTCGGACAGCAATTCCTTGTTCACGAAGTGCTTGCCGACCCGGTGGTACTCCCGCACCACGCTCTCGTAGGGGAACGTGTGCGGGTCACGGTCGGCCAGCCATCTCGCGACGGTCTGCATCGGGATGCTCCTTCCGGGATCTCGTCAGCGGTGGCGATATTCCTTGAGCGCGTCGCAAAACGCGTCAAGGTCGGTAGTGGTCGAGTAGAAGTGCGGGGCCAGCCGGACGACATCGCCGCGCGGGCTGACCGCGATACCCCGGTCGGCCATCCAGGCGCCGAGCGCGCGGCCGTCCGGCTCGGCCAGGGTGATGTGGGCGCCGCGCCGATCCCGTTCGCAGACCCGGATGGTCTCGCCCTCCCCGGTCAGCCGCCCGGTCAGGTAGTCGCCGAGTGCCGACACGTGCATGCGCACGGCAGCCAGATCGAGGCCGGCGATCAGGTTCAGGCCGGCAATGGCGCCATACACGGCTGGTACGGCGGCGGTCCCGGTCTCGAAGCGGCGGGCACCGTCTGCGAAGTCGAGCTGATCCGGGCTGAACGCGAACGGGTCGCGTCGGCCGAACCATCCGGTCAGGGCTGGGCTGGCTGCGTGCGGGCGCCCTGAGCGCACGTACAGGAAGGCGGCGCCGGGCAGGCCGAGCAGGTACTTGGAGCTGCCGCCGACCAGATAGTCGGCGCCGAGCTCGGTGACGCTCACCGGCTGGGTGCCGAGGCCCTGGTAGGCATCGACGAACACGGCCGCCCCGGCCGCGTGGGCCAGCCGGGCGATCGCCGCCACCGGTGGGCGCAGGGCATCCCGGTACGTCACCAGCGGCACCGACACCAGCCCGGTGCATTCGTCGATGGCGGCGGCGTACATCTCGCTGGCCGGGCCGTCTTGCGCGTTGTCGCCGGCCACGTCCTCGACGAAGCGGACCACCGCGCCGCGCGCCGCCTGGGCCAGCCACACGTGTGCCACCGATGGAAACTCGGCCCGCGTCGCCACAATCACCGGCCGCTCGTCCCACCGCAGGTCGGAAGCGGCCTGGTAGGCGCCGATCGTTGCGTTGGGGGCGAGTGCCACTTCCTCTGCAGCCGCGCCGACCAGCGCGGCGTAGCGGTCCCGTAATCCGGCCACCTCGGCCTCGAAGGTGTCCCACGGCGCACCACCGGTCGCCATCTCCTCGAGCATCCGGGCCAGCGCGGCGTCCAGCTCGGCCGAGCGCGCGCCCAGGCTGCACCCGGCCAGGTGAACGGTCCGCTCCAGCATCGGGAAATGAGCACGGAACGCTGCCGGAGTCATCGGACCTGTCATGACACGGTGCCCATCGGGCCAGTCCGGGTCAGCTCGGTCCGCACCTGCCACAGGTCCGGGAAGAACTTGTGGACGACCAGCCGGACCAGCGAGTCGACTGGCGCGCCCTTGGTGCCGACGACATCGTGGCCGATGATCCGGGTGGCGATCTTGTAGTGCCGGGCGCGCCACAGCGCGACCCGCTCGTCCCAGTTGATCAGCGCCTCGGCCAGCCGGTATACCGGCACGTCCGGGTCGCCCCGGTACACTTCGGCCAGGTCGACCTCATCACGGTCGATCAGCGCGGCGAATGCCCGGTTCAGCTCCTTGCCCAGCTTCTGCAGGCCGGTCCAGCCGGGCGATTCGAACCCGGAGCCATGCCCAAGGACGGTGCGGATCGCCTGGAACGTCCACGGCGTCAGCGACTCGAGCATTTCCAGCTGCTCGGTCGTCAGCTCAACGGCCAGCGCGGACCGTCCGAGCAGCCGGGACGCGGTGTCCAGCGCGCCCGCAGTCATCTGCCCTGCGGCTGCGGCGGCTTCGGCGTTGGCGAGCTTCAGCCACAGCTCGGTCGACTGGTGCACGATCTGAAACAGCAGCTCATCCCTGTGCACCATGTCCTCCGGCCGCCGCTGCAGTGACAGCAGCGTGTCGGTGCGCATGTAACGCGCATAGTCGGTCGCACCCTCGCCATCGAGGACCGCGACGGAGTAGTCCTTCGCCATCAGCGCTCCCCTCCTCGCGTGATTTCCCCGGCCACTGGAGTGGCCACGGCCGGCCCCAGACTGGTCACTGCCGTGCTCAACGGCTAGCCGCCGCGGCATACACCGGCTCGGCGGTGACGCGATATCCGGCCGCTGTCTGCGCGATCGCTGCCGCGACAGCCCGGGTGGAGGCGGCGCGGAAGCGGAACCGGCCGCCGACATGCTCGTAGTAAGAGTCGGCCGCTGGCACGATGGTGCCGGCCGGCGGGACATCCTCGGCGTACAGGCCCGGGATGCGGGCCAGCATCGACGTCGATGCGGTGACCTGGCAGGGCCGCATGGCCGGAGCCGGCACCAGAAGATGGCCTGCCACGTCGTGACCGGCCATCGGGTCGATCGTGTCCACCATCGGCGCGCCGCACTGGATCGCGAACGCCCGCTGGGCCAGGTCGAAACCGTGCACCTCCCGCCACAGCAATGCGGTCTCGCCGCCGCCAACCCGCGCTCCGACCTCGAGGAACCGGCACTCACCGGTTGCGGAGACGAACAGCTCCAGGTGGAAGACGGTCGGCTGGCCGGTCAATGCGCGTAGGAAGGCGAGGGTTGCCCGGCCGATCCCAGCGGCGAGACCTGGGTCGTCTTCCTCCACCGAGCCCAGGAACGCACCGCAGCGGAAGTCGAGGCAGGTGTTGAGATACCGGGCCGCCCGCCACCGCACCAGGCAGGCCCCGCTGAACAGGCCGTCGACGTGGTAGACGGGATGGGGGTTGAACGACTGCACCAGGCGCGGACCGGTGGCCGGTTCCACCTCGGCCAAGTCGCCCGGGCCGTCTAAGCGGCGGACACCCTCGCTGGCGCTGCTCATGGCCGGCTTGAGGACGACCGGCCAGCCGTGCTGGCTGGCGAACCGGCGGATGGCGGCTCGGTCCGGGGCGGGCGCGAACGCGTCGATCGGCAGGGCATGGCGGGCGATCCTGCTGCTCATGAGGAGCTTGTCCCGGAACGGAAGCAGGTCGGCCGGACGCGGGCCGGGGCAGTCCCACTCTTCTCGCAGCTGTGCGCCGACGAGCAGGTCGTCCTCCTTGAGCGCCACGATCCGCGCCGGCGGCCCGTACCGGGTGGCGAGCGCGCGCACGCCGGCCCGCACGGCGCCGAGGTCATCGGTGGCGGGAACCAGCCAGACGTCGGTCGCGGTGGGCGGCACTGAGCCGAGCCCGACCTTTGTAGCGATGTATGTGACGCGATTGCGGGCGTGGTCGGCATACCTGCTGAACTCGGCGTAGTGCTCGCGCCACCGGGTCACCACGACGATGTGAGGCCGCGTCACCGGGGGCCATCCCCGAATGTGAAGACGCAGGTCCCGCGGGTGCCCGGGTTGCCGAAGGTGATGATCGTGCCGTCCTCCGGTTTGAGTGCCCGGTTGAAGGAGCCCGCGTAACCGTGGGGCGTGACGAAGACGCCCCAGTTGACGGCCCAGTCGCGCGGGCTGGGTTCATCCGGATCCCAGACCGGTTCGAGCCGGGGATGCACGATGCGCTGCACGACGTAACCCCGGTCAAGACGCTCGGTGAGCAGTGCGGACCAGGACCGGTCGTTGGTGTCGGCGCCGCGGACCGCTCCCGCCGCCCCCCAGCCCACCGACGGCTTGAGGATCAGCTCGCTGCGCTCGCCCCGGCAGTTGTCCAGCAGGCCGGGATCGCCGCCGCGCAGCATCCGCGTCCAGGGCACCACTCGGTCCACCGCGGCCCGCTCGTCGGCGGTCAGCGAGGCCTGCACGTAGCTGTCGCGCAGCAGGGCCAGTCCGCCCTTGGTGTTGTAGAGGGAGCTGCTCAGCCCAGTGAACAGCACGGTATGGCCGTCGGCGTGCGCGTGCAGGACGGGATCGATGAGGCCGCCGCCGCCGGGCGCCTCGAGGATCTCGCCGGCGGCGTAGAAGCGCATGGCCACGTCGACCGGCGTGCCGCCGAGCACCAGCTTGCCCCGGCGCAGCCCGAGGTCCTGCACCTCGCCGAGACGGAAGTCGAGGCCACGGGCGCACATCGCCTCGGCGACGGACCGGAAGTTGAAGTGATGGGCAAGACCGTCAGTCGTCTCCAGCAGCACCACCACCGGCCGGTCCGAGTCAGTGACCCGGGCTGCCTGCTCTCGCAGCACCCCGGCAACGACGTCGGCGGTGTCCACGAACGTCAGTGCGTGCTGCTCGGCGAACGCGCGGAACGCGGGCACCTTGAGCAGCGCGTGATTGAGCTCGGCGAAGTCCATGCCGCCGAGTTCGGTGCCGATGTTGAACTCGAGCAACTGAAACCCGGCGTCGGTGAGGTACGCGTCGGAGCGCCCGAACAGCGGAGGGTCGGTCAGGTCGTCACCGCGCGTCATCAACTCGCGTAACGCGCCGGTAATCCCGACGGCTGCACAGTAGTCGTTAATCGACCCGGCGAACACCCGGGCCGGCAAGGAGACCAGGATGCGGAAGACATTGGCCAGATCCTCGGCGAATTGCCAGATAATTGAATCATCAATAAAAATAGGGCGGGAAAGTAGGATGGGCCGATAGCTCCGTGTGAACAGTGGCGGTAAGGACGCTGATATTACCGATTCTCGCAGCTCACGATCGGTTTGAATCGCTTCGTTGTACGACGCGAGGACATGATTCATCCAATACCTCCCACCTTTGCAGCCGGGATGCGTCATCGCAGACATACATTGGTTACGAAGAGTTACCTTAGGATAGGCTTCGCCCAGACTATCCACAGTTATCTTGTTAAGTCAAGGCTGTCAAGATGAAATGATGAAATCTGCTTCATCCGGCTCACATAAAACAGCGCTGAAACCTGGCCCGATGACACGTTCGCGGGTAAGTTTCTTTCCCCGCAGGGAAGCCTCAATTTTGAGTCAGCTTGCGGCGTGTGTGATAGCTGGGACGTGTCAGGCGGCTGGTGTCAGGCGGCGAGTGCGGCTTGGCGGGTGAGGTCGGTGATGGCGTCGCGGTAGGCGCGGTTGGCTTGCCGGAGACGGCTGGGGCCGGGTGGTCCGGGGTGTGTGAGCTCGGCCAGGGCGGGGATTAGGAGCCGCTGGGTCAGCCGGGTGAGGAACAGGGCCGTGGTCAGGCCGTCGGCGGTGACCTGGTAGCTGCGGCTGTGGGGGATGCGCTGGATGATGTGGTGCGCGCGGAGTCTGCGCAGGTCGTAGGTTGCTCCGCTGGTCATGTCGCGTGGAAGTTTCCCGATCTGGGGTGCGAGGTAGTGCCGCAGGTCGCGGCTGGTGAAGCCGGCGGGGCGGAGCGCGAGTGCGCAGCAGGCGGCCAGGAGCGCCTGGACGCGGCGGTCGGTGACCCGCATCCCGGGGATGCGGGTGCAGGTGCTGGTGATGACGGGGCTGGTGAGCGAGTCGAGGATGGCGGCTCCGTTGGCGGGGTCGTGGCTGATGCATTCGGCGTCCAGCAGGCGCCGGTTGGCTGTATAGCCGATCTCGGCCATGGCGGCGAGGTTAGTCAGCTCTTTGCCGATCTTGAAGTCGCGGGGCTGGTTGAGGGTGTTTCCGTCCTGAGCGCTCTGCCTTCTTTCAGGTACTGCTTGACCTGGGTCTTCTTGTAGAACAGGTAGAGGTAGGGGCAGACGCCGCTGGTGATGACCTGGGTGCGGAAGCTGCCGGGGGTGGGGTTCTTGCCGCGTAGCCGGATGGCGCGGCCGAAGACGATGTTCACCTTGTCTGGCCGGCCGATGTCAATGTTGTCGCGGATCAGCTGCTCGAAGAAGATCCGGCCGTTCAGGGGGCGGTCCAGCGCCATGGTGGTGGAGAACTCGATCTGCTGCACGGACAGGTGCCAGCGGTAGTCAGCCCGCTCGTCTTCGGCGGTGAACGGGTGCGGGAGCCGGGCCAGCCACTTGCCGGCGAACCGGTAGATCTGCTGATCGGTCAGCTGGTCACAGATCCGCTGGACGGCGGCCGGGTCGTCGGCGGAGCCGAACGCGTTATCCAGCGCGGTGAAGCCGATCCCGGCCCTGATGCACTGCTGCTTGGCGTACTCGTGCCCGTTGAGGTAGATCTGCCCGGCGAACGGGAAGTAGCCGCAGAACTTGATCCAGAACGGGCCGAAACCGGCGTCGAACCCGTAGAAGTACCAGTGGTTCACCATGGCCTGGTCCTGATACAGCCACGGGTACGGCCTGCCGGTCACCGCGTCCCGCCGCTGGCGGGTCCGCCAGACCCGGGTCTTCTCCTGGGCCACGCCCGCGAACAGGATCTGCTCACCGCCGTCATGGCGGGCCAGGTACTCCCGTGCCACCTGGTCCTTGCTCTGCCCCTTGGCGAACCGGACCAGGTCCAGTCCGCGGGAATCGATGTAGTGGCCGATGTCGGCGGTGAACCGCTCAGTCATCGGCAGCATCAGCGCCGAGGAGGCGAACCGGTTCCCGCGGTGATGGCAGAAGAACCCGTGGATGCCCTTGCCGTACTGCAGCCGCGGCTGCCGGAAGGTCAGCAGCACCCGGTCGATGCAGCGGATCTCCAGGCTCACGTGACGGGACAGGACTTCGGCAGCGGTACGCGGTAACGTCATGACAGGCTCCGGCTGGAGGCTCGGAAGGCAACGGCCGCCAGACCGCTGCACGCGGTAAACAGACAGCTACATTGTGACTGCCCTGAGCGCCAGCCGGGGCTTCGGGACTTCGCCCCAACCCGGTGCCAGCACCAGCCCGTGCATGCCTCGTCGGGTTGGGGCGAAGCCCCGACATGCATTCAGGTCTCTGGCGGCAGGCAGGCGGCGCTTGGTGACGTAACGTGTCTGCGCGGATGCCTGGTGATCTTTCGAGAGCCGGCCCAGCGCGCCGACTTGATTACTGAGGGCCGGCTCTGATGATGGTTACTTGTGACCGATCTGCCGCTGCCTGCCCCGGACTGCGCGTCGTGCGCCGCCCGGGATCAGGTGATCGCCCGGCAGGCGCGGAAGATCGCCGGGCAGGCAGCGGCAATCGAGGACCTGCGGCGCAAAGTGGAGCGCCTGGAGAGGCTGGTGTCCCGTAACAGCGGCAACTCGGGGATGCCACCTTCGGCTGATGACCTGCCGGGCCGCAAGCCGCCGCGGGCAAAGCCGCAGCGCGGGGGCCCGAAGCGCAAGCCCGGCGGGCAGCCGGGTCAGCCGGGGTCGCACCTGGCCTGGAGCGACGACCCGGACGAGACGATCCCGCATTTCCCGGAAGGGACCTGCCAGTGCGGCACCGCGCTGGCGCAGGCCAGCGACCTGGGCGTGGCGGCGTCCCACCAGGAGGCGGAGATCCCGCTGGCCAGCGCGAAGGTGGCCCAGCATGACCTGCACGAGGTAGCGTGCGGCTGCGGCCGGGTGCACCGGGCAGCCGCGCCAGCCGGTGCCGGCGCGGCCGGGACGGTGACCTACGGCATTGCGCTGCAGGCCTTGTGCGTCTATCTGATGGCCGCCCATCACATCCCGGTGCACCGCTGCGCGCAGCCGATCGGGGACCTGACCGGCGCGAAGCCGTCGCCGGGGTTCGTCCACGGCATGATCGGGCGGGCCGCGGCCGCCGTCGCAGACGCGAACAAGGTGATCCGGGCGCTGATCATCCTGGCGCACGTTGCCTGCGCCGATGAGACCCCGATCCGGGTCGGCCCCGGGCCGAAGACCCGCAAGCGGTACCTGATGGTCGCCTGCACGAACCTGCTCACCTATTACTTGCTCGGCGACCGGGACACCGAGACGTTCACCGCGTTCGTCCTGCCCGACATGGACGGCACCGTGGTCGTCCACGACCGCTACCAGGTGCATGAGAAGTTCCCGGGCCTGATCCACCAGCTTTGCTGCCAGCACCTGATCCGCGACTGCGAGGACGCCGCCCAGACCTACCCCGGCGAGCACTGGCCGGTGCAGGTCCGCGAGGCCCTGCAAGGACTGATCCACGCCGCGAACACCGCCCGCGACCAGCACCTGCCCGCCATCCCCGGCGACATCGCGGCACCGCTGATCAAGGCGTTCCGTCACGGGGTGCTCCCCGGCCTTTCCCGGCTGCCCCGCCGCGAAGGCCGCAAGCAGCTCAAGCACCGTGCCCTGCTCGAAGGCCTGCGCGACCGCCACGACGACATCGTGCGCTTCGCCCATGACCTGCGGATCCCGCCCACCAGCAATGGTGCCGAAAGGGACCTGCGCCCCGCCAAGACCCAGCAGAAAATATCCGGGCGGCTCCGGTCCGAGCAGGTTACCCGGAACCGGTACGCGATCCGCGGCTACATCTCCACCGCCGGCATACTCACCGCACTGCATGACGCACTCGCCGGGAACACCTGGATGCCACCCATCCCCGACCCGCCGTAACCACAGCCGCCCCAGCGCCGTCACTCCGCGTCCGCACGCCAATCCAATCAGACGCCAGAGGGGTGAATGTTTTCGATCACCGCTGGTGATATTCTCACCGGGCACAAACTGGAATTTTGGCCAGATAGTTCCGTGAGCGCTGGTGATAATGGTGTTTGCCATTGTTACTAAAAGTTCGAAAGTAGCCTTACTTTGATCTTGTGAACTGGGATGATTTGTGGGATGCGAGCGAGAGACCGCACCGTCCGGGTCGAGACCAGGTCCAGGTCGGCCGACGGCCGCTCGCAACCGCCCGGTCATTGATACGGTCGGAACGTGAGCGTCCTCATCGGAGTGAACATCCCGGCGGCGGTCGGCCCAGGGGCCGATCCGGTCGCCGACGCTGTTCTGGCTGAGCAGTTCGGCTTCGATTTCGTCTCCTCCTCGGACCATCCAAGCGGTTCGTCGCCGACGTTCGAGACGTGGACGATGCTGGCCTTCATCGCCGCCGCCACCACCCGCATCGGCGTGGCGACGCGGGTGCTCGGAACTCCCTACCGGCCACCGGCGATGGTCGCCAAGATGGCCGAGACGCTGGATCGACTGTCCGGCGGCCGGCTGATCCTCGGACTCGGCAGCGGACACTCAGACGAGGAGTTCCGCGCCTTTGGCCTGGGAGTGCCGACGCCCCGGCAGAAAGTGGACGGCCTGCGCGATGCGATCACGATCATGCGAGGACTGTGGACTACACGCGATTTCTCGTATGAGGGGCCGGTCTACCGGGTAGAGAGGGCGCCGATGGAGCCCAAGGCGGCCCGGCGCATCCCGATCTGGTGCGGGACATACGGCCCACGGGCCCTGGCCGTCACCGGCGAACTGGCCGACGGCTGGATCCCGTCGCTCGGATCGGCCGCGCCGGATGAGATCGCGGGCATGCGTGCCCGCATCGACGCCGCAGCGGAAGCCGTTGGCCGGGATCCCAGCGAGATTACCGCTGCCTACAACATCCCGGTGCGCATCGAGCCCGGCGGGAGTGGCACGGCGGCAACCGTGGTCGGCAGCGCCTCCCAGGTGGCCGAACGGCTGATCCAGCTCATCGGCCTCGGCTTCCAGGCCATCAACATCATGCCGTCCGGCCCCGACGGCCGGGAGCAGATGGAGCGGATCGCTACGGAGGTTGCACCGGCCCTGCGCGCGGCCTGACGGCGGGTCGAGCGGTGGTCGCCGCCCGGTCTCGTGAGCTGCACGGGGAGGTTCGCAAGCAGTCGCCGCGCCTGCGCCGGTGGGGGCGTAGTTACGGTCGGGAAAGGCCATGCGGGATATTGCCCCCAGTCCCGGGCCGCGCCCGCCCCTCGACCAAGGCCGTCGCTGGTCGGTGAAAAACACGCTGGAGCAAATCGCAGCTCGCCAGTAGACTACCCGCCCATGACCGAACTGGACGAGCAAGGACGTCCCGAGCCGCCACTGGCTGCCGACGAGGCCGCGACGCTGCTCGGGTTCCTGGACTACCAGCGGGCGACGCTGGCGTGGAAGTGCGCCGGCCTCGGCTCCGATGGGCTAAGCACGCAGGCTGCGGCCTCGTCCATGACCCTCGGCGGCATCCTCAAGCACATGGCTCTGGTCGAGGACGGATGGTTCTCGCGCTGCCTGCACGTCCGCGAGTACCACTCGCCGTGGGACACGGTCGACTGGACGGCCGATCGCGACTGGGAGTGGCACACGGCAGCCCATGATTCGCCGGAGGATCTGCGTGCGATCTGGCAGGAAGCCGTCGACCGGTCGCACTCGCTGGTGGACGACGCGCTCACCCGCGGCGGTCTCGACCAGCTTGCACAGCGGACCTGGCCCGACGGCAGGGCACCGAGCCTGCGCTGGATCCTGTGCCACATGATCGAGGAATACGCCCGCCACAACGGCCACGCCGATCTCATCAGAGAGTCGATCGACGGCGAGACCGGCGAGTAGCAGCGTGCCGATATCGACGTTCAGAGGGAGTCCGTCTGCGCGGTCGACACAGGCTCCCGACTGTCTTGTGCCGCTTGCAGATCCGCTGGGCACCTGAGCCCGGTCGTGTTGCCCGACGGCACGCAGTTGGCGGCGGCATCGTTTGACCCGGTCGCGCCTTACACGCGCGTCCGCGAGCCGGACTACGGCCTCTACTTCGACTCCCGCTGGGAGCCGCCATGGGAGCATGACCACATCGATTGGCCAGACTTCGGCGTGCCGGCAAGCGCCGAAACCATAGTCGAGGCACTCAAGACCATTCTGAACCGGGCTCATCGCGGGCAGGCCGTCGAAGTTGGCTGCATTGGCGGTCATGGCCGAACTGGCACCGCGTTGGCCTGCCTGGCCGTCCTGACCGGCCATCCGGTCCGAGATGCCGTTGCTTGGGTCAGGTCCAACTACTGCGCTAAAGCGGTCGAGACGCCGGAGCAACAGGCCTTCATCGCCGTGTTCCTATACTCCTGAGACCGCGCACCGGGCCGGCGATCGGCGCTGCACGACGCCCACTGCGGCGGAGCTATGACGAGTTGCGCTCACCTGAAGTGGATGGTGACCGGGTTTTCTGCCGTCGGTTCGCCCGGTGCGATGACGAAGCCGAAGCCGTTGTTCTCATAGGCTGTGAGCGTGTAGCGGTGCCGGCGCCCGGTCTTGATGCCGCGCGGCAGGCGGAGTTTGCAGGTGAAGCCGAACCGGGGCGAGTACGAGTCGCAGTTGGCCGTAGCTGGCCGGATCCCTCGACCGCGCAGCGTGACCCGGACATCATGCCTGTGGGCCATGGCCCGGCCGATCTTAGCCGGAATGAAGGCTGTCGCGGTGGACAGGGAGAAGATGACTGGGAGGGTGCGCGGGTATCTCGGCACGGTGGTGCCTTGCGCCGGCTGCATTCCGTCGAACCCGTAAGCGATCCAGTAGGTCGCGCTGACCGGACGTGCCGTCAGGCCCGCCAGGTCTGTCGCGCCGCTGCAGGTTGCGGTGAACCGCCCGAGGCCATGCGCGGAATGGACCCGGATCTTGAGAGTGGGCTGGGTGGTGATCGGCGAGTATTTGTCGGTGACGGTGCACTGTGCCTGAGGTGCCGTGCCCTCCGCGAGGACCTGGCCGTTGCTGACGTTGAGATGCAGGACTGGCGGGGTGGTGTCGAGCGGGCTGAAGCACCCGTCCTGGTAGACATTGGAGTTCGTGCCGTCCGGGCAGGTGGTGGAGTACCACGACGCGCCAGCGAAATTGGCTCCGGCGGCCGTGGCGGCGGTGAGGTTAGTGTCCCAGAGGTAGGTGCGTGCAAGGTCCGCGCTGTTCAGGTCCGCACGTGCCAGGTTGGCGTAATTGAATTGCGCGCCTGCGAGGTCCAGGCCGGCCAGGTCATCGCCGGACAGGTCCGCGCCAAAAGCATCGACGGTAGGCCCGAGCAGGTAGCCGTTGACATAGGCCCAGGACCGGGGCAGCGACGCGGGGGTCCCCGTGTCGCCCTGGGAGCCGATATCTGTGAGGTTCGCCCCGGCCAGCTTGGTCCCGGAAAGGTCAGCGGCCAGGGCGCTGTCGGTGAGGTTCGCCCCGGCCAGGTCGGCGTCCGACAAGTTCGCGTCCGCGACCAGTAAGGCGCCCGAGAGGTTGACGCCGGCCAGGTCGGCGCCAGCCAGATCGGCTCCGGGGCCGGCAAGGTAACCACTGCGGAGCACATACTGGTAGTCGTACTCGGGAAGGTTCGCGGGGGTACCGGTGATGCCGCCTGACACCACCCCGGACAAGTCGCTGTTGGAAGCGAACTGCGTACCGGACAGGTTGGCTCCGGTCAGCGTCAGGTTATAGACGTAGAAGGTGACGAGGTCTGCGTCGGCGAGGTCGGCTCCGGATAGGTCCGAGCCTTCGAGTTCCGCGTTGGCCAGGTCCGCGTTGGCCAGGTCGGCTCCGGATAGGTCCGCCTGGGTGATCATCGCGTTCTCAAGGTCCGCGCCCGCCATGCTGACCCCGGCCAGGCTTGCATTGTCAAGGTTGGCGTAGGGGCCGAGAAGGTAGCCGCTGGCCAGTGACCAGTTTGCCGGGAAGCTGGCAGGTGTCCCCGTGATCTGCCCGGACGCGACCAGGTACAGCTGGCTGCCCGCCAGGACCGTGGCGGCCAGGTTCGCGCCGGCTAGCGTGGTCCGTTCCAGCCGGGCGGATCCGAGGTCCGCGTCGGCCAGGTCCGCGCTGGCCAGGTTTGCGTGAGTAAAAGACGCGCCGCTGAGATCAGCGCTGCTCAGGTCAGCTCCGGACAGGTTCGCGCCGTTAAAGTGGCAGTCACTCCAGTCCACTCCAGGAGCTGGCGCCGGCGTGACCACGCCCGTCGAGCTGACTGCCGGGCAGGTGGCAGCCGAAGCCGTCGGCGCGTCGGCAACGCCTGCTAAGCCACAGGCAATGCAGACCGCGGCCACACTGGCCAGCCCCCGGCTCCACGCCGAGCTGAAATCCATCATGAGTCCCTGGGCCTAGTCAACGAGATAGGTCTTGACTGTGCATCCTGGCAATGGTGTATTCGAGTTGTGTCGAATTCAAGATATGTCTTGAAAGTTGCCTTAATCCGGTCGCTGGCGCATCGCGAATGAAGTATGACAGCCTGATCCGACCCGCGCGTCCGGCTGGCGGGCTGTGCAGGTAAATTGCTCCAGCTCGGCCACCCGATCTCCGATCCGACGGCGGACATCCGAGGGGAACGCGGCAGTGCGCAACACGGTAGAGAGCGAGGGCGCGGGGGATCGCACCGGGGCCGCGCCGGTGCCGCTACGGCGGAACGCCGGGTTCCGGATGCTCTGGATTGGCCAGGTGGTATCGGACACCGGAACGAACGTGGCGTTGATCGCCTACCCGTTGCTGATCCTGGCGCTCACCCACTCGGCTGCCATGGCCGGGATCGTCGGCACCGTTCGGCTCGTGGCGCAGATCGTGCTCGGCCTGCCCGGCGGTGCGCTGTCGGACCGATTTGACCGGCGCCTGGTGATGATCGCCTGCGACAGCGTCCGGGCGGCCGTGCTGGTGCTATTGGCCGCGCTCGTGCTGGCGCATATGGTGAGCTGGCCGGTGGTCATGGTCGTGTCTGTTATCGACGGCGGGGCGAACGTGCTGTTCGATCCGTCGGCGAATGCCGCGCTCCCAGCGATCGTCCACGACTCGCAACTCGAGCAGGCGTACGCCGCCACCGAAGCCAGGGCCTACGCGGCCAGCCTGGTCGGCCCGGCGCTCGGCGGCTTGTTGTTCGGCCTGGGCAGCGCGGTGCCGTTCGCCGGCGATGCGCTCTCCTACCTGGTCTCGGCAGGGACCGTGAGCCGCATCCGCGGCCGGTTCCGGCCGGGGCGGCCTGACGAGCGCAAGTCGCTGAGGCATGAGGTCTCCGAAGGCCTCCGCCTGGTCTGGCGGAGCCCGCTGCTGCGCGGTGCGGTCCTGCTGGCACCGCTGATCAACTTCGCGTTCAACGGCGTGATCTTCACGATCACCGTGGCGCTGCGGCAGCACGGGATCGCTCCTGGCATCATCGGGCTCGCGCAGGCCGGGATTGCCGTCGGCGGACTAGCCGGCGCGGTCATCGCGCCGAGGCTGCAAGCTCGGCTACCGCTGTGGCAGCTGGCGATCGTGATGACGGTGGCGGCAACTGCGCTGTTCGTCGTGGCAGCGCTGGTGCTGCCGTCGCCGCTGGTCGCGGTCCCGGTGGCGATCACGCTCTTGCTGGGGCCCGCAGCAAACGCCGCGCTGATCTCGGCGATGCTGCGGATCGCGCCGGAGGAGATGCGGGGCCGGGTCACCAGCACGATGATCACGGTGGCTACCGGGCTCGCGGCGCTCTCCCCGCTGACCGCGGGCCTGCTGCTGCAGCATGTGTCCGGCGCCTGGGCGATCGGCGCGTTCGCTGTTGCCATGGGCGTCGCGGCGATCATGTGCATCGCGCTGCCGTGGCTGAGAGACGCCGAGGCCGCAGTGTCGGCTGCAACTGACCCGGTGACAGCCGAGCCCGGCGGCGCATCAGGCTAGGACACTCAGGCCGGCGCCTCTTCGCCAGCCGGGTCGCCGGGCGCGCTCACCACCGCCTGACCCGGACCAGGTGCGCTCGCGGCGAGCCGGTAGGCCGCGAACTTCGGCAGCGCAAGGCCGAGCACGACAGAGAGCACCACGGTGGCAATGCCGCCGGACAGCGCGCTGATCGCCGGCGACGTCAGTGACCCGAGCGCGCCCGACTCGAGCCTGCCGAGGGCGTCACCGCCGGCGCCGATCACGTACTCGGCCGAGGTGAGTCGGCCGCGCAACGCGTCGGTGGTCACCGCCTGCACGATGGTGCCGCGGAAGACCACGGTGAAAGTGTCGGCCGCCCCGGCCAGGGCCAGCAGCGCGAGAGTAAGCCACAGGCTCCGGGCGAGCGCGAATCCGGCGAACGCCGCGCCCCACACGCTCACTGTGCACAGCATCACCAACCCGGGCCGGCGCACCCGCCGCAGCGGCCCGGTCACCACCGAACTCGCGAGACCCCCGACGCCGATCGCCGTGACGAACAGCCCGAGCGTTGCCGGGTTCCCGCCGAAACGCGCCGCGTTGATGGCCGGGAAGAGCGCCACCGGCAACGCCAGCACGGTTGCGTTGAGGTCCGCGATGAGCGTGCCTGCCAGCACCTGGCTGCGCCGGATGAACTGCAGCCCCTCGCCGACCGCGCGCAGGCCAGGTCGCGCTACGTCGGCCAGTGGCGGCATCGGCGGCAGGCCGGCGACTCCGTACAGCGCCACCCCTAAGCTACCCGCGTCGATCAGGTAACACGCTTGCAGGTGCCCGCCGGCCGCCGCGGTGATCAGTCCGGCGAGGGCGGGCCCGGCGATGATCGCGACCTGGCCACCGAGCCGGTTCAGCGCTAGCCCGGCCGCCAGCAGGTCCGGTCCGAGCAGGCCCGGCACGAACGTGCGGCGGGCCGGCGTGCTCATGGCGGACAGGCCGGACTGCACGACAACCAGCGCGTACAAGATCCAGACATCGCGCAGGCCGGCGAGTGCCTGCGCTGCCAGCAAGGCGGAAACCGCGGCCAGGCAGCTGCTAGTGATCAGCACGAGCTTGCGCCGGTCCACCGCGTCGATCACCGGCCCGCCGAACAGGCCGACGACGAGCGTCGGGACCAGCTCAGCCAGGCCGATCGCGCCGACTGCGAACGGCGACCGGGTGATGTCGTAGACCTGCAGCGGGATGGCGAACCGAGTGAACGAACTGCCGGCCATGGACAGCACGCTGCCGGTGAACAGCCGACGGAACTGCGGCGATGCGCGCAGCGGCGTGACGTCGGTGAGCAGTGCGGAAGCGCCGGAAAGCCGGCGCAGCCTCGGCGGCCGCATCAGGCGCGCCGCGCAGCGAGTGACACGGCAAACTCCGGGTGTTCCCGCGCCCAGGACGAATCCAGGATGCGCTGGCGGAACGATCGCCGCTCCAGGGCCGCGGCGATCGCCGGGACGAGCTCGGCTAGCGGGAACGGCAGTTCGGCGTCCAGCTCGGCGGCAGCCGAGGCGGTCGCCGCCCACTCGGCCTCGATCTTCGGCAGCAGCGCACGGGTTTTGGCAGTCAGGTGCACGACCCGCTGCCGCGCGTCCTCGCCTGGCGTGAGCGTGACGAGGCCGCGGCTTGCCATCTGCGCAACCGTCTGGCTGACCGCCGAGTGCGTGACCCCGATGGCACGGGCCACATCCCTGATCGGCACTGGTCCGAGCAGGACGAGGGCGCGGATGACCGGGCTGAATCGCGGCCGGTATCCGGGCGTGCCGAGGTCGGCCAGGATCGTCGCGATGTCGCCGTCCATCTCGTCCAGCACGTGCCGCAGCAGCGTGCCGAGTGCGCCCACCACTGGCCGGGCAGCCGGGTCCGGGCCGGGAGCGGCGTGCTTAGGCATCCGCGTTCCCGTCAGGATGGGCGTACCGGTTCGTCGCGCGGACGATCGCGGACAGCAGCGCCGTGTTGCCGCCGTGGCCCGCATCGTCGATCAGCAGCAGTTCGCTGCCGGGCCAGGCGGCGGTTAGCTGCCACGGCGTGCCGGCCAGATTGATGAGGTCGAGGGTTCCCTGAATGACCAGACCGGGAACGGGCGCAAGCCGGCCGGCCTGGTCCAGCAGGACGCCGTCGTAGGGCAGGAAGTGCCCATTGCTCCAGTAATGAGTCACCAGGCGGGCGAATCCGTACCGGAAGGCCGGGTCGTCGTAGCGCGGGTTGTGGCCGGAGGTCGGCAGCATCGCCTCCTCCCAGGCACACCAGGCGCTGGCCGCCTGAGCCCGGACGGCCGGGTCGGGGTCGGACAGCAGGCGGCTGTAGGCGGCAGGCAGGCTGCCGTCGGGGCCGACGGTACCGGCGCTGTCCCGGTAGCGGGCCCACGCGGCCGGGAAGATACCGCCCAGGCCCCTGGTCAGCAGATCGACCTCGCACTGGCGGCCGGTCGCGGCGCCGGTGACGACGACCTCGCTGACCCGGTCGGTGTGCTGCTCGGCGTAGGCAAGTGCGAGCGCGCAGCCCCATGACCAGCCGAACACCAGCCAGCGATCGATGCCGAGGTGGTCCCTGAGCCGCTCGATATCCGCGATGAGGTGCGGGGTGGTGTTCGCGGCGAGGCTCACTGCCGGGTCGCTGGCGGGTGGCCGGCTGCGCCCGCAGTTGCGCTGATCGAACAGCACGATCCGATACGCCCCCGGATCGAAATAGCGGCGCATCGAGGCGGAGCATCCCGAGCCCGGGCCGCCGTGCAGCACCAGGGCGGGCTTACCGTCGGCGTTGCCGCAGGTCTCCCAGTAGACGAGGTTGCCGTCGCCCACGTCGAGCATGCCGTGGTCGTACGGCTCGATCTCCGGGTAACGGCCGACTGCCACCCTCGCCCCCTGTCCGCTAACGCTCTGACAGCACTGTAACAGCACTTGTACAAGCGCCCGACCATGATCGATGTGACCTGACTGTTGCTATAGCAGCAGAAAGCTCACATCCATGAAGATCATCAGGGGGATCTGGGCACGTACTCCGCGCGCAGGTCGGCTTTGCGGATCTTGCCGGTAGCGGTCTTCGGCAGGGCGTCGGCGAACCGGAAGTGCCGGGGAACCTTGAAGCCCGCGAGCCGCTCGCGCAGCGCGGCCGCGATGACGACGGGATCTCTCGGGGTGTCCGGCGAGACGACCAGGACGGCGAGGCCCACTTCGCCCCAGCTCACGTCGGGGCAGCCGATCACCGCGGCCTCCCGGACGCCGGGCAGCGCCAGCAGCGCCGACTCCACTTCGGCCGGATACACGTTCTCCCCGCCCGAGATGATCATGTCCGTGTAGCGGTCACGGATGAAGAGGAAGCCGTCGGCGTCGAGCATGCCAGCGTCGCCGGTGTGGTACCAGCCGTCGATCAGCACCTCGGCGGTCTGCTCCGGCTCCTGCCAGTAGCCGGCCATGATGTTCGGGCCCGAGACGATCACCTCGCCGACTTCGCCCGGCGCCGCGTCCGTGCCGTCCGGCCTGATCACCCGCAGGTCGGTAAAGAAGACCGGCTTGCCGGCCGAGCCAGCCTTGCGCACCGAGTCCGCCGAGTCGAGCACCGTGCAGCCCGGCGCGGCCTCGGTCATGCCGTAGGCCTGCTGCACGGTCATGCCCCTGGCCAGCCAGGTCTGCAGGGTCGGCAGCGGCAGCGGCGCGCCGGCCGCCGCGACGCTGCGCAGCGCCGACAGGTCCGCGGTCGGGAAGGCTGGCTCGCGCGCCAGCGCGTCCAGCATGGTGGGAACGGCGAAGAACGAGTTGATCCGCTGCCGGACTATCAGATCCAGAGTCGCGGCCGGATCGAAGCGCCGCACGATGACCACGCATCCGCCGCGCAGCAGTGTCGGGTTGACGGTGCCGTTCAGGCCGCCGATGTGGAACAGCGGCGCCAGGGCCAGCGTGCGCTCCTGCGCGGTCAGGTCGAAGCCGAGTAGCTGGCTGGCGGCGTTCCAGGTCATGTTGCCGTGGGTCAGCACAGCGCCCTTCGGATGCCCGGTCGTGCCGGAGGTGTACATGATCAGGCAGGGGTCGTCGAGGCTGACCGGCTCGTCTCGTGGCTGCGGATCGGCGTCGCCCAGCAGGCGCTCGTAGTCGATTGACCGCGGCGGTGTGGCATCCGGTTGCGGTTGCTCGATGGCGATCCAGGATCGCACCGCGAGGTTCGCGCTGGCCAGGTCCGCTGCCTGCTTCGCCTGGTCGGCGCCGTGCAGGACCACGCTCGCCCCGGAGTGCGCGAAGATGTAGTGCGCTTCCGGCGCTGTCAGCCGGCCGTTGACCGGCACCCAGATCGCGCCAAGCTGGCCGCAGGCGAAGAGCGTCTCCAGGGCAGAGGGATGGTTCCCGCTGAACCAGGCCACCCGGTCGCCGCGCCGGACGCCGAGGCCGGCCAGCCCGGCGGCCGCGCGGCGGACCCGGTCAGCGAAACCCGCATGGGATGTCGTCCGGCCCTCGAACCAGATCGCGTCCCGGTCCGGCGTCATGCGCAGCCGTCGTTCCGGCCATGAGCCCAGCCCGGCGTTACGCATCTGCCTGCTCCTTTCCCAGCTGCAGGACCCTGGCGGCATTCTGCTTCATGATCAGCGGGCGGACCTCGTCGCGGATGTCGAGGGCGGCGAAGTCCGCCAGCCAGCGGTCCGGGCGCAGCAGCGGGTAGTCCGACCCGAACAGGACCTTGTCCCTGAGGAACGTGTTCGCGGCGCGGACCAGTTGCGGCGGGAAGTACTTCGGCGACCAGCCCGACAGGTCGATGTACACGTTCGCCTTGTGCTGCGCCACCGCGATGGCCTCGTCCTGCCAGGGGACGGACGGGTGCGCCATGATGATCGTCAGGTCCGGGAAGTCGGCCGCTACCTCGTCCAGCAGCATCGGGTGCGAGTAACGCAGCTTGATGCCGCGGCCGCCGGGCAACCCGGATCCGATGCCGGTCTGCCCGGTGTGAAACAGCGCCGGTACGCCGAGCGACTCAAGCTCTGCGTACAGCGGATAGACCGAGCGGTCACCGGGCTCGAACGCCTGCACCGACGGATGAAACTTGAAGCCCCGCACGCCGTGGCCCTCGACCAGGCGCCGTGCTGCCCGCACCGCGGCCGCCCCGCGAGCGGGATCGACCGAGCCGAACGGGATCAGCACATCGGCATGCCGGGCCGCTTCCTCGGCGATCTCCTCGCTGGACAGCGGCACCTGACCCGTGGCGGCCTCGGCGTCCACGGTGAAGATCACCGCGGCCATCTCCAGAGCGCGGTAGTCGGCCGCTATCTCGGCCACCGTGGGGTGGTAGGGCTCGCCCTTGAAGTACTTCGCCGCCGCGTCGCGCAATTCATCGTCCAGCGCGTACCGGCCCTGGGCGTCCTTCTCGACGTGCACGTGAACGTCTATCGCCTGAAGCTTGCCAAGATCCATGGCAGCCATCGTCTCGCCTGCGCGGCTGCCCCGTCGAGGTCCGCGCCCGCGAGCGCCGGGATTGCGGGGCCGGGCGGCCGCATGCCGCGCTGGCCCATGCGGCCGGCAGCGTCCGCAGCGAGCGCTTTCCCGGATCGGGGCACCGAACGACTTACCGCGATGTAGCGTCCATTCATGCGGTTGGGCACAGCCAATCACCGTAGGGCCGGACCGACTTGCGGCCGGCTTTTTGCCGCGGCGCCGATATTACCCGGCGGATTCGCGCAGCAATCTGACGCCCGCGTAGTCCAACGGCAGAGACACCGGCTTTAAACACCGCCGAATACGGGTTCGAATCCCGTCGCGGGCACCGTGCAGTCATCGCCATGGCGGTCGCCGGGTGACGGGCATAACGCGCGGTCAGGTCCGGCCGAATCCGCAGGCGTCAGGTTACCGCGCTGCGGTCGGCGGCGGTCGGCGCCATCGGCGGCGCGGGCGTGGACAGCAGGCCGGCAATCGCGGCGGCAGCATCATCGGCGCTGGTGACCGACGTATCAATGACGACGTCGCCGGCCTGCAAGGGCGAGATGTCCAGGCCTGCCAGGAGCTCCCTGAGCCGGGCTCCCTCCAGTAGCTTCCCGTGCGCGCGCCTAGACTCGTCGGCCAGCCTGGCTTCAAGTACGTCCGCAGGCGCAGTAAGGCCGACGAAGATGGTTCTTCCGCCCTGGCACTCGACGATCTTCCTTGCCGCCTCGGCGAACGCGGCGAAGCGCGCCCGCCCATGGGCCCCGCCCCACGCTGAGTTGTTCGTGAAGATCAGGTCAACGCCAAACTCCGCAGCCCTGGCGAAGACATCCAGCCGCAGCCTGTGCACGACAGCTTTATACGCTTCGCCGCCAAAGGGAAATACCGAGCTGACCGCGTTCACCGTCAGGTGGTTGTGGAACAAGGGAAAGCCGGTGAGCGCCGCCACTTTCCTGGCAATCGTCAGCTTGCCGCTGGCCGGCGGGCCGTAGAGATACAGCAGCGTAGGAATGCGAGCGGGTACCGCGGAGTCCTTCTGATCGTTGACACCGCGCTCGAACGCCAGGAAGTCAGCTACCACTCGGTCAGCAGTCACTGCGCCCGCCGCGGTCAGCCGTCCAGTGCGCCGGGATCTGCCGGAACGTCGACCGCGTGCTCCCGCAGAATCGGCAGCGGGACGATGTGCAGTGCCCGCTCGTGAGTTGCTGCCAGGACGACCGGCGCGGCAGCGCCATCGATATGAGCTCGCAGCCAGTTCGCGGCCGTGACGCACCACCGGTCGCCGGGCGTGAGGCCAGGAAACTGGTAGGCGGGCATCGGCGTGGTCAGGTCGTTGCCGATGCCGCGCTGATGCTCGAGGAACTCAGCGGTCACCACCGCGCAGATCGTGTGACTGCCGAGGTCTTCCGGTCCGGTGTGACAGCACCCGTCACGGTAGAACCCGGTGACCGGGCTGTTGCTGCACGCCTCCAGCTCACCGCCGAGCACATTGCGATCTGCCACCGCAGCAGTATCCGTGCTCCGCGCGCCCGCGACAAGCACCTCAGCGTAGCGACAGCGCCGCGAGCGCGGCGTTCACGATCGAGCCAGCGTCCAGGTCGTGCGCCCGGTAGAGGTCCGCCACCGCGCCGGACTGGCCGAAGCTATCGACGCCGAGGCTGACCGCGGGGACGCCAAGCGCGGAGCCGAGCCAGCTCATCGTGTGCGAGGCCGCGTCGTGCACGGTGACGACCGGCGCCCGGTCGCCGAACGCCGAGCGCAGCGCGCCAGGGACGGACGGCGCGGTCGCGGTTCGCACGCCCTGGCGAAGGGTGCGCTGCCAGGCCCGGTACAGCCGGTCGGCCGAAGTGATGTCGACGACGGTCGCCGCGATGCCTTCCTCGGACAGTTCCGCGGCGGCCTGCAGGACTTCGGGCAGGACCGCGCCGCAGCCGACCAGGTACACCGGGGGAGCGCCGGCCGCCGCTGATTCCGCCGCGTCCACCAGCCGGTAGCCGCCGGCCAGCACCTGACGGCGCAAGATGGCATCGCCGAGCCGCTCGCGCGCAGCCTGGAACGGAGCCTGGTCGATGCCGCGCGTGGTGAGCCGGAAGTAGTACGAGCCGGTCTCTGCCTGGCCGGGGCCGGCCTCGCCGGGCCGGGCACCTGGCGCTGCCGCTGCGGCGACCGACTGCAGCGCCCCGCACAGCAGCCAGTCGAGCGCGACCGCGTAGGCAGGCTCGATGAAGGTCACGTTGGGCAGTTCGAGCCCGACCGATGCGGTGATCGTCGACTGGTGGGCGCCGCCTTCTGGCGCGAGCGTCACGCCGGACGGCGTCCCGGCGACGACGAACCGCGCGCCCGAGTACACCGAGTAGATGAACGCGTCCAGGCCGCGCAGCACGAACGGGTCGTACACGGTGCCGACCGGCAGCAACTGCTGATCGGACAAATCCCAGGCCAGGCCGAGCTGACCGAGCAGCAAGAACAGGTTCATCTCGCTGATGCCAAGCTCGATATGCTGGCCGTCCGGTCCTTCCGCCCATTTGAGCACGGGGTCCTGGCTCCAGGACCGGCGCGGAACGGGGGAGAAGACGCCGGTCCGGTTGATGAAGCCGGCCAGGTTCGTCGAGGTCGCGACGTCGGGCGCGGTGGTCACGAGGTAGGGTCCGGCTGACTCGGACCGGGATAGGTCCACCAGGATCCGCCCGAACGCCTCCTGGGTGGAGATCGGCCTGGCCGCGCGCAGGCCGACTGCGTCGGGCACGACTACCCCGTTCCCGGTATGAGACCGTGGCGGCCTGGACAGCTGTTCGCGGCGGGCGGCCGCCCACTGCCCGGCCGGCGTCATCGGGTCAAGCCGGTCCCACTCGGTTGCGGTGGTCAGCCCGAGCCGGGCCCGCAGCTGGCCGACCTGCGCGGTGGTGAGCAGCGCCGAGTGATTGCGCGGGTTACCCGCGATCGGCAGGCCCCAGCCCTTGATCGTGTAGGCGAACAGCACGCTCGGCCGGTCCTTCTCGCCATCGCATTCGGCGAACGCGGCCAGCAGCGAGCCGATGTCGTGCCCGGCCAGGTCGGTGACGAGCGGTGCCAGGTCCTCGTCCGGGATGCCAGCGCAGAACCGCTGCACCGCGGGCGGCGCTCCGTCGGTGAACCGCTCGCGCACCGCGGCTGCCTCAAGGCCGAACAGCGACTGGTACTGCTCGTTCGGCATCGCGTCGATCCAGTCGCGCAGGCTGTCGCCGCCTGGCTGGGCGAACGCGCGCTGCAGCGCCTGGCCGTACTTGGCCTCGACCACGTGCCAGCCGGCGGCGCTGAACTGCTGCTCCCACTGCGCGATCCGGACGCCGGGCACGACCCGGTCCAGCGACTGGCGGTTGACGTCGACTATCCACAGCACGTCGCCGAGGCCGTCGGTGGCGGGATCGGCGACTGCC
>DAHVAR010000053.1 GCA_027314515.1 Actinomycetota bacterium
AGGAATCCAGCTACGGTCCCCGTGAGCAGGGGCTGGCCGCGCGCTCGTTCTACACCGAGTCACGCACCGTGCTGATCGTGCCCTGATCGCTTCGGCGGCCGGCTCCTGACGAGGTAAGCCCGGCGCAGCGGCCGGCCGCCGTAAACGTCGTTTCGTGCGATCATCAGCGGTTCGCGCCCGCGTTCGCCGAGCTGGCCAGCCGCCTGACGGGCAACTACCCGTTCTTCCACCCGGCCTACGCCGGGCAGATGCTGAAGCCGCCGCACCCGGCGGCGGTCGTCGGCTACCTGGCCGCCATGCTGATCAACCCGAACAACCACGCTCTCGACGGCGGGCCGGCGACTGCGGCGATGGAGAAAGAGGCCGTCAGCCAGCTCGCCGAGATATTCGGCTTGCGCGAGCGCTCAAACTCGTACTGCCCGAAGCGGAGACTGAGCGGCTTGAGCTATGGCTCGCAGAGCGCGCAGAGATCCCGCGCGTCTCCTCCCGGCTGCTGCGGATCGAGATGCTGCAGACCGTGACAAGGAGCGCGCCGCATCGCATCGGCCGCGCCAATGCCGTGCTCTCCGCGGTCGCGCTGCTGAGCATCGATGATGTCGCCCCGACGGCCGAGGTCATCGGGGGCACGATGCTGCGCAGCCTGGACGCCATTCACCTCGCTACCGCCCACGACGTACGAACCGAGCTGACCGGCTTCGTCTGCTACGACAAGCGGCTGTGCGACTCAGCGCAGGCCCTCGGCCTGCCCGTCGAAACCCCTGCCTGACCCCGCCGCGGCATCCTGGCCAGCCCGGACCGCGAACAGCATGGCCCGCCCAGCTGTTCGGGATTCTCAGCGCGCCGGAACACTCAGCGCCCCGGGACTCTCAGCGCCTCGGCGATGATCGTCAGCGTCTTCAGGTGGCTGTCCACCGAGTCAAGGCCGGCGCCCATCGTGTTGACGGACACGTGCGAAGCCCCGGCGGCGCGCCAGCGCTCGACGTGGTCGATCAGCCGTTCCGCGCCACCCACGCCCCAGCTGACCCGGCCCTCCATCCCGATCGCAGCCGGGTCGCGGCCGGCCTCCACGGCAGCCCGCCCGATGATCTCCCGCGCCTCGTCCAGCTGCGGCCCGGGGCGGACCTGCGGGAACCACCCGTCCGCCAGCCGGCCCATGCGGGCATAAGCCGGCCGGGACTGCCCGCCGAACCAGACCGGGATCGGCCGCTGGATCGGCAGTGGTGCCAGCCCGGCACCGGTCACGGCCTCGTGCTCGCCGTTGAACGTGACCGTCCGCTCCGTCCACAGCCGCCGCATCAGCACGACCTGCTCGCCAATCCGGCGCCCCCGGTCGGCGAAGCTCTTGCCCAGCGCCTCGTACTCCACCGCGTTCCAGCCAAGTCCGACGCCGAGCCGCAAGTTGCCGCCGGTGAGCAGGTCCACCTCCGCGGCCTGCTTGGCGACCAGCGCGGTCTGCCGCTGCGGCAAGATGATGATGCCGGTGACAAGCTCCATGGACGTGACCGCGGCGAGGTAGCCGAACAGCACGAACGGCTCGTGAAAGGTGGTGCTGACATCGTAAGGCCCGTTCCAGCCGGCATGCACCTCAGGATCGGCGCCGAGCACGTGATCGTAAGCCAGCAGGTGGGCGAAACCCAGCTCGTCGGCTCGCTGGGCGTAGGCGCGAACGGCACCGCGGTCCCCGCCCAGCTCTGTCTGCGGAAAAACAAGGCCAATATTCACGACATACTGTCTACCCGGCGCGCGGCCAGCTGAACGCGCCGGCCCGCGCTGGCCCGGCCCTGACATCGGAAAGGGCGAGTGCTGCCCCGCCGGAGCACGGCCGCCGGCGGGACGGCCGCCGGCGGAGCGCGTCCCCTTCAGCCTGCCAGCAGCCGGCGCAGCCAGTTGCGCTGCGCCGCTGTCGCCGCCCGTGAGATCGCCGCCTCACGTGCCATCATCTCGAACCCGTGACATCCGCCCGGCCATACGTGCAGCTCGGCGATACCGCCGGCCTGCCAGATCCGGCTGGCGTAGGTCACGTCCTCGTCCCGGAAGGTCTCCGCCGAGCCGGCATCGATGAAGGCGGGCGGCAGCCCCGACAGGTCCGCGGCACGGGCCGGCGCCGCGTACGGTGACACCTCAGGGCCGCCGCGGACATCGCCGAGCAGCGCCGCCCAGGCCGTCTCGTTGGCAGAGCGATCCCATCCGCCGATGCCCGCCAGCTGCCATGACGACACGGTGTCGTTGCGGTCGTCGAGCATCGGGCTCATCAGCAGCTGACCCGCCAGGCGCGGTCCGCCGCGGTCGCGGGCCATCAGCGCGAGCGCAGCCGCCAGTCCCCCGCCAGCGCTGTGGCCGGCCACCACGATCCGGTCCGGGGCGACGCCCAGCTCGGCGGCGTGACCGGCGGCCCACACCAGGCCGGCGTAACAATCCTCAACAGGCGCCGGGAACGGGCATTCCGGCGCCAGCCGGTAGGCCACCGACACCACTACGAACTGAAGCTCCCTGGCCCAGTCCAGCAGCCTCAGAACGCCCATGCGGTTGCCGCCGGTGATCATGCCGCCGCCATGCATGTGATACACGGCAGGCAGCGCAGTTGTGACTCCGGCCGGGCGGCAGATCAGCAGCGATACCTCCGGTGCGCCGGTCGGCCCGGGCACGAGCCGTTCGGTGACATCGAAGGCTCCGCCGCAGCGCAGGTCCTCGTCGGACGGTGCCGGCATCGCCGCAGTCAGCTCGCGCAGCACCGGGATCAGGTCCGGTGTCAGCGGGCTCCGCAGCAACTCGCCGGCCGCCTCGAGCGCATCGGCCAGCTCCGGGTCGAACGGGGGCGGCGGACCGGGAGGCGGACCGGGAGGCGCCGGCCAGGGCGGCGGCGCCGCGGAGCCGTGCCCCTGTGCTGTCGTCGGCAACCTGACCTCCCGCATCGGCGATCACGGCCTGCGGCCGCTGCGTACCGTTGTTGCCTACCCCTGTATCTGCTGCCGCTAGCCCGCCGGCGCGGGCCAGCCAGCGGGACACGGGCCAGCCAGCAGCCAGGGTGGACCTACCGTCGCCGGTACCCGCAGGGCAGTTAGTCGCGGATGGCTGCACCGGTTTCCGGGTCGAAGAAGTGCAGCCTGGTGGTCTCCACGTGGACGCGAGCCTGCTGGCCCTCGGATAGAGCCGTCTGCGGGTCCATCCGGGCGACCAGCGTGGCCAGCGACGTGACGTCCTCCGCCGCCGCCGCATCCTCGCCGTGGTGGGCCATCGCGCCGAGCCCGCAGTGGATCTGCACGTCGGAGCCGAGTTCCTCGCGCAGCCGGACGGGCAACTCGATCACCGACGCCGCGTCGGCGTCCCGCCGCAGCGCGGCATCGGACAGGTGCTCCGGCCGGATGCCGAGGACGATGTTGCGGCCGAGGTAGCGCTCCAGCCCTGGGCGCTCCGCGGCGACCTGAGCCGGAACGCCGAGGCGATGGCGGCCGAAGACCACCTGCGGGCCATCCGGGCTGCCCGAGCCGCCCGAGCCGCCCGAGCCGGAGCCGTCGTCGGCCGGTCGGCTGCCCTGGCTTCCGCTCGGTGCCGACGTGCCTGGGCTGCCCGACGTGGTCACGCTGACGGAATGGCCGGGCAGCGCATAGCTAAGGGCCACAGCCAGGACGAATGACGCGGCCGTCGCGCCGCTGGCTATCCAGACCGAGATCCTGCGCGTGCGGGCGAGCTGATCGTCCCTTCGCGTGATCGCGGTCTCCTGGGGCCAGCG
>DAHVAR010000057.1 GCA_027314515.1 Actinomycetota bacterium
GTCAACTCACGCACATGCCGAATAGCGGGCGTTGGTCTGCGGCCTTCTTCTGCCGCCGAAGCAGCGCTCCCGGCTCCGCGGCCAGGCGCTCAGGTTCCCTGAAGCTCCGTGCAGTATGCGACGGTGGCGTCGTCGGCTGCATCCGTGCTGGTCGCCTCGGCTTGCCGTACGCGGCGGATGACCGCGTCCGGGCCGCCGTGCCGCAGCAGTTCCAGCACGCCGGGCCAGGTCGTCTGGTCGTAGGCGCTCACTATCCTGGCAGCGCCGTTGCTCAACAGGGCGGCGCCCGTCAGCTCCTGAAGAGGGCAGCTGCCGGTGACGGCATAGCTAGCGACCGCCGGATCATCCTTGGCAATCCAGTAGCCGCCGGGCTGATTCCTGCGGGCCTGCAGAGCTGTGAGACAGGCCTCCCAGACACGCTCGTACTCCGCAGTGCCGCGGGCAACGCCCGCCAGCGGAGCCCCGCAGACGGCCCTGGCCGTCACTTCGCGGTCATCGGTCATGACCACCGGGCTCGCCGAGATCGGGTCCAGAACCAAGAAGCAGTCGGCGAGCATCAGATACTCCAGTCGGCCCGCCTCCGACCGGATGACCGCTACGGTCGCCTGCGGGCTGCTCACGTTGGCGATGTCGCACGTGCTGCGATGGCCGTCGGCTATCTCATTGATAGCGTCGGCGAGAATCGCTGCCAGCGCGCTGCCGTCAGCATGCGACAGCCGGCTGAGCAATGCGCCGCCCAGACGGTGGGTGTACCAGGCAACACCGTGGGAGCAGATCTGCTCGGTCCCGGGGATCCCGGCACCGTCCAGCAAGACAGCAGCGCCCGGGATAGCACCCACGAAGTCTTCATTCGGCCGACCCGCATGGCCGCCGCTCGTTGCCATGCTGACATGCAAGTCAATGCTCCCCGGTTATGGAATGTTCACAGCGCCCGCAGCTCGCGCCAGCATCGCGCATGGCTGGAACGTAAGCACTGCTGACGCAATTGGTCAACGCGTTGGCGGTAACTGAAGAACCCTGGCCCTACCTCAAGTCCGACGGCGGGCCGACGTATCCAGCCCCACCATCAGTGCAGCGCGCTGTGATGCCGCGCAGCGCGAGGTGCGTGACGAGGCAGCACCACGGCTTGGTGGCATGGGCCAAGCGGGCGGCAATCTGCCCGACGTCGTCGAGCGTGCCATCGGAAACGGCCATTACCAGCTCGTAGGCCTCGTCGTTGGTAAGGGTCAGCCGTCGTCCGTTGACGCCGTAGAAAGCGATCACTCCGGCCAGCGCTAGTCGCTTGTTGCCGTCCACCAAAGCGTGGTTCCGGGCAAGGGAATGCAGCAGAGCCGCGGCCTTAGCGTCCAGGCCCAGGTAGGCGTCCCCGCCGAAGGCAGTTGCCTGCGGCCGCGCCAGCGCCGACTCCAGCAGCCCGATGTCCCGGACTGGCGGCTCGACGCCGAGCACCCGCTGCGCGACGTGCAATAATTCCGGCAGCGTCAGGTAGATCACTGCCCGAGCCGCTCCAGCGCCTCAGCGTACCGGGGCAGTTCCTCATCGAGGACGCGGTCAAGTAGCTCACCCCGGCTATGGCTTTCGACGTACTCCCGGATGGCCTGGCGCGCAACTTCCTGCATCGGCCTGCCCTCAAGCTCCGCCCGCTGCCGCAGCGCCCGGGCTTCGTGGTCGGTGAGCCGCAACGTCATCGCCATATCAGCATGGTATCACTGATGATACCATGCCTGCTTAACGCACTCTCTTGCCGCCCAGAGTGCGCAGTTGCAGGTCGGCGACCTTGCCCGATGACAGCGCACGCCCGTGCTACTCGGTCCAGGTCGCTTGCGCCTCATCGGCCGGTGCCGGTGCCGGCGCTGGTCTGGTTCAGCGGCGTGGACACAGGCGCCCGCGCGCGCTCGAGGAGCTAGGTGGTCTGGGTCTCATCCAGTTGGGCCAGCCGGTGGTAATCCCGCCGCGTTAACAGGACCCGGCAGCTGGATGGCCCGGCCAGGGACTTGAATTCCGGACCCGCGGACTAAGGGGACTGCCGCGCTGGCGTGACAACGCGTTGAGTCGGTGCCTGCAGTCATCCTCTGCCATGCGGCCAGGCTGCCTGCCAGCTAGAACGTGTCAAGCGGGCCGGCAACTGATCTCGCTAGCTGGCGAGGCAGGCCGACCGGATCGCTCACCGGGCGCGGTCTGGTTGCAGTCACAACTGCAACCAGAGGCCGGCAGCTAAATGCAAAGGAAAGGCAAAAAGACCAGGTCAGAACGGGTGCGCCGCCAGGGACTTGAACCCCGAACCCGCGGATTAAGAGTCCGCTGCTCTGCCAATTGAGCTAGCGGCGCATGAGACTTGGCGATCGTAGCGCACCTTAACAACGGGTGCGAATCACACCTGTCGGTTAGGCTTGCACGTCGTTACCCTCGCCCGCAAGACTACGCGATCTGCGCAGCTCACCGGCCTGCCCCTGGGTCTGGGCCGTCGGACCTCGCAAGCCGGGAAGCCGGCTCCGGCGGGCAGGCCTCCGGCACAGGTCCGGCGGCCGCAGGTCCGGCGGCCAGCGGCAGCCACGTCCGGCCACCGGAGCAGCCACGTCTCGTGAACCCCGGGCCGGCTCATCCGCCGAGGAACCTGCCCATGAAGCCAGCCAGCCTGGAGGGACGCCCGCTGCGAGCCTCTTCCCGGTCGGCCAGGCTCATGACCTGCAGCCCAGCGTTCAGGCCGAGCCAGCGCAGCGGCTCCGGCTCCCAGTCAGGCGACCGGTGGTCGACCCACGGCAGCCGGGTGATCTCGCTGTCGGTCCCGGTGATCAGGTCGGCGAGCGTCCGGCCGGCCAGGTTCGTGGTGGAAACGCCGTCACCCACGTAGCCGCCCGCCCACCCGAGCCCGGTGGAGCGATCCAGGCCGACCGACGCGCACCAGTCGCGCGGCACGCCGATCGGGCCGCCCCAGTGATGGGTTACCCGGGCGTCCCGTACCGCCGGGAACAGCTCGGACAAAGTCCGCCGCAATGCCGCGAATACCGCTGGCTCCAGGTCATAGGACGGCCGGACGGCCGAGCCGAAGTGGTAAGGCGCTCCGCGGCCGCCGAACGCCAGTCGCCCGTCCGCGGTTCGCTGACCGTAGATGATCAGGTGCCGGAGGTCACCGAACGTCGGCCGGTCAGTCAGCCCGATCTCGTCCCAGGCTGCGTCGGGGAGCGGTTCGGTCGCGATCATCATCGAGTACACCGGCACCACCCGCCGCTGGTAACCGGGCAGCCCAGGGGTGTATCCCTCGGTCGCGCGGATCACGTGCCGGGCTCGCACCGTTCCTGACGCCGTCACCACCCGGCCAGGGGATAGTTCCAGCACCGGTGTCCGCTCGTAGACACTCACCCCGGCCCGGCGCACTGCTTCCAGGAGCCCGCGCGCGAGCCTGGCCGGGTGGATGGCCGCGCAGTGCGGCGTGAAGGTGCCACCGAGCACCTGGCTGGCGCCCGCCAGAGACCGGGCCTCGTCGGCGCTGAGCAGCCGCAGGTCTTCGTCCCCGAAACCAAACTCGCGTGCCTCCTCGACTTCGGCTTTCGCCCGCTCGAGTTGCACCGGCGTACGTGCCAGGATGACGGTGCCGCCCTTGGCCCAGTGGCAGTCGATGCCCTCGGCCGCGGCAGCGGTGCCGACTTCGTCGACCGTTGCGTGCATGGCGCGCTGCATGGCGATGGCCCCGTCCCGGTTGCTCATCCGGGCGAGCTTGGCCAGCGAGGCCGGGAACAGCGCCGAGCACCAGCCGCCGTTCCGGCCGGAGGCGCCATATCCGGCGATCTCCCGTTCGCACACCACGACGCGCAGCGCCGGGTCGCGCCGAGCCAGGTAATAAGCGGTCCACAGGCCGGTGAAGCCGGCTCCCACGATAACCACGTCGGCGTCGAGGTCGCCGGGCAGCGGATCGCCGGGCGCGAGCATCCCCGGCGCGGTGTCGTGCCAGAACGACAGCGACCGGTACTGATCAGATCGGGTCATGCAGTACATCGTGGCAGGTGGCAGGCATGGCCTAGCGATCGGGCATGCTTGGTGCCATGGTCACCGACACCTCCCCCGCGAATACAGTGCCGCCCCCGCGAGATCCGCATCGGCCGTACCGGATCTGCGTCGTCTGTCTCGGAAATATCTGCCGGTCTCCGATGGCCGAGGTCGTCCTGCGCGACGAGCTCTCGGTTGCCGGGCTAGCTGGGAAGGTCGAGGTCGACAGTGCCGGGACCGGCGACTGGCACCTGGGCGAGGCGATGGATCCCCGTGCGAGGGCCGAGCTTTCCCGTCGCGGCTACGACGGATCCGGGCACCAGGCTCGCCAGATCCAGCCGTCCTGGCTGACCGATTACGACTTGCTGCTCGCGATGGACAGAGCCAACCTGGCCAGCCTCCACCGGATGGCGGCGGGTGACAGCGAACTGGCCGGCCGCATCAGGCTGATGCGGTCCTTCGACACCGCCGCTGGCGCGCAAGCGGAGGTCCCGGACCCTTACAACGGCGGCCCGGAACAGTACGCGGAGGTATTCGACCTGGTGGAGCCGGCTGTGCGGGGCCTGGCCAGCCAGCTCGCCGCGGCCCTGTAGGGCGGCACCGCAGTGGACCGGGCAATCCGGACCCGGCTCGAGCGGCTGCTCGGCTCCAGCGTGCTGATGGTGGACAGCCTCGGCGGCGCGCACGGCGTGCTGCATTACCGGCTGACACTGGCTGGCGGCCGGTCGGCCTTCGCTAAAATCCAAGATCAAGATCTTTCCGGGAACGGGCCGGACGCCGTCTCAGCCGAGGCGCACGGCCTGCGCTGGCTCGGTGAAGCCGGAGCGGCTCCGGTGCCAGCCGTGCTGGCCAGCGACCCGTCATGCCTGGTCACGGAGTGGATCGCGGCCGGGCCCGCGACGCGGCCCGCCGCTACCAGGTTCGGCCGGGAACTGGCCCGCCTGCATGCCGCGGGCGCAGCCAGCTTCGGAGCCCCGTGGCGCGGCGCCATCGCCAGCCTGCCGCTGCCGAACGACGCGGCTCGCGACTGGCCCGACTGGTACGCGGCGAACCGGGTGCTGCCGTATGCCCGGATCGCCAGCGACGCCGGGACCCTCAGCCGGGCCGACACCAGGCTCATCGAATCGGCCGCGGCCCGGTCGGCCGAACTGGCCGGCCCGCCCGAGCCGGCCAGCCGGATTCACGGTGACTGCTGGTCCGGCAATGTGCTGTGGTCTGGCGGCCGCGGCTGGCTCATCGATCCGGCCGCGCACGGCGGCCACCGGGAGACCGACCTGGCGATGCTGGCGCTGTTCGGCGCGCCATTCCTCGATCAGATCCTGGCCGCGTACGCGGACGCCGCGCCGCTGGCCGACGGCTGGAAAGCCAGGGTGCCGCTGCACCAGTTGCATCCGCTGCTGGTCCACGTCTGCCTGTTCGGCAGTTCGTACCGGGACGCTACCATCGCCGCAGCGCGCGCGGTCCTAGCTGCCTAGCTCAGCCCGCCCGATCGCGGTGTAGCCGCCGGATTCTCCGGCTAGGACCTGGTGGGCGCCACTCTCGTTGCTGCCGTACTCGCCGGGACTGGCCTCATTACCGGTCCGGCTGCGGCCTGTCTCGCCGGTAGCGCCCGGCCCGGTAGCGCCCGGCCCGGTAGCGCCCGGCCCGGTAGCGCCCGGCCCGGTAGCGCCCGGCCCGGTAGCGCCCGGCCCGGTAGCGCCCGGCCCGGTAGCGCCCGGCCCGGTAGCGCCCGGCCCGGTAGCGC
>DAHVAR010000058.1 GCA_027314515.1 Actinomycetota bacterium
CTCGGGCGTATCGGGCACACCGGCACTCCATCAGAGCCGGCCCTCCGTAAGCAACCCGACACGCTGCGCCGGCCGGCAAAATCTCCGGATACCAGGTCGCATCACACGACATCACACGACCAGGGGACCTGAATGCTTACCCCGGAACCTGACTGCCTGTCCTTGCCGCTGGCGGCACCGCTTCGGCCCAGGCGTCAGCCTCGGCTTCAACGAGGAGGCCGTCACCGATCAGGTCGTGCACAAACAGCGTGGTATTGGCCGGGGCGACATCGCCGAGCACCTCGAGGTGCGCGGCACCAGCCTCCCGCCAGTCGGCGTCCGGAGCCAGGAACAGCCGGGTCCGGCAGATGCCAGCTCTCGATCCGCCGAGGCGCTCGACCGCTGCGACGATACGCCGCAGGCAATCCACCGCCTGCGCGCGCGTGCCGAAGCCGATGACCTCCGGCCGGCAGGTGGTGCCACTGACCGCGATCAGGTGACCCAGGCGAACAGCCCGCGAGTAACCAGCCTCGTCCTCGAACGCCCCGCCCTCGCGGAAACTCTGCCTGCCCTCGCCCGTCACGTCATTCATAATGACCACTATGTCCGCGACTAGCTTGCGAATTCCAGTCACCGCGAGCGACCTCGGCCAGTTCCACGACATCGGCAACGTCGGGCTGTCGGCCGATGGCGCGCTGCTCGTCGCCGTTGTCTCGACGCCCGACATTGACGCGAACCGCTACCAGCGGGTCGTCATCGTAGGTCCCGCAGACGGGAGCGCCGCCTTTCGCGGCCTCCCGTCGGCGACGGGCGCCCAGGCTGACACGCTGCCGGCCTGGGCGCCCGTCGGACATGACCTGGCAACGGTCCGGGAAGACGAGAACGGCTGGAGCATCTGGCTGCACAGGCTTGACGATGCGAGCGCCGAGCCGCTGGTGACCGGCTGGCCGGATCCGATCGAGGAACTGTCCTGGTCGCCGTCGGGTGACCGGCTGCTGTTCGTGGCGCGCGAGCCGACGGACCGGAACTGGTGGCTGCTTCCCGAGGACCGGCGTCCGCCGCTGCGGATCACGACACTGCGCTACCGCGAGGATGGTGTCGGCTGGACGGTCAACCGGCCGCGCCAGGGATACGTGGTGCCCGCCGGACCCGGCGCCGGGCCACGCAAGATCAGCGTCGGCGGCTACGACGACGCCGAGTTCGGCTGGCACCCCGACGGGCACCGGGTGGTCTTCGTGTCACAGCGGCAGCCCGATGCCGACCATACGATCATCAATGACGTCTATCTGCAGGACATCGACGCTGGCGATGCTCCGGTGCGGCTCACGTCGACGACTCACGCATGCGCGCAACCGCGCGTCTGTCCGGACGGCGGACTCGTCGCGTTCACCGTGACCGACGTACCGCGGTTCCCGTCGGTCGCCGGCCTTGCGGTGATGCCCGTCACCGGCGGGCCCCTGACGGACGTGTCCGCAGGCCTGGATCGCGACTGCAACAGTCCGTCATCTGGCCTGGCAGGCGCGATCTGGGACAGCGCCGGCGGGCTGACCGTCCTCGTCGAGGACGCCGGCGCCATCCACGCCTATCGCCTGGACCCCGGCGCCAATAGCCAGCCCCGGCTCATCCTCGGCGGGAAACGGCGCGTTACGAGCCTCGCAGAGCGGGGCGGAACTCTCGCCTTCGTCAGCTCGGGACCGGACGACCCGCCGCGTCTTGTCGTACGCCCGCGTGGCGGCGACGAGGCGATCGTCCTCGCGCCGAGCGCGGTCACCGCGGCCGCGCGCGACCTGCGCGCGGCCGCCCACCGGAAGGTACTCGCCAGCGACGGCACGGCCATCGACGTGTGGCTGACGCTGCCCGATCCCGGCCGCTGGCAGGCGCCGTACCCGCTGCTGCTGTGCCTGCAGGGTGGCGGCACCCAGTACGGCTACCAGTGGTCGCATGAGTTTCAGGCGCTCAACGGCGCCGGTTTCGCGACCGTGTACCTGAACCCGCGCGGCTCGGCAGGCTACGGCAGCGCGTGGATGCGCACCGTCAGCGGTCCTGCCGCTGTCACACCGGGAACGGGCTGGGGCAGTGTCGACGTTCAGGACGTGCTGGCGGTTGTCCGCGCGGTGCTGGCCGCCAGCGGCGAACTGGACGCCAGCCGCGTCGGTGTCCAGGGCGGCTCGTATGGCGGCCTGGTGACGACCTGGCTGCTGGCGGAGTCCGACGACTTCGCGGCCGGCTGGGCCGAGCGCGGCCCGTACAACCTGGTGAGCCTCGCAGGTACCAACGACGAGTCGCCCTGGTTCTTCCAGGCCTACCTCGGCCGTACCGTGACGCAGGACCCGGCGGCGTACTGGGCTCGCTCGACCCTGCGGCTGGCGGCCGGAATCACCGCCCCGATCGCGATCATGCATTCGGAAGAAGACCGCCGCTGTCCCATTCAGCAGGCGGAGGAGCTATTCATGGCGCTCAAGCTGCTCGGCCGCGAGGCCGAGTTCATCCGGTTTCCGGCCGAGGGCCACGGGCTCTCCCGGACCGGTAGCCCAGTGCACCGAGCACAGCGGCTTGAGCTGCTCATCGAGTGGTTCACTCGCTGGCTTCGGCCGATGGCGCTCGCGCAAGAGCGCGATGCGCCGGCGGACACTGCCGCGCCGACGGACACTGCCGCGCCGGCGGAGGGAGGCAGATGAGCGCGACCGAGCACTACGTCCCTGGCAGCGAACTGATCATCCTGGAGGGCGGCACGGTCATCCCGTGCACCGAGCCCGACCTGCTGATCAGCGACGCCGCCGTCGCGGTGGAAGGGGGCCGCATCAAGGCCGTCGGGCGCCGGCCGGACGTGCTCGCTCGCGTCGCGGCTGCCGGCGCGCGCCGGGTCGACCTCCAGGGCGGTTTCGTCATCCCCGGCCTCTGGGACAGTCACATCCACCTCGGCGCCTGCGTGCCACCCCACGAGCAAGCGTTCTCCCATGAGACTCCGGGCCACCACATGATCCGGTGCATCCGCAAGATGCAGGACAACCTGCGGTGCGGCATCACCTCGCTGCGATCGCTCGGCGAAGAGAACGACGCGGACCTGCTGCTGCGCGACGCGGTCGAGGCCGGCGAGATCGAGGGACCGCGGATCTTCGCGGCCGGGGACATCATGTGGACCCGCACTGCCGCCGGTGCCGACGACTTCCGCAGGCACGTGCGGCGGGCTATCGCCCGCGGGGTTGACCAGATCAAGCTGCTGTCGTCGGGTGGCATCCCCTGGCGGTCCGACACGATCGGCCACACGCTGCACAGTTACGAGGAGATCGCCGCGGCGGCGCAGGAGGCGCACCGCTGGGCGAAGCCGCTCGCCGTGCACGCGATGGGCGACGAGACCATCATCGCCGCGGCTAAGGCCGGCGCCGACACCATCGAGCACGGCTTCGTCGCGACCGAGAAGGGCATTGCCGCCATGGCCGCGGCTGGCACGATGTACTGCCCTAACCTCACCGTCACCGTCGCCTGGGATCCGGCACTACTGGCAGCTAAGGGCTACCCGGAGTGGTTCACGGCGAACGCCGCCGAGGCCGCTGCCCGCCATCATGAGATGTTCCG
>DAHVAR010000061.1 GCA_027314515.1 Actinomycetota bacterium
GCATCCTGGCGTTCGGCGTCGGCATGGTGGCCCAGATGCTGTCCGCGACCAGGGAGCAGCGGGTCTTCATCATGGCTGGCATCATCGCCGCTGGGGTCGGCGCGGGCCTCGGCCTGGCGCACGGCGGATTCGGCTGACACCTTCGGTAGCCGGGAACGCGCGCTGTCGCGGTACTGCACTCGATACGCTCGCCAGATGGTACTGATCGGCGCCCATCTGCATGACGGTGACCCGGTGGCCCAGGCGGAAGCGATCGGAGCCGACGCTGTCCAGTTCTTCCTCGGCGACCCGCAGGGCTGGAAGGCACCGGTGTTTCCGGGCGAGCCGGACCAGGTTCGCGCGGCAATTGCGGCGGCGGGCATCGACGCTTATGTTCACTCGCCTTACGTGATCAACGTGGCCTCGCCGAACAACCGGATCAGGATCCCTAGCCGCAAGCTGCTCGAGCAGCAACTGGCCGCGGCCGCTGCCATCGGCGCGAAAGGCCTGATCGTGCACGGCGGATACGTGACCGCGGACGCCGACCCGCAGGAAGGCTACGACAGCTGGCGCAAGGCCATCGAGCGGATCGACCGCCCGCTACCCATGCTGATCGAGAACACCGCCGGCGGTGACGGCGCGATGGCGCGCGGACTCGACGGCATAGCCAGGCTGTGGGACGCCATCGCGACCGCCGCTGCCGGTACCGGGGACGTCGGCTTCTGCCTGGACACCTGTCACGCCTTCGCCTCGGGCGAGGACCTGGCCACTATCGTGCCGCGGGTCAAGGCGATCACCGGCAGGATTGACTTGGTCCACTGCAACAACTCACGAGACGAATTCGGGTCCGGCCGGGACCGCCATGCCGGGATCGAGTCAGGCACGATCGACCCCGCGCTGCTGGCGGAAGTAGTGCGATCAGCCGGGGCAACTGCCATCTGCGAGACGCCGGATCCCGCCGCCGACGTTCACTGGCTGCGGGCCCGGCTCAGCGACCATTACCCCGCCGACACACATCGGCCGGGCGTCCCGCCCCGCCTAGACAAGGCCCGCCCAGGCAAGACCCCGCCCGGATAATCCCGCCTTAGACAATCAGGCCGAGCACGATCGCGAGCCGCGTCTCAGCAGCCTCGGCAGCGGTCAGCAGCATGCTCGGCGACGGGGCCGCTGCCCTCCCCGGCGAGCTGCGGGCGGTTGCCGGACCGAGAAGATAGCTTGCCGTAGTCGCACCGTGGCCGCACGGCGGACCGGTCGTGGGCGAACAAGTAGAGCTCGGCGTCACCGACGGCGACGGTGACGGCGGCGGTGACGGCGGCGGAGACGGAGAGCCGCTGCACTGGCCGGAGCCGAAGCCCTGGCAGGACGGCGACGGGTGCGGGTGCCCGCACTGCTGGCCCTGCCCGGGCGGGCAATTCTTACACTTATGTCCGAAGGGGCCGGGCCCCTGCTGGCATGCCTGCTTGTGCTGAGTCTGGCTAGCGACCTGTACCCACTTGGTGAAGCCGGCGTAGTTCGGCGTCGCGAACTGCTGAACCGGCAGGCCGCCGAACTCGGTCGTCATGAACTGATGCCAGGTTGCGGCCGGCCACGCGCCACCAAACGCTCCGCCCATCCCGAGGGTGGATGCCAGGTTGTTCAGGTTCTCGCTAGAACTGTTCGTGAACAGGCCAATGGCTAGCGAGTACTGCGGGATCGCGCCGATGAACCACGCATCCTGGACCGTGTTGCCGATGCCCAGGGTTCCGGTCTTACCGATCACCGGCCGGTTCCAGGCAGCGTTCGGCCAGGCGGTGGCGCCAGGGTAAGTCGGCTGGTTGTCGAAAGACAGCGCGTAGTCCTCATCGGCCGCCGCAGCCGGGCTCAGTACCGGCCGGGTGGTGACCTTCAGCGGGATCGTCGTCGAACCTTGGGTAAGGCGGGCGATTACATGCGGGGTATGGAAGATGCCATCGTCGGCGAGCGTGGCCATCAGCGACGCCTGCTCGACCGCTGTGACCGGAGACTGACCGTAGGTGATGTTGACCGCGCCCGCGTTGCTCCCGTTCGGGCCGAAGGTGTCCTGCATGGCCACGAGATCGTTGCTCACGGGCTTCACGGCGCCCTTCGCCGTCAGCACATAAGGCTGGTAAGTCAGCGGGGTGGAGCCCACGCCAAACGCCTGGGCCATCTTGATCACGTTATACACGCCGACACGGTGCACCAGATCGCCGAAGGCGGGGTCAGACGAGACCGCAGCCGCAGCCGGCACGGTAATCGGCCCGCCGCCCGGAGCTTCGGTGTTGGACTGCCACCAGCCAAAGGTGCTGGCCGGCGGGTTGCGCTGGGACAGCTTCATCGGCTCTGTCTGCGGCGGTATCCACAGCGGGGAGTAGCCGTTGAGCACGCTGGTAGACACGTTCATGCCCTCGTTGACCGCTGTCGCCAGCACATAGGGCTTGAACGACGAGCCGACCGGGTGCGGGGATTCGGCCATGTTGATCTGGCAGACGCCGTTGCAGTTCGTGGCCCCGAAGCCGGGACCGCCGTAGATCGCGTCGATGGCACCGTTCTGCGGGTCTATGAGGGTCGCGCCGATGAAGTCGTATTTCGGCAGCGGTACGCCTGCGGCCCTCATCCGCCGCTTCTCGGTGTTCACGGCGCGGGCGAGGGCATTGACCATGGATGGCTTGAAGGTGGTGATGATCCGGTATCCGCCGGTGTCGATCTGGCTGGCGGTCAGGTGATAGGTGCCCACAAGCTCCTGGTGGACCATGTTCATGAGGTAGCCGTCGTAGCCGGTGTACAGGCTGGTCGAACCCGGCGGGACCGGCTGCACTGCCCTGGTGAAGACCTTCTCGGCCTGCGACAGGCCGCAGTTGACGCACAGGCTGTTGGCCTGTGCCTGGGTAATGGCGCCGTCAACGACCATGTAGTGCAGCACGTACTGCCACCGGTATACCAGGTTCTCGAAAGCGAGCCCGGAGCTCGGGTAGGGGCTTTGGCCGGACGGGCTGTTCGGCATCGCCGCGAGCATGGCCGCCCGGGCGACGCTCAGCCGGGCGCCGGGCTTGGTGAGGTTGATGTTGAAGTACTGCAGCGCTCCCGCGCCGACGCCATAGGTCTGCGGCCCGAACGGCGCTGTGTTGAGGTACTCGGTCAGCACCCACGACTTCGACTTCGTCCGCGCGATCTTCATGGCCGCGATGACCTCGTCGATCTTGTAGGTGATGGACTGGCTCGCGGCAACATTGCTGAGGCTCTGGTAGTAGTTCTTCGCGAACTGCTCGGTGATGGTTGAGGCGCCCTGCAGGTTGCCGCTGCCAAACAGGTCGTTCAGAGCGGCCCGGATGGTACCGGTGAACGAGACGCCGCCCTCGCTGTAGAAGTGCCGGTCCTCGGCCGCCACGATTGCCTCATCCATGACCTTCGGGATCTGCTGGGTGGTGAGGATCTGGTGGCTGAATCCGCCGTTGGTGAATGTGCCGAGCAGCGTTCGGTTGCTGAAGTACACCGTCGAGGTGGTGCCGCGCAGCAGCGCGTTCTCGGCCGTAGGGAGCGGCGTGGTGGCGTACAAGATCAGGAAGGCCAGCACCGGCAGCACGATCATGGCCGCAACCGCGGCGCCGCACACGGCGAGCGCCTTCTTCCAGGTCCAGTGCCGCCACCAGCGTCCGTACAGCAGCCAGTCCGCGAACCGCTCGAGACGGTTGCGCGGGTCCGGCCCGCGCGAACCGCCGCCGCGCCCGCCACCCCCGCCGCCGAACCCGTCGCCCCCGCCTGACCCATTGCGGCGGCCGAACGGCCGGCCCGCCATCCGGGACCGCTGCCCGGCGCCAGTCAGGCCGGGCTCGGCCCGGAAGCCCTCTGCCGGGTCACGCAGCGCCGTGCGGCCTCCCGCCCGGCCGGTGCCGTCGTCACCCGGACCGTAGGCGCCGGTGCCGTAATCACCGCGACCGTAATCACCGCGGCCGTTGCCACCCCGGCCGTTGCCACCCCGGCCGTAATCATCGCGGCCGTAGTCACCGGTGCCGTAATCACCGGGACCGTAATCATCGCGGCCCGCGGCACGGCTCCCCATTCCCAGCCGGTTCCGCAGGTCGCCGGCACTCTGGCTCAGCCGGGCGGCCCAGTCGCCGCGACCGGCACCAGCCGCGCGGCGGGACCGGCCAGCGGACCGGCCAGCAGCACGGCCATTGTCCAGCGGCTCGCGCCGTGAACGGCCGGCCAGCATGCCTTGCCCGGGCGCGCCATCCCGGTCCCCTGACGCGTGCCGGCGGCGGCCGGGCTCTGAGCGGCCCGGGCCACGATCGTCGCGCCACAGGCCGGCGTCGTCATCCCACGGCGTTTGCTCACGCTCCGGCAGGCCCGCGCCTGCGCGCCAGCCTGAGCCATAACCGGCATCGTCCCGGTCCTGCCAGTACTGGCCGGACAAGTCTGGGTTACTCACGCGTCCTCGCTGGTCGGTCGGGAGCGGTGGCAAGCAGCGGCTATCCGCCAGGTAAGACACGTTACCTGGCGGTACTTACCAGACCGGCACGTATCACGTCACGCTCGCCGTCCAGCCGCGTCTGCGGCTACGGGCCAAAGTCGCACGGACCCGACCGTTTACTCGCCTGCCCTGGCTCGCCGACTGCGCCGGGGAGTCGGCTCGCCCGTACCCAGGACATAGGACGACGCGAGGTGGTTCCAGGCACAACTTTGGCAGACCTCGACTACGTAGACCTGGAACTCCGCATATTCGGCTGCCATTTCGTCCAGTTCAGGCCCGCGCTTCACCCGGCCCTCATAGCGTCCCAGTTCGTCGCCATAGACGTAGGTGACGTGGGTGAGCTTCGTCTTCCGGCAGATCGGGCAGGCGATGTCCGTGGCCTCGCCGTGGAACTTGGCAGCGCGCAGCAGGTAAGGGTGCGCATCGCAAACGTCAGTCACGGGCGTGCGGCCGGAGAACACGGAGGCCAGCGTCGCCCGACGGGCTAGCCCGTAGTCAACGACCGATCGCCTCATGCCCGACAGGTTACGACGGAACTGCTCATCGCAGGAGACCTGACTGGTCATCGCGTTGCGGCCGGGCCGAGATCAGGGCCGTCAGCCGAGCCGCGGGCAACGACCGCTTGCGTCCCGGCCGCTCATTGCATATCGTTGCGATGTATCAATGCGATACATCGAAGCGACAGGTCCGGCGAGCAGTCCGGGCCCGGCAGCCTCCGGCGAGCGGGCCGGGGACCAGCGGCTAACGGTCAAGACGGCACATCAAGGGCGAATTGCTTGCCCTGATGCTAACTGCGCGTGGAATGCGAGGTGCGAGCGGGTATGGGTAACCAGCGATCTGGCGTACTCGAGCTCGCGATTCTCGGCATCCTGCACGAGACCCCGATGCACGGGTACGAGCTGCGCAAACGGCTCAATTCGCTGCTCGGCGCCTTCCGCGCGTTCGGTTACGGGTCTCTCTACCCGGCGCTGAAAGACCTACTCGGCAAGGGCCTGATCGCCGATGACTCGGCGGGTGAGCTGGGCAGGCCGGCCGAGCGGCCGCGCCGTTCCAAGATCGTCTACCGGCTCACCGCGGACGGCAAGGAGCGGCTCAACGACCTTCTCGGGCAGTCCGGCCCGGCCTCCTGGGAAGACGAGGGCTTCGGGGTGCATTTCGCGTTCTTCGGCCTGACCCAGGCCGAGATCAGGATGCGGATTCTCGAGGGGCGCCGGAGCAAGCTCGAAGAGCGGCTAGAAGGCTTCCGTGCGGCGGCGACCCGGACCCGTGAGCGGGTCGACAGCTACACGCTGGAGTTGCAGCGGCACGGGCTGGAGTCAGTGGAACGCGAAGTCCGCTGGCTGAATGAGCTGATCGCCTCGGAGCGGCAGTCGGGTTCCCAGCCCGGCGGTGCTGCCGGGGGACGTACAGGCAGCGGCGGAGCGTAAAGGACCGGCGGAGCGTAAAGGACCGGCGAGCGATCGTCGCCGCGCGACAAAGATAAGGAGCAATCCTCATGGGTTCGGTACGGGTAGCCATCGTGGGCGTCGGGAACTGCGCCAGTTCTCTCGTTCAGGGTGTTGAGTACTACAAGGACGCCGACCCGGCGAGCCGGGTACCGGGCCTGATGCACGTCCAGTTCGGCCTGTATCACGTCCGTGACATCGAGTTCGTCGCCGCGTTCGACGTCGATGCCAAGAAAGTCGGGCGGGATATCGCCGAGGCGATCGTGGCCAGCGAGAACAACACCATCAAGATCTGCGACGTGCCGCCGACCGGGGTGGTCGTTCAGCGCGGGCCGACGATGGACGGGCTCGGCGACTATTACCAGGAGATCATCACCGAGTCGGACGAGCAGCCAGCCGACGTGGTCCAGGTGCTCCGCGACAGCCGGGCAGACGTGCTCGTTTCCTACCTCCCGGTCGGCTCGGAGCAGGCCGATCGCTTCTACGCGCAGTGTGCCATCGACGCCGGCGTCGCGTTCGTGAACGCACTTCCGGTTTTCATCGCATCCGACCCGGAGTGGGCGGCCAGATTCGCCGCTGCCGGGCTGCCGATTATCGGCGACGACATCAAGTCCCAGGTCGGCGCCACCATCACGCACCGGGTGCTGGCCAAGCTGTTCGAGGATCGCGGCGTTGAACTGCTGCGCACCTACCAGCTCAACTTCGGCGGGAACATGGACTTCATGAACATGCTGGAGCGCAAGCGCCTGCAGTCCAAGAAGATCTCTAAGACCCGGTCGGTGACTTCGCAGATCCCGCATGAGATGGCGAGGGGCGACGTCCACATCGGGCCGTCTGACCACGTGCCGTGGCTGGATGACCGCAAGTGGGCCTACGTCCGGCTCGAGGGCCGTTCCTTCGGGGACACCCCGCTGAACCTGGAGTACAAGCTCGAGGTCTGGGATTCGCCGAACTCGGCTGGCGTCATCATCGACGCCGTCCGCGCCGCGAAGATCGCCAAGGACCGCGGCATCGCCGGTCCTGTCCTGTCGGCTTCCTCATATTTCATGAAGTCACCGCCCGTGCAGTACAGCGACGACGTCGCCAGGGAATCGGTGGACAAGTTCATCCGCGGCGAGGTCGACCGCTGAAGCCCGCTGGCGGGAGCCCGGCCACCAGGCTGCGGCTCCCGCCGTAGTCACCGGCACAACCACACCCATTAGGGCCGGGAACGCGGGCTTGCGGCCCGGCCGGTTGGCCCGCTCGCGGCCTGCCCGGCGCGCCGCGGCGGTTGCCGGGCTGCCGGTACCGCGCTGGCCGCGGCCGCGCGCGCACCCATAGGCTGGTCGAGTGTCGTGGCAGGAGCCGCATCCGGCATCGCCAGCTCCACCGCAGGAACCGCCGCCTGGCACCCCGGGCGGACCGGCGGCCAGGAGCTCGTTCGTGCGCGACTTGCGCATCGTGTGGGCCGAGCGCGATTTCCGGCGGCTGCTGTCCACCCGGATGATCTCGCAGACCGGCGACGGCGTTTTCACCGCCGGACTCGGCACGTACGTGTTCTTCAACGCCTCGACATTCCCGGACCCGCTGCGCGGGGCGGCCGCATTCGCCGTTCTCTACGGCCCGTACTCGCTGATCGGCCCGTTCGCGGGCGTGTTCATCGACCGGTGGTCACGGCGCCAGATCCTGACCTACTCGGCGCTGCTGAGGTCGGTCTTCGTCGCGCTGACGGCAGGGCTGATGGCATCGGGAAACCTGGGCGTTCCGCTCTACGTGGCGGTCTTGCTGGTGCTGGGCGTGAACAGGTTCTTCCTGTCGTCGTTGTCGGCCGCGCTCCCGCACGTGGTCGCCGGCGACAAGCTGGTGATGGGCAACTCGGTGTCACCGACCGCTGGCGGGACCCTGGCCGCTGTCGGCGGGATCGCCGGGCTCGGGGTGAACGCGGCAACCGGCGACACCGAGGCGGGTGCGGCCATCACCCTGCTGGTCGCCGGCGCGTGCTACGTGGCAGCCAGCCTCGTCGCCAGGACCATGCGGCGGGATCTGCTCGGCCCGGCGGGAGAGCCCGGCCAGGTGCGGCCGGGCCAGCTGCTTTCTGAACTCCGGGTGGTAGCGGCGGGCCTGGCCAAGGGCGTGCGCTACGTCGTCAGGCGCCGCGCCCCCGCGACCGCACTCGCCGCGACCGGCGGCAACAGGTTCTTCTACGGGATCTTGTTCCTGATGTCGATCCTGCTGTACCGGAACTTCTTCTATCGCGGAGTCAAGCCCGCCGCGGCGGAGGCCCACTACGGCTATCTCGTCGCAGCCGTCGCGCTGGGCTACTTCTGCGCGGCCCTGGTCACTCCGCCGATCACCAGGCGGCTGACCAAGCCCGCCTGCATCACGGCGATGCTCGCCGCGAGCGCGGTCCTGACCGGCTTCCTCGGCGCGACCTTCAGCCAGGTCGGCTTCATCGCCGTGGGCTTCTGCCTCGGCCTCGCCGGGCAGGGCATCGCGATCTGCGCCACCACGATCCTGCAAGAGCAACTGGCCGACGACTACCGCGGCCGGGCGTTTTCCTACTACGACATGATGTTCAACATCACTTTCGCGGCCGGCGCCCTGATCTGCGTTCCCCTCATGCCGCTCAGCGGCCGTTCGCCGATCCTCATCGCAGTGATCGCCGTCGGATACGCGCTGGTCGCGGTCGCCTACTGGACGGCCGGCCGTCACTCCGCCGGGCCCGGCGCCGACGGCGCTATCCCCTCCGACGCGGCCCAGGTCAGCAGTTCCTGAACGGCGCGGTCCCGGCTCAGCGGACCGGCCTCGATCCGCAGCTCCAGCAGGTGCTTATAAGCCCTGCCGACCAGCGGTCCCGGCCGGATGCCGAGGATCGCCATGATCTCGTTGCCGTCCAGGTCCGGCCGGATGCTGTCCAGTTCCTCCCGTGCGGCTAGCTCGTCGATCCGCGTTTCCAGATTGTCGTAGGCCCGGGCCAGCCGCAGTGCCTTCGCCTTGTTCCTGGTCGTGCAGTCTGCCCTGGTCAGGGCATGCAGCCGGGACAGCAGCGGGCCGGCATCGGTGACGTACCGGCGCACCGCCGAGTCGGTCCACTCGCCGCCGCCATACCCGTGGAACCGCAGGTGCAGCTCCACCAGGCGGCTCACGTCCGCCACGATGTCCTTCCGGTAGCGCAGCGCTGCCAGTCGCGTGCGGGCCATCTTGGCCCCTACGACCTCATGATGGTGGAAGGCGACCCGGCCGTCTGAGAGCCGGGAGCGGGTCCGCGGCTTGCCGATGTCGTGCAGCAGCGCCGCGAGCCGCAGCACGATGTCGGGCTGCAGGCCGTACCTGCCCTCGAGCTCGATCGCCTGGCTGAGCACGGTCAGCGAATGCTGGTACACATCCTTGTGCCGGAAATGCTCGTCCGCCTCCAGCCGCAGCGCGCAGACCTCGGGCAGCACCTGCTCGGCCACCTCCGTCTCGACCAGCAGCGCGATGCCCGCGGCCGGCCCGCCGGGCAGCGGCGACAGGAGCAGCTTGGTCAGCTCGCCTTCGATCCGCTCGGCCGAGACCTTGGGCGGGGCCAGCAGTCCGGCCAGCTCGGTCATCGCCTGCCGGACCTCGGGTACCACGGTGAAACCGAGCTGGGCGGTGAACCTGGCAGCCCGCAGGATCCGCAGCGGATCGTCGGTGAACGAGGCCTCCGGGCCGCCCGGCGTCCGCAGCAGCCGGCGCCGCACGTCCGCCAGGCCGCCGGACGGATCGACCAGCTGGTACCCCGGCAGCCGGGCCGCCATCGCGTTGACGGTGAAATCGCGCCTGGACAGATCGTCCTGCAGGGACTGGCCGTACGACACCGCCGGCTTGCGGGAGGTCCGGTCATAGCTGTCGCTGCGGTAGGTGGTGATCTCGAAGATCGACCTGCCCTTGCGCAGCCCGACGGTGCCGAACTCGATCCCGATGGTCCAGACCTGGTCAGCCCAGTCGCGGGTGATCTCGAGGATGCGGCCGGGCGGCGCATCAGTGGCCAGGTCCAGATCACCGGGCTTGCGGCCGAGGAAGACGTCGCGAACCGGTCCGCCGACCAGGGCAATCTCCTGGCCCGCCGCAGCGAACAGGGCGCCGAGTTCGGCCGCATGCGGCGAGACCGCGGCAAGCAGCGCGGCCACGGCTTGCCGCTGGCGGTCAGTCAGCGAATCTGGATCTGGCACAGCCATTGAGAGTAAGCCCTGCGCGTAACCTGTCGGAAACGGGAAAGCCCGGAAGTCCGGAAGTCCGGGAGATGAGTCGCAGAATACTGCCCAGCCAGCGGGCAACGAGCATTCGCCGCGAGCGCGGCCGCCGGCACCCGCCTGCCCGCAATAGCATTCTGGGCATGCCACCGACGCACGGATCCCGCGTGCTTCCGGGCGTCCGGCTGACGACGGCCGGCGGCCGGATGCCCGGCCGTGTGCCTGGCGGGCGCGTCGTTGCCGGTCGCGCTGGCCGTGGCCTGGCCGTCGCGCTCGTTCTCGCCGCGCTCGGGCTGCCCGGCGTGCTGCTCGCGGGCCAGGCTCCGGCCGTCGCCGCGGCCGGCCAGCGGTCCGCAGCCAGCCAGCGGTCCGCAGCCAGCCAGGTCAGCGTCGTTATCACCGGCATGACCCCGCAGCAGGCTGCGCCAGGCGCCACGATCACTGTGACCGGGCTGGTAACCAGCACGGCGAGCCAGCCGCTCAGTGGCTTGTCGGTGCAGCTGCTGGGCTCCAGCGCGCCGGTCAGCCGCACCATCAAGCTGGGACCGGCCGGCAACTCGCAGGATGATCTTGCCAGTACGCCGCTGCCCCACGGGACCTGGCAATCGGCGGGACCGCTGCGGCCAGGGGGCACGGACCGGTGGTCTGTTCAGGTGAAGGCCAACTCGATCGGCATGACGAGATTCGGCGTGTACCCGCTGACCGCGCAGGTGCAGATCAGCCAGGTGCAGACCACGCAAGCGCCAGCCGGGCAGGTCCAGCTGCCGGTCGCCGCCACTACCACGTTCCTGCCGTACGTGCCGGCCAGGAAGGGCCCGTACGGCAGCTCCATCCCGGCCCGGACCCAGATCTCGTGGGTAATGCCGTTGATCGGCAAGCCGCTGCTCGGTCAGCCCTGGCAGAACTCTTGCGTGGGGGCGCGCGCTAAGGCGCTGGTCGCGAGCCTGCGCAGCGGCGGACGGCTTGGCGAGCTGGTCGCGGCCGGCCAGGATTCCGCTGGCGCCGCTGCTGCCTATTCGGCTGCGGCCGGATCCGGGCGGTCGCCGCAGGGCCGGGTGGTCCGATCCGAGCCGCCGCCCCAGAACCTGTCCAGGTACGACGGCGTTACCTGGGCTATCGATCCGGCCCTGCTGGCCAACGTCCGGGCCATTGCGGGCTGCCGTGGCGCGCGGCCGCGCTGGGCGAGCGCGGCTCGGAGCTGGCTCGCCAGGCTCCGGCAGGTGACCTCGGCTGAACCGGTGTTCTTCACCGCGTACGCCGACCCGGACGTGGCCGCGCTGGTAGCAAACCCCGGCCAGGCGCCGGACGTGAAGCTGTCCTTTTACCTCGGCCAGCAGATCGGCCAGCAGATCCTGCGCCGGAACCCCCGGTCATCAGCGGCCGGTGCCAGCACACCTGACCTGAGCCAGGCCGCTGGCGTCGCCTGGCCGGCAGGCGGCGTCGCCGGTTACTCGACGGTGGAGAACCTCGCGGCCCAGGACGGCATTCGCACGCTGGTGCTGAGCCAGTCCGCGATGCCGGGCGTCACGACGACGGCGGTTCGGGTGACGAACGGCGCAGGCGGTTACATGACCGTCCTGCTGGCCAACGACTCGCTGACCCGGGTTCTCGCCGCTGCCGGCAGCGCACCGGACTCGGCGTTCGCGATCGCGCAGGACTTCCTGGCCCAGACCGCGCTGGAAGCTGAGCAGAACCCGGGCGCGGCCCTGATCGTGGCGCCGCCGCGGCGCTTTGACCCGGCAGCGGGCCTGGCCGCGGACCTGCTCGCCGCGACAGCGGCGGCGCCGTGGCTGAGCCCGGCCGGCCTGACCTCGCTGACCAGCGGCAAGCACGTTCCCGAGGTGCCGCCGAACTCCGGCTGGGCCGTCTCGCCGACCCAGATCAGCCGGCGCGAACTGCGCAAGCTCGCCAGCGCCGACCGTAAGATCGCACAGCTGCAAGACATGGCCGCCAGCCCGGACAACGCGCTGTCGCTAGCGGTCTCCACCGCGGAGTCATCGGCGTGGCAGGGCGCTGCGAGCGGCACCGCGCTGGCCATGCTCCGGACGATCACCAGCGAGGTTGCCAGTCAAGAGCAGGGCGTGCAGATCTTCGCCGAGCCCAAGGTCGTGCTCGGCGGGCTGAAGGGCAGCGTGCCGGTGTCGATCGACAACCGGCTCGGTTACCCCATCCGGGTTCGGTTGCAGCTGCAATACAGCCATGCCACCGGCGTCAGGATCACCATGCAGCCAAGCGGCCTGGTGACGGTTCCGGCCGGCACCTCGGTGGCGGTCAAGCTGACTGTTCAGGCGACCCAGGTGGGCTCGACCGTGGTCACCATCACGCCGCTGAACGCCGGCGGCCAGCCATTGACGCTTCCGTCCCAGAGCCTGTCGATGACCGTGGAGGCGACTCAGGTCGGCGTCCTTGTGGTGATCATCTGTGCTGCCGCCCTGGGCATCTTCCTCATCGCCTATGCCGCCCGCGTGGTGCGCCGCGGTCGCCCGTCCGCTGGCACCGGCCAGTCTGCCGATCCCGGTCCCGCCGCAGATCAGGGCGGTGAGGACAGCACAAAGCCAGCAGAACCGGATACCGTCATGGCTGAACGCACGCAGCTCGGTCGAGCTAATGCGCCAGGGCCGTGACGACAGGAGGCTGATGACCACCGGGGTGCCCGAGCCGGACTCGTATCCGGACTCCGGCGGCCGGGGCTGGGATGTCCGGCCCGCCGTGCCGGGCTGGAGCGCTGGCCAGGACTACACCGGGCCACTGTTCGATGACACCGGGTGGCACATCGACCTGTCCGGCGTGGACTGGGGGGACGATGGCGGACGCGACCGGGCGAGCGATTGGGCTGGCGGCGCAGAGCCGACGTTCCAGTTCGAAGGGCAAGACCGCTATCGGGAGAGAGGGCCAGGACCGGCAACTGTCGGCTACGACGGCGCGGCCGAGGCTGCGCCGGACCGGACCGGCCGGACCGGCCGGGCCGCCCGGCGGCACGCGCGCCATGCCCGGCCAGCGGACGAGACGCGAGCCGGGCCCGATTTCCGGCCGCCGAGGGCGCAGCCACCCGGCATGCGCCGGGCGGCCGGCCAGCCGCCCCCGCTGGCGCAACCCCGCCGGGTAGTCCCGCCGGACTACCGGCCACCCGGTTACGACACGCAGGGCTACGATCCGCAGGGCTACCGCGCCCCGGATTACGCCCCTCCGGGTTACGGTCCGCCGCAGGGCTACCGGGACCAGGGCCGGCGAGCACCGGTCTACGAGGAGCCCGGCTATGACGGCGCGCGGGGCGGCACCCTCCGGCTGCCGTACCCGCCTGATGCGCGCGGCGCCCCCCGGCCGGCCCGGCGAGGGCCGG
>DAHVAR010000076.1 GCA_027314515.1 Actinomycetota bacterium
CATGCTCGTACGGCCCGGTCACCTCCGGCGGCGGGTTCAGCGGGCAGCCGCACTTGGACGCCAGGAAGTACTCATCGCGCCGGTGGCCGATGTGCCTGCCGATGAGCTCCTCGCTGGTGCCGTAGTCGACCGAGGTGTCAACCAGGTTGATCCCTGCGTCGAGTACCGCGTTGAGCAGCCCGCCCGCCTCGCCGTCGGAGAGAGCGGGCGCCCGCGGCAGGCCGCGCAACTCCATGGCCCCGTAGCTGAGGATCGTCACGTCCGTTCCGGTGCGCCCGAGCGGGCGCGTGCTGATCGCCATGGCAGCACCGTACCGGCATGTGCTCCGGGCGAACCGGTTCAGCCTATGGCTAGCGCGCGGATGCCGTTCACTAGGCCAGCGGGCTGTAGAAAACCAGGCCGTTCCCCTTGTGGTCGTAGACCACGGCACGGCGTTCGTGTGCGTCGTTGTACGGGGCCTTCACGATGCCGCCGCCGCTGGCCTCAATAGCCTGCGCAGCGGCGTCGACATCGGCGGTCTTGATGCCGACGACGACCTGCCCGGGGATAGGGTGGTCCACCGCCGTCGCCAGGGCGATGGTGACCGACCCGCCGTCAATGGCTGCGAAGTGGGCTCCATCGCGAAACTTCAGGGGCATCCCGAGGGTCTCGGTGTAAAACCGGATCGATTCATCTAGGTCGTCAGTTGACAAGACGACCATCCGCACGTCGTAGTCGCTCAACGGTGCTCCTTCCGACAAGCCGATCCGGGAACGCGGTTCAACCCCCAGCGCAGGCACCAGGGTAGCGCTGAGGCGCGGCGGCGATGTTCAGGGCACGAGCTCTCCGCCGCTAACGCCTCAGAATCTGGCTTCCGCGTAACACGATGCTGGCCAGATAATGGGGAATCGCCTGATTTGAATCAGAGGGTCGCCAGCTTCGGCGGAGGAGGTCCGCGTCAGCATGCCACGGACTCCCGCTGCGCTACCTGACGCTGCACCGGCTGGCGTTCGCCGTCACCGCGCTGACGGTGCTGGTCACGGCGGTCGCGACCGCCGCGACCGCCGCATTCGCCTCGGCCTCTGCCGCCGCCGCCAACCGCCAGGCGCTGGCCGGCGATCCGGCGAGTTCGATCCTCGTCACGGCACAGACACAGCACTTCGGCGACGCATCGCCGCTGGTAACCCGAGTCCTCACCGGCGGCGCGCCCGGCCTGCCCCTGCGGATCCTGACCGCGCGGCAGTCCGACCCGCTCGACCTGCCGCCCGGCTCCGGCGGGCGCGGGGCGCAGACCTTGCTGCTTTCGGCCACTGGCGTTCGGCAGCACCTGCGGCTGGTTGGCGGGACCTGGCCAGCCACGGATCGCAGCGCCGGCGGCGTGGTGCCAGTGTGTGCGCCGGCGGCTGCAGCGCACCGCTTGAGGCTGGCGCCCGGCGACACGCTGACCCTCCGCGACAGCATCAGCCGGGCGCGAGTGCGCGTCCGCATCGCCTGCACCTACGCGGAAGCCGAGCCGGCCAGCGCGTACTGGCGGCTCTGGCCGCTCGGGCCCGCTGCGATGAGCACGGCCGGCGGCTTCACCGTGTACGGTCCGCTGATCACCCCCGAGCCGGCCGGGGCCTGGCCCGGGCCGGCTCCCGCAGCGGCGTGGCTGGCAACGCCGGACTTCGCCGCGATGACGGCCAGCAACTTGCAAAGCCTGAGCTCATCGATCGGCGCTGCGATCACGAGGCTGACCAACTCGGCCTCGCTCGGGCCGACGGTCACCTCCGGCCTGCCCGGCCTGCTCAGCGATCAGGCTGTGGCGCTGGAGGTCGCGCGTTCCCAGCTGCTCATCGGTCAGCTCATCGTGCTCGTGGTGGCCGGGGCAGCGCTGGTTGTCGCGGTCCGGTTGCTCGCCTCCCGGCGGGCCGGAGAGCCCGGCTTGCTGATGGCGCGCGGCGCCACCAGATTGCAGCTGGCGGCCAGGGGCGGCGCGGACGCTGCGCTGCTGGCAGTCCCGGCAGCCGTGGTCGGCCCGCTGCTCGGGGCACGGCTGGCGCCGCTGGTCGCCAGGCTGGGCAGCATCGGCGGCGGCCCGGTGCGGCTGCCTGCGGGCTTGCCGGCGGCGGCCTGGCTGGCCGGCGTAGGCGTGGGAGCCGGCTGCGCGGTGATCATCGCCCTGCCGTGGCTGCGCCGGCCGCGCACGCCCGTCAGCAGGCGGGCGGCGGCCGGCCGGGATGCGACCATCAGCGCCGCGCTGTCCAGCGGCGCAGACCTGGCCGTGGCGGCGCTGGCGGCGCTGGCCGGATGGCAGCTCTCGCGCTATTCGGCGCCCGTCAGCAGCGGGCTCAGCGGCGCCATCGGGGTCGATCCGGTCCTCGTCCTCGCGCCAGCGCTGGCGCTGACCGGCGGCACCCTGCTCATGCTCAGGCTCCTGCCGCTGCTCACCCGGCTGACCGAGCGGGCCGCGGCGCGCGGCCGCGGCATAACGGTGGCTACCGCGTCCTGGATGATAAGCAGGCGCAGCCTGCGCCAGGTAGGCCCGGCGCTGCTGGCCGTCATGGCCGTGGCCATCAGCGTGCTCGCCCTGGGCGAGGTCAGCAGCTGGCAGCAGTCGGTACGGGACCAGGCAGGCTTCGCGGTCGGCGCCAATGCCAGCGTCACGCTGCCCCCGGCCGCGCAGCTACCAGTCGGCCAGGTCGCCGACGTCACCGCTGCCCGCGGCGTGGCGGATGCGATGCCTGTCATCGCGGCGACATTCAGCCTGCCCGACAACAACCAGGCCGAGTTCCTGGCGCTGGACCCGTCCCTGGCCAGGCGGATCACTCCGGTGCGCAGCGATCTGGCAGTGAAGCCCGCCGCTGATCCGTACCTCCCCATCGAAGGGGCGCGCACCGCGCCGGGTGAACGACTGCCAGGCAGGCCGCGGCAGCTACAGGTGGTGGCCAGCCTGAGCCGGTCGGAGCTGTCCGGCGCCAGCCTGATGGTGCAGCTGTCGGACGCCGCCGGGGTGAGCTACCAGCTCCAGGCGGGCCCGCTGCCAGCCGACGGGGCACGGCACCGCTTCGATGTCGCGGTCGGCTCGCACGCGGACTACCCGCTGACGCTGACCGGGTTCGCCCTGAGTTACCAGCTGCCGCCCTTCCACCCCGCGCAGCGCGCGACGCTGACGGTCGGACCCGTGCGCCCGGTCGGCAGTCGGGGTCAGGCGGGCCCGCCGCTGCCCGCCGTGTGGCAGGCCGGGCACGCGGCACCCGAGGTCAGCATCTCGGCGCCGGGCCTGCAGTCGCCGCTGGGCGGTTCGGCCTACGGGCCGCCGCAGCACGCCACGCTGAGCCGGCCCGCGCAGCAGGGCATCCTGACGTTCGAGACCGGAGCCGGGGTGATGGACGGCTACGGCGCAGGCAGCGCTGCTGACGCGACTGTGGCCATCACGCCGCGCGCCCCGGCCGCGGTCCCGGCGATTGCCACCAGGGCGTTCCTGGCCGCCAGCGGGCAGCATCTCGGTGCCGTCGTCGAGGTGTCGCCGCTGTCTCAGCCGGTCCCCGTGCTGCTGGCCGGCGAAGTGGTCGCATTCCCGACGGTCACCAGCCCCGGCGGCGGGCTGATAGTGAACCAGGCAACACTGCAGGCGTACCTGGAAGCCAACGGCGGCGCGTCGGTGCCGGTGACGCAATGGTGGACCGGCGGTACCGGCCGGCCCGCGTTCGCGCACCTGCCCGCGGGAAGCACCGTGCAGACGGTGGCGGCGGTGCGGCGCTCGCTGAGCGGCCAGCTGCTAGCCCTTGCACCGTTGCGCTCCATGCTGGCCGTCACGATCATCGCGCTAGTGCTGGCCTGTCTCGGCTTCATAGTGAGCGTGGGCACGGTACGCGAGCGCGGCCGCGACGTAGCGGTCCTGGATGCGCTCGGCGCCACGCCCCGGCAGCTGGCTGGCGTGGTGTGCCTGGAGCAGGGGATCGTGTCGGTGCCGGCCGCGGCCGGAGGCCTGGCACTCGGGCTGTTGCTGAGCAGGCTGGTGATTCCCGCGGTCACGCTGACCGCGCAGGCCACTCGCCCGCTGCCGCCGGTCCTGGTACGGATCCCGCTGCCACCGGTGCTCGTCATCGCCGCCGTGATCGCGGCGTTCCCCGTGGCGGCCGTCGCGGTATCCGTCGTGCGCGGCACGCAGGCCGCGGCCCGGCTGCGTGCCGAGGAGGACGTATGACGCCGCAGCAAGGGCGTGTCAGGCAGGCCCCGCGCGCCGGGGGCGGTGCGTGATGATGCGGCAGCTGCGCAGCATCGTGATCGGGGCTGCCGGGGCCCGGCTGGCAGTAGCGCTGGGCTTGGTGGCCTGCCTGACCGCGTTCGTGGCCACGGCCGGACCGCGAGAGGTCGCGGCCACGCGCGCCAGCGCCAGCCGGGCCGCGCTGGCCGGGCTGTCGCCGCAGCAGCGGACGATCCAGGTGGCGGCCGGCTGGTTCCCCGAGGCCGGCCACCCGGCCAGCATGCTGACGCCGCGCCAGCAGCAGGCATTCGGTGCCGCGGTCGCGGCGCGGTTCGGGCCGCTGGTCAGCTCGCCCTCGGCCGGCTGGCGGGTCTTCGCGGCGGGTCCGCTGCTGAGGCTGCCAACCGCCGCACCGTCCGCGATCGTCGCGCCATTCCCGGCCCAGTTCCCCAAGCTGCAGGTCAGCTACGACTCTGGGCTGCTCAAGGATGCCATCCTGGTGGCAGGCAACTGGCCCGGTGCCGCCACGACTGGCGTGCCCGGCGGATCCGCCGCGGACCGGAATGCGCTGGTCCTGCAGGTGGTCATGACACAGGCCAACGCGGCGCGGTTCAGCCTGCACCCTGGGTCGCTGCAGGACCTCGGCATGGCCGGCCGCCAGCCCGTCTGGCTGCGCGTGACCGGCATCATCGGCCCGAAGCCCGGTGCGCTGTTCTGGTCGTCGGCGGACGTGCAGCCCGCGCCGTACCGGAACGGGCAGCCGCGGACCGAGTACTGGGTTGGTGGCGTCGTCGTCGGCCCCGCCGAGCTGGGCGCCATGCAGCAGGCCCAGCCGGCCGCTAACCTCAGCGGCAACTGGTATTTCCCGGTGCAGACCGCCGGCCTCCAGCCGCAGGAACTTGGTCACCTCGCGGCCGCCATCGATGCTGTGACCAGCTCGAATGTTGCCCTCCACGCTGCGCAGGCCGCCGGCTTCAGCTTCGGCGGGCCACCATCGGTCAGCTCGGCACTGCCCGGCGCGCTGTCCTCGATCGCCGCCCAGATTTCCGCGACCGGCGGCATCGACGCGCTGGTCGTTGACGGGCTCTTCGTCGCCGGCCTGCTCCTCACCCTGCTGTGCGCCGGTCTGGCCGCCGGGTCCTACGAGCCGGAATTCGCGCTGACCAGGGCGCGCGGCGGCAGCCTGCGCCAAGTGGCGCTCCGCTCGCTCGGCCGCGCCTGCGGCGCTGCGGGCCCCGGGCTCGCCATCGGCGTCACCGTCGCGCTCGTTGCCGTGTCCGCACCGGGAACGGGCACATGGGGCTGGCTCTTTCCGGCCGCCACCGCCGTCCTGACTATCGGGGCCGTGCCCGTCCGATGCGCCTGGCGAGTGCGCCAGGGCGGCTCGGCCAGGTCGGCCCGGCGCGCTGACCTGACCGCGAGGCACGACTCGCCACGGCGCCTGGTGGCCGAGTTGACGGTGCTGGCGGTGGCGGTGGCCGCCGTCGTCGCGCTGCGGGTGCGCGGGTACTCGGGCACCGACGCGCTGGCCGTGGCCAGCCCGGTGCTGGTCGCGATCGCGGCGAGCATCCTGGTGGCGCGGCTGTACCCGCTGCCGGTGCGGACCCTGCTGCCGCTGGCCGCCCGGCGCCCTGGCCCGGTCTCATTCCTCGGCCTGGCCAGCGCCGCGCGGTCCCGGCACAGCAGTGTCCTGCCCGCGCTCGCGCTCGTGCTCACCCTGACGCTGGCGGTGTTCGGCTGGATGCTGCTCACCTCGGTGTCGGCCGGCCAGGTGACGGCGTCATGGGCCGCCACCGGAGCCGACGCGGTGGTGACCGCGACCGGCAACAACGTGATCAGCGCCACCGCGCAGCGAGCGTTCGCCGCCGTGCCGGGCGTCCGGCGCACTGCGCTGGTGTATACGACCACGAGCACGACCGTGTTCGCGCCGAGCCTTGTCTCGCCCACCGGGCGCACGGCTGCGGTGGGCCTGGCGGTGGTCAGCCCCGGCCAGTACGGGTCGCTGGCGGCGGGCACTCCGTGGCCACAGTTTCCCGCGGGCTCACTGGCTCGCCGGGCAGGGCCCGTTCCCATCCTGATCTCAGCCGGGGCGGCCGCGAGCCCGTCGGTCACCGCCACCATCGGGACCAGGCAGGTGCTGGAACTTGACGGCGTCCGGCTGCCCGTGATCGTCGCGGGCGGGATCGGCCGGACGCCCGCCTTCCCGGCCGGAGGGAACTACGTGGTGCTGCCGGCCTTTGCGGAGGCCAGGTTCCCGTCGATCACCGGGCCGAGCACGCTGCTGCTCACCCGGCCCACGGCACAGCCGTCCGCGCTCACCGCGGTCGCCCGGCAGGAAGTGCCGGGCGGTCAGTACACGTTCCGGGCAGACCTGCTGCGCGCGGATCGCCGGTCGGCGGCCCAGTATGCGGTGCGGTTGATCACGGCCAGCACGTGGGCCGCGGCAGTGCTCAGCGCCGCGGCCCTGCTGTTCGCGCTGGCGGCGACCGCTCCGGCCAGGCGCACGATCCGCAGCCGGATGAACGGGCTCGGCATGGAGCGCGGACAGGCTCGCACGCTCGTGCTGTTCGACGCAGTGCCGCTGCTCGCGATCGCGGTGGCCGGCACCGTCGCCTCGGCTGGCGCGCTATCGCTGATCTCGCGCCAGGTCATCAACCTGGCGGCGGTCACGGGCTCAGCGTCGCCGGCGCCGGTCAGCCTGAATGCCGCGGCGATGGTAGTCCCGGTGGCCGGCGCGGTGGCACTCGCGCTGCTTGCCGTGGCCGCGGAGAACGCGCTGGCGGGCCGGGAGCAGTCCGCTGGGGCGCTACGCGTGGAGGGGGCCGGATAGCAGACATGTCCACGATCGACGAGGTCATAGCCGCGGGCCGGGCGCAGCCGGGAAACCGTGAGGCTGATTCTGGCGAGCCCGAACCGGTGATCTACTGCGACCGGCTGGTGCGGATCTTCAAGGTCAGCGGCGTGGAAGTGCAGGCGCTGCAGGGACTGGACCTGTCGGTCGGCGCTGGTGAGCTCACTGCCCTCGTCGGCGCGTCCGGCAGCGGCAAGTCGACGTTGCTCAATATTCTCGCCGCGCTGGACCTGCCGACCGGTGGCCAGGCCAGGGTAGCCGGGCATGACCTGCTGACGATGCGGGGCGCGGAACGGGTCGACTACTGGCGCCATACGGTCGGCTTCCTGTGGCAGCAGACCGGCAGGAACCTGCTCGCGCACCTGACCGCGGCCGAGAACGTGGCCCTGCCGATGCGGCTTGCCGGGCTCCGGCGCGCGCAGCGCCGGCGCCGGATCGCGGAGGTCCTGGACATGCTCGGGGTGGCGGACTGCGCAGGCAAGCGGCTCGCGCAACTGTCTGGCGGCCAGCAGCAACGGGTGGCGGTGGGCGTGGCGATCGCAAACCAGCCGAGGGTGCTGCTCGCCGATGAGCCGACCGGCGAACTTGACGACCAGGCCGCGGCCGATGTTTTCGCGGCGCTGCGGACCGCCAACTCCGAGACTGGGGCCACGGTCTTGATCGTCACACACGACTCGTCCGTGTCGGAGCACGTCAACAGGACGATCGCGATCAGGGACGGGAGGATCAGCTCGGAGGTGCTGCGTAGTACCCAAACAGGCGCCGACGGCGCGGCGTCGGAGGTGGCGGTGCAGTATGCCGCGCTGGACAGGGCGGGCAGGCTGCAGCTGCCAGCCGACTACGTCGAGGCGCTCGACTTGCGCGAACGCGTCCGGCTCGGCCTGGAACCCGACCACGTGACGCTGTGGCCAGGTCAGGTGCCCGGCTCAGGCGATCGCCGTCAGCGGCCGGGCAGTGACGGTCAGCCATGAGCCCGGTGGTCGAGGCGCGCGAGGTTGTCAGGACGTTCGGTACCGGCGCGCAGCAGGTGCGGGCGCTGCGGGGGGTGTCGTTCGCAGTCAGCCGGGGAGAGCTGGTGGCGCTCGTCGGCCGGTCGGGCTCGGGCAAGACGACGCTGCTGAGCATTCTGTCGGGACTGGACCGGCCCACTGATGGCCAGGTCTGGTTCGAGGGCCGGGAGCTCACCGGCATGGCTGCCGACGGCCTCCGCACGGTGCGCCGCGAGCGGATAGCGATGATCTTCCAGTCGTTCGCGCTGCTGCCGATGCTCACCGCGGCGGAGAATGTCGGCGTACCCATGCGGCTTGCCCGCAGGCCCGCCGCGGAGCGCGAGCAGCGCGCTCGGGACTTGCTCCGGCTGGTCGGGCTCGAGGGCAAAGAGCAGCTGCGCCCGCAGGAACTCTCCGGTGGCGAGCAGCAGCGCGTCGGCATCGCCAGAGGACTGGCGAACAACGCCAGCCTGCTTCTCGCCGACGAGCCGACCGGCCAGCTCGACGCGGCTTCCGGTGCGCAGATCATGATGCTGCTGCGCCAGATCGTGCACGCGGAGGGCCTGACCGGGATCGTCGCGACCCACGACAAGGCGCTCATAGATCTCGCGGACCGGGTGCTCACCCTCCGGGACGGCCGCCTGTCGTAAGCGCCGGCCGGCTGCCCGGCATGCAGCTATTCGGCCAGCTCATTCCGTGCCGCGGCGGCGCTGGCTGGGCTCTCACACTGGCCGGCGAGGAACTCGGCACCAAGAGCAAGGTGGCGACCGTGAATGCCGCCCTGCGCCGGGTGGCGAACCAGCGGGCCGCCGCCCGCATGCTCAAGCTACCTGACGAGACTGCCACAGACCTATCTGATGAGGAACTGCGCGGCGCGTGGCGGGACGGCGTTCCTGGACCTCCGCACCGCGCATGTAATTGCCGCGTGTCAAATGACGGCCCTGGAGATCTGCTACTCCGCGCGGAGTCTGGCGGATCTCGAGGCGCTGACCCAGGCGCGTCCTGAGTGAGCCAGTAAGCCGCGCGTCCAGGCCCGGCACGATCCGGTCGGCGGCAGATCTGTGCGTTCACGTCCAGAGCACGGATGCAGACACATACAGTCGCCCGCCGCGGCCCGCGCGAAGAATCAGCCGCCTGACCGCTGGCCCTTCGTGGCTATGACGAGTTCGGTGTCACCGGGCCATTCCCAGAACAGACCGTCTGGCGAGCACTCGCGCAGCAGGTGACGTAGATCGGACTCGAAGTCGGCTCGGCGGTTCCCGAACCATCGGGGCGCGGCGTACGACAGCGAAAAGTAGCCGGCCACAACGGTGTCGATGTCTTCGATCAGGTCGGGGCGCCCAGGCGCGTAGATGGTGCGCGAGCCGCCGAACCGGGTCTGCGACAGAGTGTCCTCAAAGCGCGCCGGCTGGCCCTCGTCCCAGGTTGCCAGGTAACGGCGCGTGCCGTCACCGAGGTAGTCGAGGATGAGCTGCCGCACCGCGGCATGGGGAATCTGCGGGTACCCCGGATCGGCAGGCCGTGGACGGCCGTCGACGTGGTGCGAGATCAGGACCAGCGAGCCACCCGGCACGAGCAGGTCATAGACCGCCTCGGCAACCTCCAGCCGCCGGACCCGGTGAAACGACTGCCCGAAGGTCACCGCTTGCCACGAGCCGAGGTTCAGCGCCGCGATAT
>DAHVAR010000077.1 GCA_027314515.1 Actinomycetota bacterium
CATGCTCGTACGGCCCGGTCACCTCCGGCGGCGGGTTCAGCGGGCAGCCGCACTTGGACGCCAGGAAGTACTCATCGCGCCGGTGGCCGATGTGCCTGCCGATGAGCTCCTCGCTGGTGCCGTAGTCGACCGAGGTGTCAATCAGGTTGATCCCTGCGTCCAGTACCGCGTTGAGCAGCCCGCCCGCCTCGCCGTCGGAGAGAGCGGGCGCCCGCGGCAGGCCGCGCAACTCCGCTCAGTCAGCTCAGTCAGCGCGCGACAAGATCGGTCGATGTGGCGCAGGGGAGCCAAAACTATTACTGTCACGCTACAGAGCCTTTCCGGCATATCACTGTAGAGTATTCTTGAATGCCCAGTAACCACATGTCGTGCCTTTTTGGGATGTGACGGTGCAGGTCTTAGCCAGCGATTCGGCAGAGCTTTCGCAAGAGTTCGGCATCACTGTCGGGCGGTGGACTCAGTACACGACAACGGGTGACCTGCCATTCGGAGCCATGTGGTGCGTGGTTCCGCCCGGCGGTCACAGCGACATCGACCAGCATCCTGACCGGGAGCTGTTCATCGTCGTACAGGGCAGCGGTGAAGTACGGGTCCCCGGCGGTTCGGCCAGGCCGGCCCCGGCGGGCACGGCCGTCCTCATGGACCCGCAGGAGCCGCATATCCTGGTCAACCGGTCAGAAGACCAGCCGCTCGTGGCGTTGAGCGTGTACTGGATGCCCGAGGGGAGAGCAGACGGCGATGCTGGCTGACCGGGTAGCATCGGCAGCCTGCCGCTAGTTGCCGCCGATGACTGACTTATCCGTCAGCCGCTCGGTCCGAGCCGCGGCCGACCTGAGCGCTGACATCCTCGACGTCCTAGGAATCGGCTTCGGTCCGTCAAACCTGGCGCTCGCCATCGTGCTGGAGGAGCAGGCACGGTGCAGGACTCCGGCGCGGCCAGTGCGCGCCGCATTTGTCGAACGCCAGGAGAAATTTGGCTGGCACCGGGGAATGCTCATCGGCGGCACGAACCTCCAGGTCTCGTTCCTGAAAGACCTGGTCACCATGCGCGACCCGACCAGCGATTTCAGCTTCCTGTGCTACCTGCACCAGGCGGGCCGCCTGGCTGCCTTCATCAACCAGAAGAACCTGTATCCCAGCCGGGTAGAGTTCCACGCCTACCTTTCCTGGGCGGCCGATCGCCTGCGGCATCGAGTCACCTACGGTGTGGAGGTTATCGACGCCAAGCCCGTGATGCTCGGCGACGACGTGCAGTACATCGACGTCATGGCCCGGCGGACTGCGGACGGGAGCCTGGTGACGTACCGTACCCGCAACGTGGTGGTGGCGACCGGGCTGGCACCGCACCTGCCGGCCGACACGCCAGCGTCACCGCGTGTCTGGCACAGCGCCGAGTTCCTCGACCGCCTGGCCGGTGTCCCGGACGACAGGCAGCAGACCTTCGTGGTGGTAGGCGCGGGGCAGAGCGCAGCGGAGGTAGTGGAATACGTGCACCGGCGGTTCACCCAGGCTCGGGTGTACTCGGTGTTCACCCGGTACGGCTACAGCCCATCGGACGACAGCCCCTTCGTCAACGGGATATTCGACCCGGACACCGTGGACCTGTTCTTCCGGTCGCCTGACGAGGTCAAGCAGCTGTTCTTCGACTATCACGCGAACACGAACTACTCCGCCGTCGACATCGACCTCATCACTGAGCTGGGCCAGCGAGCCTACGAGGAACTCGTCGAAGGCCGGCCGCGCCTGATCATCCGCAACCTGACACGAGTGGCCGCTGTACACCAGAGCGAGCCTGGGCTGGACGTCGAGTTGCTGTTCCTGCCCGACGGGAGGATCACGATGGTTCATGCCGACTGGCTGATCTATGCCACCGGATACCGGCCGCGCAGCCCGCTGAGCGTGCTCGGTGAGCTTGGCAGCTACTGCAAGACCGGGCCATCCGGCTCGTTGCGCGTGGACCGGTGCCATCGGGTGGTCACGGCCAGGCGAATGCGCTGCGGGATCTACCTTCAGGGTTGCACTGAAGCCACGCACGGAATATCTTCCACGCTGCTGTCCACGACTGCCATCCGGGTCGGCGAGATCGCCGCTGCGATAACGGCTGACGCAGGCGAGGGCCCACCGCTGGCAGCGAACCTGCAGGAAAACTGAAAGGCTGGTGAGACTGATGCCACCCGCGACGCAGCCGGGACAGGCGCAGCGAGTCGTCATCGTCTCGCTGATGAAGTCGGGCACGCACCTGCTGCAGGAGCTGATGGTCGCGCTTGGCTACAAGATGTACGGGGCGGGTGTGCGGCTCCGGCCTGAAATCCTGCCCGTGCTGGACGACGAGACCCGCTGGCGCATCGCTCGCCTGGCCTATGACAAGCAGACCGTCGGTGAGCTGGAAACGGCCGGTCCGGAGGCATTCGCCGAGGCGACCGACCGTGCCTGGGACGCGCTCGGGTGGTCCTGGCACATCCGGCTGGCGCAGCCCCTGATCACCTGGTACTCGCGTGAGATGACCGACTCTGGGTTCATCGAGCAGGTTCACCGCCGGACCGTGGGCTCCGACTTCGCCGACACCCCCGCCGGGGTGTGCTGGGTGGTCAACCAGTTCGACATCCGTCAGCTCGACGGGCATTTCCTGCGCGAGTGGTCGCAGACCGGGGAGCCGAAGATCATCTTCAACTACCGGGACCCTCGCGACGTGCTGCTGTCGATGGTGAATTTCCTGAGCGACAAGACCGGCAAGGGTTTCAGCAACTACAACGACTTCCTGGTGTTCAGCCGGATCCTGAAATCCAAGGCTTCGCCCGAGGAGCAACTGGCCTACGCGCTGACCGATCCCTCGTTCCCCGCGCAGCGCGACCTGGCGCACATGATCTGGCTGCTGAACCATCCGGACATCTGCAAGACGTCCTTCGAGGAGCTGATCGGCCCGAGAGGCGGCGGCACGGCCCAGCTGCAGACCCGCGCGCTGCGCCGCGTGCTCGAGTTTCTGGGTGTCACGAGCACCGAGCCGGACGACGTGTCCGGAAGGCTGTTCAATCCCGATGTCTTCTCGTTCTACCGTGGCCAGATCGGAGGCTGGCGCGAGGCGTTCACACCCGAACTCGAGCGCCTGGCGGAAGACCGGCTGGGAGATCTGCTGCTGCTCTACGGCTACCACCGGACGGCGTCATGACGATCAGGCTGCACTGGTACCTGCCGACGTCGGGCGACGGGCGGACGATCTCGGACCGGGCATTTCCCGAACTCGACGCAAGGGCGACGGTGGGCCACTCGCCGCTGACTGGCACCGCCGCCGCGGTGGCGCGAACCCCGGACATCGAGTACATGGCGCAGATCGCGAGGTCAGCGGAACAGCTCGGCTTCGAGGCGGTGCTGACCCCGACTGGCGTCTGGTGCGAGGACGCGTGGCTGGTGACCGCCGCGCTCACCCGCGAAACCCAGCGGCTGAAGTTCATCGTGGCGTTCCGGCCAGGCCTTACCTCGCCAGTGCTCGCCGCGCACCAGGCCAGTACGCTGCAACGGCTGTCGGGCGGGCGGGTGCTGCTCAACGTGGTCTCCGGCGGCCATTCCGACGAGCTGCGCAGGTTCGGCGACCACATGCCGCATGACGAACGGTACGCGCGCTGCGATGAGTTCCTCGACGTCGTCCGCGGTGCCTGGGACGAGAAGCCGTACGACTTCACCGGCAGGTACTACAACGTGAGCGGCGCGACGGTGTTCGCGCCCCCCGACCCGGTGCCCGACATCTACTTCGGCGGCTCATCCGCGCCCGCGATCGAGGTCGCGGCACGGCGGGCGGACGTGTACCTCAGCTTCGGCGAGCCGCCGCCGCAGATCGCCGAGAAAACCGAGCGCGTGCGCAGCATGGCAGCCCGGCAGAAACGGACGCTCCGGTTCGGGATGCGAGTTCACGTGATCACCAGAGACCGGCCCGAGGACGCGTGGGCGGCGGCGGCGCGGCTGCTTGAGCTGGCGGACCCGGAAGAGTTCGCAAGCGCCGAGCACACCCTGGCGGTGAGCGAGTCGGTCGGGCAGCGGCGGCAGCAGGAGCTGCTCGAGACCTACCGGCGCAGTCGCGATCCGCAGGACCTGCAGGTGTATCCCGGGCTCTGGGGAGGGATCGGCCTGTTGCGCGGCGGCGCCGGAACCGCGATGGTCGGCAGCCATGCCCAGGTCGCCGACCTGATCGAGGACTACGCGGACCGCGGCGTGGAGGAGTTCATCCTCTCCGGCTACCCGCACCTGGAAGAGGCGTACTGGTTCGGCGAAGGCGTGCTGCCCGAGTTGCGCAAGCGTGGTCGGCTGGCCACGCCGGAAGACCATGGTCGACATCCGGGAGGCTGACCGGCTCGCGGATGTCCCCGGGCCGGACTGGGACGCGCTGGTCGGCGACGACGGGTTCTACCTGTCTTACGACTGGCTGAGGTACGTCGAGACCGAGCCGAACGAGCGGTCGCGGTACCTGCTGGCGCGGAAAGGGGGACGGCTGACCGGGGCACTGGTGCTGAACTGGGCGGACGACCCGTTCACAGTGCGGTACCGCCCCGAGCGATTCGCGGATCTGCTCGGCATCCACGGCAGGACACTGCTGGCCGGCGGAAGCCAGGGCTACCGCTCCACGCTCCTGCTCAGGCCGCCGGGCGATGGCGGTGCCGATGCGGCCGATGGCGGTGCCGATGCGGCCGACGACCGTCGCCGCACCCTGGCCGCGCTGCTGCAGGCGGCGCTGTCGGTGGCGCGGGCGGACGGGCGCGACGGGATCGTGCTGCCGTTTCTCACCACGGGGGCACTGGCCGAGGTCGCTGGAGTGGCGCGGGTGCGGGCCGCATTCGAATTGCCGGAGGCCGAGATCTCCGACTGCGACCATGGCCTGGACGCCTATGCGGAGCGGATGACCAAGCGGGTCCGCAAGAGGATCAGGTCGGACCGGGCGCGGTTTGCCGAGGCGGGATGGACCATCCGTGAACGCAGGCTGGATGACTGCTGGCCAGATGCCGCGCGCCTGCTGTACCGCTTGCAGGCGAAGTATGGTCACAATGAGCGGACCCTGACCGAATATGAGCGCACGCTGGCGAGCCAGGCCCGCGAACTGAGCGACCGAAGCGTCGTGTTCAGCTGCGAGGACGACGACGGGACCGCAGGGATCTCGGTCTGTTACCGATGGCGCACCACGCTTTACGGAAGGCTGGTCGGCTTTGACTACGACAGGCTGCGCGGTGGGCATGAGTACTTCACCACGGCGATCTACGAGAGGCTTGAGTATGCCGCCCGGCACGGCGTGACGCGGTTGCACCTGGGCGTGGGCTCGTGGCAGGCCAAGGGATATCGCGGCGCCGTCTTGCGTCCGCTGTGGTCGGCGTTCATCCCGGCAGGCGAGCGGGATGACGGTCCGGGGCTGGAACTTGTCGACGGCGCATCTGTGCACCGGTGGGTGGCAGAGATCGCGAAGCACGGCATCCGGATCGACCGCGCCGAGTGGCACGAGCCGTTGAAGCTTGCCGCCGCGGAAGCCCCGGCGCAGGGGTGAGTGCCGCTATGCGGCCCGGCGACGAGAGACGCCGTTCCGGGATTTTCGGCTAGCCCTGACACGCTAGGTACCCTCGGCACCCGGCCGGACGCCGTCCACGAGGCGCCTGGCGCTCTCGTCTCCGGTCCGCTGGCTGCGGCCGGGCCGTACGGCCGTGACGAAAAGGCACGTCGCGGCAAGCCCTGCCGCACCGCAGCCCCACCACGGGACTGACGTCCCGGCGGAGTAGGCGAAGACGCCGAGTGACGGGCCGACGGCCCGCCCGGCAGTGCGAGCGACGTCGAGCGCTCCCTGATAGCTGCCGTGGCTGCGGGCGTTCGACATCTGCGCTGCCACCGTGGGTGCGGTCGGCGCGTAGACAATCTCGCCTGCCGTCCACAGCGCCATGCTGACGGCCAGGAGCGGCACGGTGAAGCCGGCCAGCAGCGGGAGATAGGCGCCGCCGATCAGCAACCCGCCGAGGGCGAGTGGCACCCGCACCGGGAGCCTCCGGGTGAGGTAGGACAGCGGCAACTGGAAGACGATCACAGCGATCGCGTTCGCGCTGAACAGGTAGCCGAGAAGCTCGAGGTTGTAGTGGTGGTCGCGGAACGCGACCGGCACCGGGCCGTTGTACTGGGTGTAGGCAAGTGCGACGAGCGCCACGCCGGCAAGGAAGACGAGGTACCGGACATCGTGCCGGACCTTGCTCCGGGTCTGACCGTCGGTGACCCGCGGTCCCGGTAGCGGGGCGGGAGCGCCGGCGGGCAGGCGCAACGCCGCTATCGCGAAGCAGGCCGATGTACCCGCGTCGGCCAGCAGCAGTGCGGTGAGCGAATGGGTGAGCAGGAACCCGGCGACGGCGAATCCGCCCGCGGCGCCGATGTTGAAGGCGAGCTGAAAAACCGAGAACATCTGCACCCGCTGCGCCGGCGTCGACAGGCTGCCGACCATCGTCGACGCGGCCGGGACATAGGCACGGTTAAGCAGCGCTATCAGGCAGACGATGGCGACGGTGAGCGGGAACGGACTTGCCGGGATGAGCGCGGGGGTGACCAGCGCGGACCCGATCATCGCCGTCACGATGACCCTCCTGCTGCCAAGACGTGATGTCAGGGTGCCGCCGAGCCAGGCCCCTGCGATCGTGAAACCCGCGCTGGCCGCGAGAGCTATTCCGATGTCCGGAGCGGAGATGCCCCGGACGGCGAGGATCAGGGCGAGTAAGGCAGAGACGAAACCGCCTGCCCGGTTGATGAGCGCGCCAGCTGACAGCACTCTGATCGGGCCGGGGATGCCGCGGTAAAACCGCACGCCGGACTGCGCGATCCGGCCCGGCGAGAATTTACCGGACACCGTGCCCCCTGGTCATGGCGCAGCGCCAGCGGCGCCAGAGTCCACGTCGGGGATCATGGCGCGGTGTCAACGCCGGTGAGCGCGCGCAGGACGGACGGGGCCCGGCCGGGGCCCGCGGCGAGCAGGCAGCGCAGGGCCAGGCCCGGATCGAACGTGCCGAGTTCGAGTGCGTGCCCGGCACGGCGAGCCTCCGCTGCGGCCAGGGCAGGCGGCAGCGTTCCGCCGTCGGCCAGCGCGGCCGCGATCCAGTCCCGGAACTGGGCGTAAGCATCCCTGGTGAACCCGCTCTCGAACCGGTCGGGCCGGTCCCAGCACACGTACATGCGCACCGTGGCGGGATCCTGTTGCGCCAGGAACTCGTGCGCCCACACCGCGTGCCCGCGGCTGGTCGAGAACTTCAGGCCGTCCAGCTGGTAGAACTCGTTGACCACCAGGCCGCCCAGCCGGCCGGGGTCGATCCCTGCGGCCGCAAACAGGCCGGGGAACAGGATGGCGAAGTAGAAGGCGTTGTCGATGCCGAGGAAGTGCCACCACTCACCGACCTGCCGCCACGCGGCCGCGTACTGGTCAAGGCCCTCGGCGGCCGGGTCAAGCCGCCGGGCGATCCCGGTGATGAGGCCGAGGCCCATCTCAACCCAGACATCGGCCCGGTTCCCGTTGCCGCCAGCGGGGATGCCCCAGTCGGTGGGGTAGGCGAGCGGCACGTCCGGAAGCCCGCAGGCCAGGTAGTGGCCGATGAGCGCGCGCACCCGGGCCGGCATGATCGCGCCAGACCAGCACTCGGTCAGGGCGGCGCGCCATGACTCCAGCCGCAGCAGCGGGATGTCCGCGGTGAAGCGCTCCGGACTGCCGCCGCATCGCGCGCAGCTGGCCCGGCCGAGGTTCTCCGCCGAGGTAAACGCGCCGCACGCCTCGCAGGTGCCGCCGCTAGATGGCAGGCCGCAGCTGGCGCAGTCACCGGAGACATACGCGTGATGCAGGGTCGTGCCGCAACTGCTGCAGCGGGTCAGCGCGGTTCGCTCGGTGATGACCATCCCGCGAGCAGCGAGTTCGTCAAGCACCAGGCCGACGCGGTCGCGGTAATCCTGATCTGCCCTGGGGTCGTTGAAGACGTCGTAACTGATCCGGGCGGCGCCCAGAGCCCGCCGGACCAGGCCCTCGTATTCGTCCAGCACCTCGGTCACCTCGCGGCCCTGGCTGGCCGCCTTGGTGCGGACGTAGTTCTGGTGCGGATCCAGGCCGCTGACGGTCAGCGTGCGCAGCCCTCGAGCCCGCGCGGCCCGCGCCGCCACGTCCGCGGCGATGAACGGCCCGGCCAGGTGCCCGAGATGCAGCGGCCCGTTCGGGGTGGGCGCCGTAGCCGTCACCACCACGAGCGGCTGGCCTGCCGGATCGTCGCGGATCGTTGCCTGTGCCGCCTGTGGGGTCATTGCCGTCATCCCGTCCGCCAGGTCCGTAAAGTATTTATCATATTATATCTTGTTATCATACTCGCCGCGCATCAGCTTGATGCCCAGCGACCGCTCCACGTGCCCGGCAATTTCCACGCAGGTCCTCGCGGTGTCCGGGTAGTTGCTTCCGCGCAGGATGACGCGGGCGATGACGTCGCCCCGGCGTACGGCCTGCCGCGGGCCGAGCCCGAGCGCAACGGGCGAGTCGAACCGGATCAGCTGCCCGGAGTACCCGGCGAGCCAGCCGGTGTCCCAGCTTTCCGGCAGTGTGCCGTCCACCGCGGCGAACAGCCGCCGCCCGGTCACGCAGCCGTCAGGCAATGGCGGGCCGTCCACGGGAGCGCCCGATATCAGCCGCAGGAACTCGGTGTAGATGTTGCGGCCGGCCGCGTGCTGGTAGACCGTCGGCATGATGCCGCCCATGATCCTGGGGTTCGCCTCGACCAGGACAGGCCCGCCCGGAGTCACGATCATTTCCAGGTGGAACACGCCCAGATCGAGCCCGATGGCGCGGCAGACGGCCTCCGCGTACGCCCCGCATGCCCGCGACTGGTCCGGAGGCAGCTCGGCCGGGATATGCGGGCCGATCTCGATTACCTCGTCGTCACGAGCGCGAGTCCGCCCGCTGATGCAGAACACATGGCCGCGCCCGTCTCGCATCCCGATCTCCGCCGAGACAAGCGGGCCCGCTAAGTGCCCCTCTACTAACAGCCCGCGGGAGAACTGCGGGCGCCACACCGGCGGCACCGTGCGCAAGTCGCCCAGCGCCTGCTCGCAGGCTGCGCGGACATCCGCGCGACCGCGGGCCACGAACGTCAGCTTGCTGTCCGCCCCCGACGGCGGCTTGATGACAACCGGGTAGCCGATGGCGTCCGCGGCAGCCAGCGCTTCGCCGGCATCTCGCGCTAACGCGAAGGCGGGCACGGCCAGCCCCGCATCCCGCAGCGCCGCGCGGAGCAGGTCCTTGCGGCGCGCCGTGAGCACCGCGTCGGGGCTGGTGCCCCGCAGGCCAAGCGTCCGGCAGCTCAGCGCGACTGCCTCGACCGCCATCTCGTTATGCGTGACGGCGAAGTCAATCGGGTGCTTCGCATGGCGTTCTGCCAGCGCCGCGGTGACCGCTGCGGCGTCAGTGGTTGCTACCTCACGGGTGACCCAGTCCGAACGCTCGATGAGCCCGATGTTCTGGGCGGTGCGCGGATAAATGGGATCGGCCGACTCGATGAAGCTGACCTGGTGACCTTCATCCTTAGCGCAGGCGATGGCCTCCAGCGCGGCTTGGTTGGAATCGACGAATGCGATGTGCATGGTCCTATAATGACCGCATCTGCCCAGCGCAGGCCAGGCTCAGCAGCGCCCGGCCATCAGTGACTTCGGCCGGGCGGCCCAGGGTGAGAATATCGGCGGTATGGTCAGGCGGACTGCCGGTAATTCCGGGAACGCGGTATCAAGCGGCCAGCCTCAGCCCGCCCGCCGGCCGCGTTCCGGCAAGCACGACGATGATCCTCAGCCCGGCGGCAAGCTAGCCGCCTACCACGCCAAGCGGGACTTCGCCCGCACCCCCGAGCCCGCCGGGAACGCGCGCGTTGCCGCCGGCCACGACGGACAGCTCAGGTTCGTCGTGCAACGCCACCGGGCCCGCCGGCGGCATTACGACCTGCGGTTCGAGATGAACGGCGTGCTGGCGAGCTGGGCAGTCCCGAACGGCCCGACACTTGACCCCGCGGCCAAGCGGCTGGCCGTGCACGTCGAGGACCATCCGATCGAGTACGTCGACTTCGAGGGCGTCATCCCGGCCGGCGAGTACGGCGGCGGCGATGTCATCGTCTGGGACACCGGCACCTGGGAGCCGCACGAGACCGACGACCCGGTCGCCGCGGTCGCGGCCGGCGAACTGCACGCCGACGTCACCGGGCACAAGCTGAAGGGACGCCTGATCCTGGTCCAGCGCGGCCGCGGCCGCGAAGACTCCAGTCAATGGCTGCTCATGCACAAGAACGACGAGTACGCCGTCAGCGGCTGGGACGCCGAGGATTACCCGCAATCGGTGCTCACCGGCCGCACCAACGAGCAGGTGAGGGCAGACCCGGACCGGATCTGGCGTTCGGACCTGCCGGCCGCGCGGGCTGCAATCGAGTTGCGGCCACGGCCCGTTCCCGGCGCGAATCAGCAGGATCTGGCCGCACTCGACGATCTCGGCGAGGCGGGGACCTGGGAGGTTTTCGGGCGGAAACTCCGGCTTACCAACCTCGGCAAGGAACTCTTCCCGGCGCGGCCGGGCGAGACCGCTATCACCAAGCGCGAGCTCATCCGGTACGCGGCCCGGATCGCGCCGGTCATCCTGCCGTATCTGGCGGGCCGCCCGCTGAACATGCACCGCTTCCCCGGCGGGGCCGGCCAGGCCGGGTTCTGGAACAAGCAACTCCCCGACCATGCCCCTGACTGGCTGCCACGCTGGGACAACCCGGCCGCTGGCCGCGACAAGACCAGCACGTACCTGGTCATCGACGAGCCCGCGGCGCTGATCTGGGCGGCCAACTACGGCGCGCTGGAATGGCACGCCTGGACAGCGCGGGCCGCCAGCCCGGCGAACCCCAGCTACGCGCTGATCGACATCGACCCCGGGCCGGCCACCTCGTGGGACGACGTCCTGGTCCTGGCCAGGCTGCACCGCACGGCCCTGGATCATCTCGGGGTCACGGCGGCGCCCAAGCTCACCGGCCGGCGCGGCATCCAGATCTGGATCCCGGTTGAGGACGGGCTCAGCTTCCAGGACACCAGGCTCTGGGTGGAACGGCTGTCGAAGACAGTCGGCGCCGTCGTCCCCGAGCTGATCAGCTGGAAATGGGACGTGAGCGAGCGGCACGGCCTTGCCCGCCTGGACTACACGCAGAATGTCAGCAACAAGACCCTGGTGACGCCGTACAGCCCGCGAGCCGAGCCCGGTGCGCCGGTGTCCGCGCCAATCGACTGGGACGAGCTCGACGACCCGGCGCTGCGCCCGGACAAGTTCACGATCCGGACGGTGGTGGACCGCATCGCCGCGAAAGGCGACCTGTTCCGCCCGGTCCTGCGTCCCGGCCAGCATCTCCCGCCGATCGTGTAGCGCACTGCCAGCGTCGGCGGCGGCCAGCGGTCGTGCGCCGTTGCCCCGGCAACCCCGCCGACCCGGTACGCTACGGTGGCGGCAAGTTCGCAGCGCGGGCGTAGCTCAATGGCAGAGCCCCAGCCTTCCAAGCTGGTCATGAGGGTTCGATTCCCTTCGCCCGCTCCACCAGGTGAGAAGCGATCTTCGAGCAAGTAAGCGGGCCGGAAATCTGCGGTTGGGCCATATACGGGCCGGATCACTCGGATTTGGCCTTGGGCGCGAGGGTTTCGCGCATGATCTGGCCGAGCCCGTCAGCGATGGTCTTGTCGCGGTCGCGGGTGGCGTGCTGGTAGATCATCGCGGCGCGCGGGCTGGAGTGGCCGAGCCGGGCCATGAGTTCCTTGATCGTCGCGCCGGTTGTCGCGGCCAGCGTGCCGCCGGTGTGGCGCAGGTCGTGGAAGTGGGCATCGGGGACGCCAGCGGCCACGCACGCCTTGCGCCAGGTCTCGTTGAAGTTGTTCCGGCGCAGGATGCCGCCCTTGGGTCCGACGAAGACCAGGCCCCGAGTCCCGCTGGCGGAGTACCGGCGCAGGTGCTCGCGGAGTTCGGGAACGAGGTCGGCGGGGAAGGTGACGGTGCGGTTCCCGGCGGTGGACTTGGCGTCGGTGACCTTGACTTGGCAGGCGTCGAGGTCCAGGCGGTCGCGGGTCAGGCCCGCGAGTTCGCCGAACCGGAGCTGGGCGAAGGTGGCGAGCAGGACCAGGGCGCGCCACCGGCGCGGGATCTTGTCGGCGATGACGAAGACGACCGGCAGCGGGATTACCTCGCGCTCGCCTGATTCCTCGGTGCCAGCGCCGTCGATGCGGCACGGGGTCCGGCGGATCAGGTCATCGTCAACGGCGGTTTCCATAATGGCGTGGAGCAGGCGGTACGCCTTGGCGACCAACCGTGACCGGGCCGAAGGGGCGGGACGCAGCGGGACCGGCGTCGAGCCGTTGCTTGCGCCACCGGCGGATGCCGGCCAGGGTGATGTCGTTCAGCGTGGTTGCCCCGCCGAAGGTGGGCAGCAGGTGATTGCGGAGCAGCCCGTCATAGAGTTCGCGGGTGCGCGGCTTGAGAATGCGGTCTTTCATCCACTGCGCGGAGTAGTCAGCAAACGTGACGCTTCCGGCGTCCGGGCTGGTCCAGTCGTTCCGGGTGATTTCGGTTTCCTTGGCCGACAGCCATTTCTGGGCGTCGGTCTTGCGCTCGAAGGTTTCCGGCGCGCTGTAGATCTTGCCGTCCGGGCCGGTGTAACGAGCCTGGTAGCGGCCGGATGCGCGCTTTCGGATGCTGCCGAAGTGGCGGCGCTTGGTCATCGGCCGTCCTTAATGAACGCGAGGGCAACCGACTCGTAAATGCGGACGTGCCGACCGACGTGCTTGAAGCTCAGCCGCCCCGAGCTGGTCAGCCGGTAGACGTACTGCGGTCGGACGTTGAACAGCTCGGCTACCTGCTGAACGCTCAGCAGCCGATCCCGAGTGGTGACAGGCACTTTGCGGCCTCCAATTCCGGTTGCGTGACGGGCGAGTGACGGGAAGGCGGACTAACCGGCGGCGCGGGCGTTGGCGGCGGACATGAGGGCCAGGGCGTGAGCGTCGGATGCCTGGTAACCCGACCCGGCGTAGTGCCAGTCACCGAGGAACAGGACGGTGGTCTCGCTGACCTGGCGGCCCCAGGGGTCGAGTTCGCCGTCCGGGTGACGCTGGGTCCGCCGGTGGTTCTGGCGGGCGGTGCGGAGCTGGCCGAAGGTGACGGAGAAGCGGCGGGACTTGGTGAGGAAGTGGCCGCCGTAGCCGAGGCAGTGCGCCCACTTGGGGTAGCCGAGCACCCAGGCGGTTTCCATGAGGCGGCGGAAGTGGGGCGGGCAGCGCAGGTGCTCCAGCTCGATCGGGGAGCGGAGCCGGTAGGCGGGCAAGCCGGGGGCGTCAGCGGCGGACTTGGTGGCGTACTTGGCTATGTAGTTCGCCACAGCGTTGCGGGTGAGCGCGTTGCCGGTGCCCGAGCGGACGACCCTGGTGTCGGTCTGCGCGCCGAACCGCACGAGCAGGGTCCGGCCGGTGGTGCCGATGTCGGCGGTGACCGAGGCCGAGGAAGCCGCGGTTCGGATCGCACCGGCCAGGAGGCTAGCCGTCCAGTCTGGCGGGGGCGGGGCATAGGTGTCGTCATCGGTGGCGGCGTCGAGCCGGATGATGGCGTGGAAGTGGACGACGCCGCGCGCCTGGTACTCCGCGACCTTGACGAACCGCAGCCGAACGAGCGACCGAAGCTCCCGCTGGGTGACGCCGGCCAGCTGGGCGAGCTGCCGGGGCAGGTAGGTCGTGAACCGGCGCCACAGGTCGCCAGCGGTGGCGTTGAAGACGACGGCCGATTCGTAGTCGTAGCAGTCGTAGCAGTCGGAGCACAGTGGGCGGCCGAGCCGGGAATCGTCATCGGCGTGGCGGGCCGGGCAGGAGATATCGCGGCCGTGGGGGCAGGCCCGCTTGGAGGCATCGCGGCGGGGACGGCACGGCAGGACCCGGCCGTTCTTCTCCCGGCGGGCGTGGACCGGGCCGAAGCCGGGGGCGGTGAACGTGGCGAACACGCAAGGGTGCTCGGCCACGCTCTCAGGGATGCCCTTGCCACCGACGAGGCCGGTGCGGACGAGCTGGCGGGCGTCGCGCTTGTAGGTGCCCGAGCAGGCAGGGCAGGCAGACTCGCGGCGGTTCCCGCAGGCGACGTGCAGCACCCGGCCCGGCTCGCCCTCGGTGCTGTAAGCAGTCGCGGTCTCCCCCGTCGTGAGGTCGACGGCGGTGATCCGGCCACGGAGCCGGATCGGGCGCGAGCACCAGGGCGTCAGTCACGAGCGGCCCCGGAGGACGGCGGCGCGGGCGGCGATACGGTGGAGCTCGTCGTCAGTGAGGTAGGCGGCCTTGACTCGGCGGGGAACGCGCTTGCCCTCGGCCCGCAGGAGGCCGACGCCCCGGGCGGTGTCGGGGATCGCGGCGGCGGTGTAGCCGGTCTTGGCGGTGCCCCGGCCGAGCACGACATCGGAGCTGTCGTCGGTGGCGCAGCGGAACGCCCACCGGTAACCGAACAGGTCCCGCAGCGAGGTTGGCACGATGTCGGACGAGGGCCGCTGCGTGGCCAGGACGTAGCGGCGAGCGCACTTACGCCCACGGGCCGAGCAGTCCCGCAAGGTGGTGTTGAACTTCTCCCGCTCAGCCTTCGTGCCGACCGTGGCCGAGAAGTACGCCAGCTCATCGATGACCGTCAGGTGCATCGGGTCGCCGTCGCCCTGGACGACCTTCCGGCGGCGGGTGTCGAGCAGCATCTCGCAACACTCGGTGATTTCCTGCTGCTGCTTCTCAAGCACGCTGATGGCGTGGTTGATGTCGGGACCGACGAACACGTCAGCGCACGCCCGCCAGATGCCCAGCTCGACCAGCGCCCCGTCCATCAGGGTCAGGCGGCAGTCCGCGTAGGACAGAGCACCGTGGGCGACGATGTTGGCCAGGCCCACGGACTTACCCGACCCCGGCTCGCCCGCGAGGATGATGCCCACCTGGTCGGCCATGTCCAGGCACACCGGCCGCCCCGTCTCGTCATCAGCGACGTAGACGGGATCGAACATCGACAGCGACGGGGGCAGCGCGGGCAGGGCGGGCCGGGATCGGAACATTGGTCAGTCCTCCACCAGAGCGGACGGCAGAGCGGGGGCGTCGTCGGCGAGCGTGCCGGGGGTGACCGTGGGCAGGTCACCGAGCGGGGAGCGGATGACGCGGGCGGGGCCGAGCACGTCGCGGCGCATGACGTCGATGCACAGCAGCCAGGCCCAGCGCCCGGCGGTGACCCGGCAGTCGAGCGCGCCGCAGGCGGTGGCGAACGCGGGGGCCGAGTCCTCGAAGTCCTCGAACGTCATCCCGGCTCGCAGCAGCACCCACGCGCGGGAGCCGACCGGGGTCGCGGTGATGAGCGGGATCAGGGAGAGGCGACCGGCGCGGGTGTGCAGGCGCAGTTCCCAGAACGAGCGCTGGAGCCGGTGGCGGGTGAACAGCACCCAGAACCGGGCCAGGACGAACCGGCGGGCGTGGGGGACGAGCGCGGCCACCAGGACCACGGAGACGAGCAGCACGAGGGGGACGAGCCAGGAGCCGAGCACCGACCAGGCGTAGAAGAACGAGGCCGCCAGGGCAGCGAGGATGAGCAGCTCGGTGCGCCACCGCCACCACGCGCCGAATACCGAGCGGTGCATGGTGACGGCCATCTGCTCGACGGCGTAGGGGGAGCTGGACCGGGAGCGGTCGGCGGCGGGCATCAGCGGGTCGCCTCCCACTCCGTGACGCGGGACTGTACGCTTAACGGTGTAATTCCTGACAAACAGGAGACACCAAGTGGAAGACCAGGCAGACATGACAGGCCCCCAGCCCCAGGAGCCGGTGCTGACGGCAGCGGATGCGCAGGTGCTGACAGAGCTGACCGCGAGGGCCCGCGCCAGCGGGCTGGCGCTGACCGGCGAGGGCGGCCTGCTGGGCCAGCTGACCAAGATGGTGATCGAGAACGCGCTGGAAGGCGAGCTGGATGACCACCTGGGCTACGGCAAGCATGACCCGGCCGGGCGCGACGGCGGGAACTCCAGGAATGGGTACCGGGGAAAGACGCTGCTGACCGACATCGGCAAGGTGGAGGTCGCGGTGCCGCGGGACCGGGACGGCAGCTTCGAGCCGAAGATCGTGGCCAAGCGGCAGCGGCGGCTGACGGGCGTGGAGGACATGGTGATCTCGCTGTCGGCTAAGGGGCTGACGCACGGGGAGATCAGCGCGCACCTGGCCGAGGTGTACGGCGCGGAGGTATCCAGGACCACGATCAGCGCGATCACCGACCGGGTGCTGGAGGGGATGGGCGACTGGCAGTCCCGGCCGCTGGATCCCGTCTACGCCGTTATCTTCGTGGATGCGATCGTGGTCAAGATCCGGGACGGGCAGGTCGCTAACCGGCCCGTCTACCTGGCCCTGGGCGTGACCGCCGAGGGCACCCGCGACATTCTCGGGCTGTGGGCCGGCGAGCACGGCGACGGGGAAGGGGCGAAGTACTGGCTGCGGGTCTTGCCGGAGATCAAGAACAGGGGCGTCAGGGATGTCCTGATGCTGGTGTGCGACGGGCTGAAGGGCCTGCCGGACGCGGTGAGCGCCACCTGGGATAAGACCATAGTGCAAACATGTCTTGTCCACCTCCTGCGAAACAGCTTCAGGCACGCGTCGAAGAAAGACCGGGGCCGGTCGCCAAGGATCTCAGACCCGTCTGCACCGCGGCGTCCGAGGCCGAGGCACTCGACCGGTTCGCGGAGTTCTCCGGCACGCGGGAGAAGCGCTACCCCGCGATCGTCCGGCTGCGGGAGAACGCCTGGCCCGAGTTCGTGCCGTTCCTGCGGTTCGACCGGGAGATAAGGACCGTGATCTCCACCACCAACGCCATCGAATCCATCAATGCCCGGCTCAGGAGAGCTGCCAATGCCCGCGGTCATTTCCCGACCGAGCAGGCAGCAATGAAATGCCTGTACCTGGCGATCATGAGCCTGGACCCCACCGGGAAAGGCCGCCAGCGGTGGTCCAACCGGCGGAAAGCCGCCCTGAACGCCTTCGACATCACCTTCGACGGCCGCCTCACCGCCGGGCAGCGCGCAGCCTAGCCCGCCCCGAAGGCTCAGCGGAACTGCAGGACGCCTGGCCTGACACGGGACCCTCGCGGGAGGCCACCAGCGGCCCCAACGGGGCGGAGCGGATCAAGATCCGGCCCGCCGCCAGGAACAGGCTACGGCCTCCCGCCCCGCGTCAAGCCAGGCTCGCGGATAACCTCCGTACAGCCAGCCACAACCGAAGTGAAACAAGAAAACAGAGTTACACCGTTAACTTGACGGACCCAACCTCTAGCGATCGAGGATCGCTAGGAAACGTGGGCAGCCTTGCGGAGGCTGTGGGCAGGGGTTTTGTCCTGTCACGGCAGGGATAGTGCGGGGTCAGGGCCACTCCACTTTTCCCCCGGTCCACGTGACCCCTTCGTGGCGGCACAAGCAGAAGGGATGTCCGGCCGGGTCGGTGAAGACCCGCCAGCCGAAGCCGTCGGGGCCGATGAAGTCCTTTTGCAGTGTCGCGCCGAGCTCGACGACGCGGCGCTGCTCGGGCTCGATTTCGCTGACTTCGAAGTCGAGGTGGTACTGCTTGCGGTGCTCGCCGTCGGGCCAGCGCGGAGGTCGGTAGTCCTCCACCCGCTGGAAGGCCAGGTCGACGTCGCCCAGGCTGATGGCGGCCATGGTGTCGCCGCTGCCCTCGATGATGGGGCGGCCGGTCACCTGGGAGTAGAAGGCCGCCAGCTTCATCGGGTCGGGGCAATCGATGATAAAGCCCAAGAGTTGCAGCATCAGGCGATCCTGCCACAGAGCGGGCGACAAGTGAGAGACAAGCCGACTGAAGAGGCACCTGTAAAGCATGTGCTGGGACTGACCTGTAAAGCATCTACCGTGACAGGACACCGGAACGGAGACATTCTCTGTGACAACTTTCTCTACGGTTTCAAGGGCGGGCTGACGCCCGCCGCCGCCGTAGGCGGGCGCGCCCGAGCCGGGGAGGTCGCGCGGACTTTGCCAGGAAGCCGCGGGGAGTCGGGGCAGGCGAAGATGATGCGCCGGGCACGGGTGTCGATGACAGGGGACCGCTAGTCACCGGGGCGGCCCGGCGTGCCGCCCCCTCTGCGCGGGAGCGCGACGGTCACGGCCGCCAGCCGCCAGGCTCGCCGCCCCGGATCGGTCAGCGCCGGGTATCTGTCCGCAACGACGGCGCGAGCTGGCGGACGCGCGAACACCGGACGAGCGCGAGCACCAGGGCGACGAGGCCACCCGATCCAGCGGGAGAAAGGCCAAAGCTGGCACCTGCGCGGTCCGGGAAGAAGTGCGTTCCCGGACCACCAACGGGGAATGATGGGTGTCTCCCGGAACCCGTCAAGAGCGCTTCGCGTCGCTACGCGATGGGCTGCGCCCACTCTGGACGGAACCCGTACGACGGTGGGTGCGGGCCATCTACGGGCCAGAAGCGGGGAAGTTGGTCAGGTATCGGGGGAGCGGCAGGGGTAAAGATCGGGAACTTGACCAGCGCGGTAGTTTCAGCAGGTGGGCGGCGTGGACGCTCGGCCGATCTTCCAAGCTGGTCATGAGGGTTCGGGATACCTCAGTCACAGGCGGCAGCTACCGCTGACCGAGGAAGACGCGGGCTGCCGAGAGCCAGGCTTCGGGATTGTCGAAGTGAGCCATATGCGCGGCCTCCGGGATCTCGGCGA
>DAHVAR010000089.1 GCA_027314515.1 Actinomycetota bacterium
GGCGGCTGCCGCACCCACCACAAGATCAAGGCCCTGCCCGGCTGGCAGCTGAGGCAGCTCAGGCCCGGCTACTTCACCTGGATGACCCCGGCTGGCCGCACTTACCCGGTCAGCCCCGACCGCTACCCCATCTAGATCCCGAGTTCGGCCGCCTATGGATCCCGAGTTCGGCCGCCCTAGTGCACTGTGTCCGCGCGAGAGAGCCGTTTACCAACCCTCACCGCTAGAGCTGCCGGGCAACCCGCCACTCGCTGCGCGGCAGCGCGGCGTAGATCTCATCTCCGGCGGGCTCACGGCCAATGGCATCCCTGACCGCCTGCACCCGTGAGTTCCTTGCGCTTAAGCCGGGGCGCCGGTCGACATCACCGACCATGACCCAGTGCCCGGCCTCGGCCTCGAGCATCACCACGTATCCGCCGGAGGCCGTGGCCTCAGCGCGTTCTGCAGCCATAGGCACTATCTTCTGCTGCCGAGGTCGGCCGGGCCAGCCGCCGCAGGCCGCCGGGCCGGCCGCCGCGGGTTAGCCGAGGAAGCCGCGCAGCAGTGCCGCGGTTCCGGCGAGGTGCTCAGCCACCGCGGTCCTGGCCCGTGCCGAGTCGCCGGCCAAGACGGCCTCGACAATCTCCTCGTGCTGCCCTCCGGTGTGGTCGATGTTGCGCTGCAGCACCGGGATCGCGTTCAGCAGGTCGTTGAGCCGCATCCGGGCGTCAGCGCAAGCGGCCGCGAGCAGCCCGGAGCCGGTGAGCTCGGCAATGCTCAGGTGGAACAGGGTGTCGAGCCGCCGGTAGTCCTGCGGTCCGGCCGAGGTCACGTCGGCAAGCCTGGCCAGCAGTGTCGCCCGCGCCCGTTCGTCGGCCGCTGCCGCGAAGTGGCTGGCCAGGGCGTCCGCGGCACCGGACTCGACGGCAAGCCGGAATGTCAGCGCGTCGGTCAGCTTTCCCGGGTCCTCGGTGGCAAGCCGACGCAATTCAGCCGAGTCCGGCTCCGGCCAGGTGTAGGTCACGAACGTGCCACCGGTGCGGCCCCGGCGGGAGCAGACGTAGCCGGCTTCCTGTAGTTCGTGGATGGCCTCGCGCAGCGTCAGCCGGCTGATGCCTAGCTGAGCCGCGAGTTCCCGCTCGGCCGGGAACCGCTCGCCAGGTGCCACCACGCCCAGCTTGATGATGCTCAGCAGCCGCTCGACGGTTTCCTCGAACGCGTTACCTTGCCGCACCGGACGCAGCAGCGCGGTCAGGTCGACGCTCGCGGCGGTCACGTCGGCGCCCGCAGCATCCCGCCGCCCGGCCGGAACCTCCGCTCCAACGCTCACGAACCCGCCTCCGCCGCCGCAGGGACCCCCGGAATCAGACTGTAGGCCCGGATCGCACGGTGCGGGAACGGGCTGGTAGCCGTGACTCGATTAGCGAATGTGCCGCAAAGTCTTGACAACGGCCCAGTCCGTCCCATTATTGGTCTGATAACAGACCTTTTGGCTCTGGCCGCCTGGCGGCACCGTAGAGCGCAGCCAATGACGGCGCGCCCACAAGCATCGCATCTCGTAGGTCACGTACCAAGGAGCACGTCGTGGCAATTAACGAACAAGCGATCACCAGCGACGAGGAGATCCTGCACCGGCTGGGCTATGCGCAGGAACTGCGCCGCCGGATGTCTGGGTTCTCGAACTTTGCCGTCTCGTTCACGATCATCTCGATCCTGTCCGGCTGCCTGACCCTGTACGGGTACGGCATGGGGACCGGCGGACCGGCGATCATCGTCTGGGGCTGGCCGATCGTGGGCATCTTCACGCTGCTCGTCGGGCTGTCCATGGCCGAGGTCTGCTCGAGCTACCCGACGGCAGGCGGCCTCTACTACTGGTCCGCCAAGCTGGCAAAGCGCAACGGCGCCGCTGCGTCGTGGTTCACCGGCTGGTTCAACTTCCTCGGCCAGGTGGCGATCACCGCCGGCATCGATTTCGGGTGCGCGTTCTTCATCAACGCGTTCCTCAGCCTGCAGTGGGGCGTTAGCACGGCGCACTGGGTAACTATCCTGATCTTCGCCTGCGTCCTGCTTGTGCACGGAATGCTGAACCAGTTCGGCATCAAGCTCGTGGCGCTGCTGAATGACGTCAGCGTGTGGTGGCACATCACCGGTGTGCTGATCATCGTCGGCGTGCTGACCTTCGTGCCGTCCCACCACGCGTCAGCCAAGTACGTCTTCACCTCAACCTTCAACGACACTGGCTTCCATAGCATTTTCTACGTGCTGCTGCTCGGCCTGCTGCTAGCGCAGTACACCTTTACCGGCTACGACGCATCCGCGCACATGACCGAGGAGACGCACGGCGCTGCCCGCAGCGGTCCCCGCGGCATCGTCATGTCGATCCTGGTATCGCTGTTCGCCGGCTGGATCCTGCTGATCGGCATCACGTTCGCGATCAGCAGGAGCCAGTATTCGGGTGACCTGGGTGCGCTTGTGCCGCCTGCGCAGGTGTTCGCCAACGCGATCGGCGCGACTGGCGCGAAGCTGCTGCTGCTCGTGGCCATCGGCGCCCAGCTGTTCTGCGGCATGTCGTCGGTGACCGCCAATTCCCGGATGATCTACGCGTTCTCCCGCGACGGCGCGCTGCCCGGCTCCCAGATCTGGCACCGGGTGAACAAGCGGACCAGGACACCCACCAACGCTATCTGGCTCGCGGCCGTCGGCGCGCTCATCCTCGGCCTGCCGTACCTGTGGAACAGCGCCGCCTACGCCGCGGTCACCTCGATTGCCACGATCGGCCTTTACATCGCTTACGTCGCCCCCACCTTCCTGCGACTCCGGCAGGGCGCGAGCTTCCAGCGCGGTCCCTGGCACCTGGGCCAGTGGAGCTATCCGGTAGGCATCGTCGCGGTGATCTGGGTGGTGTTCATTACCATCTTGTTCATGCTGCCGACGGCCAGCCCGATCCACTGGTCCAACTTCAACTACACGGTCGTCGCCGTACTGGTGGTGATCGGTTTCGCTGGCATCTACTGGCTAGCGTCGGCCCGGAAATGGTTTACCGGGCCACGGGTTCAGGGCACTGCCGAAGAACTGGCAGCCATCGAGCGAGAACTGTCAGCCTGATCATGACCAACCAGAATCCGCGCGCAGCTCGTCCGGGGATGCTCTCCCTGGACGAGCTGCGCTCGCTCACCGCATCCGGCGAGATCGACACCGTGGTACTCGCCCTGACCGACATGCAAGGGCGGCTGCAGGGCAAGCGGCTGTCCGCCGAGTTCTTCCTGGACGAGGTAGCGCGGGAGTTCTCCGAGGGCTGCAACTACCTTCTCGCCGTCGACGTCGACATGAATACCGTCGACGGCTACCAGATCTCATCGTGGGATCGCGGCTACGGCGACTTCGTGTTGCGGCCGGACATGGACACGCTGCGGCTGGTCCCGTGGCATCCCGCGACCGCCCTCGTACTCGCCGACCTGACCTGGCTCGACGGCACCCCGGTGACCGAGTCACCGCGGCAGATCCTGCGCCGCCAGGTAGCCAGGCTGGCAGAGCGCGGCCTGGTGGCGCTGGCCGGGACAGAACTCGAGTTCATCGTCTTCACCGACAGCTACGAGCAGGCGGCGGCCAAGAACTACCAGGACCTGGTCCCGGCCAACGGCTACAACGTGGACTACTCGATTCTCGGCACCGCCAGGATCGAGCCGCTGCTGCGCCGCATCCGGAACGGCATGTCGGGGGCGGGCCTGTACGTCGAGTCGGCCAAGGGCGAATGCAACCTCGGCCAGCACGAGATCGCCTTCCGCTACGCCGATGTTCTCACGACCTGCGACAACCACTCGATCTACAAGACCGGCGCGAAGGAGATCGCCGCGCAGGACGGGATGAGCATCACGTTCATGGCCAAGCCGAACAGCCGGGAGGGCAACTCCTGCCACATCCACCTGTCCCTGCGCGGCACCGATGGCACTCCCGTGCTCGCCGGCAGCGGCCAGCACGGCCTCTCCGCCATGGGCGGGCACTTCCTGGCCGGTCAGCTCGCCGCGCTCCGCGAGCTGACCATGTTCTACGCGCCGAACGTCAACTCCTACAAGCGCTACGTGCCGGGCAGCTTCGCGCCGACGGCGGTGCGCTGGGGCGTGGACAACCGCACCTGCGCGCTGCGGCTGGTCGGGCACGGTCATTCGCTGCGGGCGGAGAACCGCACGCCGGGCGGAGACGTGAACCCCTACCTCGCCGTTGCCGCCATGATCGCGGCCGGGTTGCACGGCATCGACAACGAGCTCCCGCTGGAGCCCGCGTTCGCCGGTAACGCCTACGCCGACGACCGCAGCGGAAAGGTCCCGGATACGCTGCGGAGCGCGCTCGAGCTGTGGCAGCAAAGCAAGATCGCGAACGCCGCGTTCGGCCCCGAGGTCGTCGAGCATTATGCGAACTATGCCAGGGTCGAACTAGCCGCCTATGACGCCGCTGTCACCGACTGGGAGCTGCGGCGCGGCTTCGAGCGCCTTTAGCCGCTCGACCTGAGCTGAGGGCACCCGACCCCTGACAGCAGCCACCCGACCCTGACAGCAGCCACCCGACCAGCAGCCTGACCCCTGACCAGCAGCCACCCCTGACAGCGAGGATCTGACACCGACGCCATGACCAGCTATACCGTCATCAACCCCGCCACCGAGCAGCCCGTCCGCGACGTCGAGCTCAGCACGGCCGAACAGGCCGACGCGGCCATCGCCCGCGCCGCCGGCAGCCTGGAGTCCTGGCGCGCGGTCGCGCCCGGAGACCGTGCCAGGCTGCTGCGGCGGTTCGCCGAGCAGATCGACTCCCACCTCGGCGAGCTTGCCGCGCTCGAGACAGCCGGCTCGGGGCATCCGGCAGGCGCGGCGGCCTGGGAAGCCGGGCAGGTCCGCGATGTTCTCGCCTATTACGCAGCGGCGCCGGAGCGGATGACCGGCCGGCAAATCCCCGTTCCCGGCGGCATTGACGTGACCTTCTCCGAGCCTGTCGGCGTGGTCGGGCTGATCGTCCCGTGGAACTTCCCGATGCCGATCCTGTCCTGGGGCATGGCGCCCGCGCTTGCGGCGGGCTGCACGGTCGTTGCCAAGCCGGCCGAGATGACCCCGCTGACCGCGATCAGGATCGGCGAGCTCGCGCTGGCCGCCGGGATCCCGGAGGGCGTGTTCCAGGTGGTGCCCGGCAAGGGCAGCGTCGTCGGCCAGCGCCTGGTCGACCACCCGCAGGTGCGCAAGATCGTGTTCACCGGGTCGACCGAGGTCGGCCAGCGGATCATGGCCGGCTGCGCGCGGCACGTGAAGCGGCTCACCCTCGAGCTCGGCGGCAAGAGCGCGAACATCGTCTTCGCCGACGCCGACATCGAGCGAGCGGCGGCCACCGCCCCGTACGCCGTGTTCGACAACGCGGGCCAGGACTGTTGTGCCCGGTCGCGGATCCTGGTCGAGGCCAGCGTGCTGGACAAGTTCATGGCGCTGCTCGAGCCCGCGGTGAGGGCCGTCAGGGTCGGCGATCCGCGGTCGGCCGATACCGAGATGGGACCGCTGATCTCCGCGGCCCATCGCGCGCACGTGGCGAGCTTCGTGCCCGACGGCGCGCCCGTCGCGTTCCGCGGCAGCGTCCCGGACGGCCCCGGCTTCTGGTACCCGCCGACTGTGCTCGCCCCGGTCGCCGCCGGGGACCTGGCCTGGACCGAGGAGATCTTCGGCCCGGTCGTTACGGTCACCCCGTTCGCCGACGAGGCCGAGGCGATCGCGCTGGCCAACGACAGCCCGTACGGCCTGTCCGGCTCGATCTGGACCAGCAACGTCGGCCGCGCGATCCGGGTCGCCCGCGGCGTGGACACCGGGAACCTCTCGGTTAACTCGCACTCTTCGGTCCGGTACTGGACGCCGTTCGGCGGCTTCAAGCAGTCCGGCCTGGGGCGCGAGCTCGGGCCGGACGCCGTCGACGCGTTCACCGAGACCAAGAATGTCTTCATTTCAACGGAGTAAGGGAACGGGGTCGTCTCATAATGCAACGCCTGCAGGATCGAGTTGTAGTGGTGACCGGGGCCGGCAGCGGTCTCGGCCTGGCCAGCGCCAGGCGCATGGCAGAGGAGGGCGCCAGGATTGTCGCGGTCGACATTGACGAGCACGCCGCCGCGATCGCGGCGAAGTCGACCGGCGGCGAGTTCGTGGTTGCCGATGTGTCCGACGAGGATCAGGTCCGCGACCTGTTCGACGGCGTGGTCGCCCGGCTCGGGCGGGTGGACGTGGCGTTCAACAACGCCGGCATCTCGCCGCCCGAGGACGACTCGATCTTGACCACCGGAATCGACGCCTGGCGCCGGGTGCAGGACATCAACCTGACGTCGGTCTACTTGTGCTGCAAATACGTGCTGCCGCACATGCAGGCCGCGCGCCGGGGCTCAATCATCAACACCGCGTCGTTCGTCGCCATCCTGGGCGCGGCTACCTCGCAGATCTCCTACACCGCATCCAAGGGCGGCGTACTGGCGCTGAGCCGGGAGCTGGGAGTGCAGTTCGCCCGTGATGGCATCCGGGTGAACGCCCTGTGCCCCGGGCCGATCAACACCCCGCTGCTGCAAGAGCTTTTTGCCTCTGATCCGGAGCGTGCCGCCCGCCGCCTCGTGCACGTGCCGATGGGCCGGTTCGGCCAGCCGGAAGAGATCGCAGCCGCTGTCGCCTTCCTTGCCAGTGACGACGCCTCGTTCATCACCGCGGCTCAGTTCGTGGTCGACGGCGGGATCACCGGCGCGTATGTGACACCGTTGTAGTCATGTCCGCGATAACCATCCCCCCGTCACAGGTGCCGGCCGGTCCTGACCGCACCATGCCCGTCATCGGTATCAGCGCGTACTCGCTGAGCGCGCGCTGGAGCCAGTGGGACCTGCCCGCCGTCCTGCTGCCCAGCAGGTACACCGACATGGTCCGCCAGGCTGGCGGCCTGCCGGTGCTGCTGCCGCCGATGGACGGCGTCGCCGGGGTGCTCCCCCGCCTCGACGGCCTGCTGCTGTCCGGCGGCGGCGACCTGGACCCGGCCCTGTACGGTGCGCAGCGGGCCGCGGCGAGCGGGCCTGCCAGCCCGGCGCGGGACAGCGCCGAACTGGAACTGTGCAGGCAGGCACTGGCCAGCGGGCTGCCCGTGCTCGGCATCTGCCGGGGACTGCAGGTGATCAACGTCGCGCTCGGCGGCACCCTGCACCAGCACCTGCCGGACCTGGTCGGCAACGACAGCCACTCGCCGCGGCCAGACGGTTACGGCAGCCACAAGGTCAGCATCGCCTCCGGCTCGCAACTGGCCGCCATCCTCGGCCGGAGCGAGGCGGCAGTGCCGACGCACCATCATCAGGCTGTCGACCGGCTGGGCACCGGGCTCGCCGCCACCGCCTGGACCGACGACGGCGTGATCGAGGCAGTCGAGTTCAGGCAGCCGGACGGGGACACTCCCAGGTCTGACTTCATGGTGGCGGTGCAGTGGCATCCAGAAGCCGGCGATGACCCGAGCCTGTTCGCCGCCCTGATCGCCGCAGCGAGCCGGGCGGCATGGCGCGCGGCTGGCGCTTGATGCGGCAGCTCCGCTACGGTCGAGCGGGAGCGGTCTGTAAAACCGTCGGCTCAGCCT
>DAHVAR010000090.1 GCA_027314515.1 Actinomycetota bacterium
CGCAATGCTCGCTCGACCCGGACTGTCGGCGGCAGCGGGCAGTATGGAGGGGTGGCAACGGTAGCGGGCCCTGGGCTTGCCGATTTCAGCGAGGCGACGAGGTCGTGGTTTACCTCGGCATTCGCCGAGCCGACAGCGGCCCAGGCGCAGGCCTGGACCGCGATCGGGGCGGGCGACCACACCCTGGTCATCGCCCCGACCGGATCAGGCAAGACGCTCGCCGCGTTCCTGTGGGCGATCGACAAGCTGGCCGCCGAGGCAGTCCCGGCCGACCCGAAGCGGCGCTGCCGGGTGCTGTACATATCGCCGCTTAAGGCGCTTGCTACCGATGTCCAGCGAAACCTCCGCTCGCCGCTGACCGGGATTACCCACGCGGCCAGGCGGCTTGGCTTGCCAGAGCCAGAGATCACCGTCGCGGTCCGGACCGGCGATACGGCCGCGGACGAGCGGCGGAAGCTGGCCAGCAAGCCGCCAGACATCCTGATCACCACGCCCGAATCGCTGTTCCTGATGCTGACGTCACAGGCCAGGGAAGGGCTGCGCGGGATCGAGACTGTCATCGTCGACGAGGTTCACGCGCTGGCGGGTGGCAAGCGCGGCGCGCATCTCGCGTTGTCGCTGGAACGACTGGACGCGCTGCGCGCCGGCACTGCCCGGCCGAACGCCCGCGCGCCGGTAAGCACTGGGCCGGTACATGTGCGGCCCGCGCAGCGCATCGGGCTGTCGGCAACGGTCCGGCCGCCGGAGGAAGTCGCCGCGTTCCTCGGCGGTGCGCTGCCGGTCACGATCGTCGCCCCGCCGAGCGAGAAGCGGCTTGACCTGCAGATTGTCGTCCCGGTCGAAGACATGGCCGACCTGCAGGGCAGCGACGGGTTTGACGCTGCCGGGGCAACCGCCGCGCGGGCCGGCGCTCGCGTGCCGATGGCTGACGGCCGGGTCATCCGGGCGGCCGGCCCGGGCGGTGAACCGCTCCCCGGTGACGCCGATCCGGTCCGGCAGCATTCGATCTGGCCGCACGTCGAGGAGCGAGTGCTGGACCTGATTCAGGGCAACAGGTCGACGATCGTGTTCGCCAACTCCCGGCGGCTGGCCGAGCGGCTCTGCGCACGGCTGAACGACCTGGCGGCCGAGCGGGCCGCGGAGGGTGCTGACGAGTCCGCTGCCGGGTTCGGCGACAACTACACCATGCCGCCGGCCCAGCTCATGGGTGAGGCCGGCGCCAGCGCCGGGGCACCCGCCATCGTGGCGCGTGCCCACCATGGCTCGGTCTCCCGTCAGGAGCGCAGCCAGATCGAGGAGGCACTGAAGTCCGGAACGCTGCCCGCGGTCGTCGCGACGTCCAGCCTCGAGCTCGGCATCGACATGGGCGCAGTCGACCTGGTGATCCAGGTCGAGTCGCCGCCATCGGTTGCCAGCGGGCTGCAGCGGACCGGGCGCGCCGGGCATCACGTGGGCGATGAGTCCCGTGGCGTCTTCTTCCCGAAATATCAGGGCGACCTGGTCCAGACCGCGGTCGTCACCCAGCGGATGCGCGCGGGGCAGATCGAGGAAGTGCGGATGCCCCGCAACCCACTCGACGTGCTGGCCCAGCAGATCGTCGCGATGACCGCGCTGGATGACTGGGAGATCGGCGAGCTTGAGCAAGTGATCCGCCGCGCGGCCCCGTTCAGCGGGCTGACCCGGCCCGTGCTCGCGGCCGTGCTCGACATGCTGTCCGGCCGGTACCCGAGCGAGGACTTCGCTGGCCTGCGGCCGCGGCTGGTCTGGGATCGCACCACCGGAATGCTCGCCGGCCGGCCGGGCAGCCAGCGGCTGGCCGTCAGCAACGCCGGCACGATCCCGGACCGGGGGATGTTCGGGGTGTTCCTGGCCGCAGGGCAGGGCGACAGGCCCGGTCGGCACTCGCGCCGGGTCGGCGAACTGGACGAGGAGATGGTCTACGAGTCCAGGGTCGGCGACGTGTTCGTGCTCGGTGCCACCTCGTGGCGGATCGAGAACATCACCGCGGATCAGGTGCTCGTGTCGCCAGCGGCGGGCCAGCCAGGCAGGTTGCCATTCTGGAAAGGCGACGCGCCCGGCCGTCCGGCCGAGCTCGGCGCGGCGATCGGAGCGTTCTGCCGTGAGCTCGGCTCGGTAGCGCGGCCGGAGGCGATCTCCCGTCTCCGCAACGGCGGCCTGGACGAGCTTGCCGCCGCCAATCTCGTTTCCTATCTCCATCAGCAGCGCGAGGCTACCGGTTACCTGCCCGACGACCGGACTCTGGTACTCGAGCGGTTCAGGGACGAACTCGGCGACTGGCGGCTCGTCTTGCACAGCCCGTACGGCGCTCAGCTGCATGCGCCCTGGGCACTGGCGATCGCCGCGCGGCTGCGCGACCGGTACGGCGGCATGGACGTCCAGGCTCAGCACACCGACGACGGCATCGTCATCCGGGTTCCTGACGCCGACGACCCGCCGCCAGCCGGAATCGCCATGATCGACCCCGACGAGGTTGCCGACCTGGTGACTGCCGAGGTGGGCAGCTCTGCGCTGTTCGCTTCCAGATTCAGGGAGTGCGCCGCTCGCGCGCTGCTGCTGCCGCGGCGGCAACCCGGCAAGCGCACGCCGCTATGGCAGCAGCGCCAGCGATCCGCGCAGCTGCTCACGGTGGCCAGCCAGTACAGCACGTTCCCGATCTGCCTGGAGACGATGCGGGAGTGCCTGCAGGACGTGTTCGATGTGCCCGGCCTGACCGCGCTGATGCGCGATATCGCCGCCCGCCGCATCCGGCTGGTGGAGGTCGAGACGCCGACCGCCTCGCCGTTCAGCAAGTCGCTGCTGTTCCGCTACGTGGGCGCGTTCATGTACGAAGGCGACGCGCCGATAGCCGAGCGACGGGCTCAGGCCCTCGCGCTCGACTCGGCTCTGCTCGCCGAGCTCCTGGGGCAGGCGGAGCTCCGTGAGCTGCTCGACCCGCTGGTCGTCGGCGAGACCGAGCGCGAGTTGCAATGGCTCGCCCCCGGCCGGGTCTGCCGGGACGCCGAAGCCATCGCGGACATGCTGCGCGCCCTTGGCCCGCTCACCTCCGCCGAGGTAGCGGAACGTTCCGCCGATCCGGCACAGGCGCCGTCCTTCCTGGCCAGCCTGGCCGCACAGCGGCGCGTTCTCGATCTCCGCATTGCCGGGCAGCAGCGCTGGAGTGCGATCGAGGACGCAGGCCGGCTCCGTGACGCGCTCGGAGTGGCACTGCCGCCCGGAGTGCCCGATGCGTTCACCGAGCCGGTTCGCGATCCGCTGCGGGACCTGGTAGTGCGGTACGCGCGAACGCACGGCCCGTTCGGCGCGGCCGAGGTCGCGCAGCGGTACGGGCTTGGTGTCGCCGTCGTAGCCGGGGCGCTGCACCGGCTGACTGCCGAAGGCGCACTATCCGAGGGAGACTTCCAGCCAGCCGCCGGCATCCAGTGGTGCGAGGTCGGCATGTTGCGGCTGCTGCGCCGCCGGTGCCTGGCCAAGCTTCGCAAGGAGGTCGAGGCAGTGCCGCCGGCTGTCTATGCCGCGTTCCTGCCCGCCTGGCAGCACACGGACAGAGCGGCTGCCGGCAATGCGGGCACGAGCCCGGCAGCCGCGGGCGGCGCCCGCCCGCGCGCCGCCCGCGCGGACACCGTGTACGAGGTGATCGACCAGCTTGCCGGCGCAGCCATCCCGGCTTCTGCGCTGGAGACACTGGTGCTGCCTCAGCGGGTGCCCGGTTATTCTCCGGCGCTGCTCGACGAACTGACCGCGGCGGGTGAGGTCGTCTGGTCGGGCGCGGGTGCCCTGCCCGGCAGTGACGGCTGGCTCATCCTGGCGCCGGCCGGGGCGGCACCGCTGCTGCTGCCAGAGCCGGCGGACATCACGACCACGCTGGTGCACGAGGCCGTACTCGGCGCGCTGGCCGGCGGCGGCGCCTTGTTCTTCCGCACGATCGCCGAGCGAGTGCAGGCCGCGCTAGCGGTCGAGGCGGGCAAGCCGGCGACGGTCAGCGACCGCGACGTCGCGAGCGCGATCTGGGATCTGGTCTGGGCTGGCCGGCTCACCAATGACACGCTCGCGCCGCTGCGCACGGTGCTGCGTGCCGGGCGACCGGTGACGGCCGACGGCGACAACGGCCAGCGCCAGGTGCCGGCCCGGCCAGGTTCCGTGGTGTCGAGGCGGCCGCATTTTGGCCGCGGCGCGATGCCCTCGCATACCGGGCCACCAACAGTGAGCGGGCGCTGGTCGGCCGTGCCGGTGCCGGCCAGCGACCCGACGCGCCGCTTGCACGCTCAGGCGCTCACGCTGCTGGACCGGTACGGCATCCTCATCCGCGGCGCAGTTGCTGCCGAGCGCGTCGAAGGCGGGTTCGGTGCGCTGTACCCGGTGCTGCGCGCGCTCGAAGACGGCGGCCAATGCCGTCGCGGGTACTTCGTCGAGGGCCTCGGCGCCGCGCAATTCGCGCTAGCCGGCGCGGTGGACCGGATGCGCGCCATGGCCGACGCCGCGCGCGAGCCGGATCGGGCTGCCGACCCGTGGGACACCCGGGCAAGTGCTCGCAGTAGCCGTGGCCCGCAGTTCAGGGTCCTGGCGGCCGCTGATCCGGCGAATGCCTACGGTGCTGCCCTGCCGTGGCCGGACCGGTCCGGCTCCGACGGCTCGACCGGGCACCGGCCCGGCCGCAAGGCAGGGGCGCTGGTAGTGCTCGCCGATGGCGGCCTGATCCTCTACGTGGAGCGCGGCGGCAAGACTTTGTTGTCCTGGACCGGCGAGCCGGAGTTGCTCGAGCCGGCTGCCGCCGCCCTGGCGACGGCGGTCCGGGCTGGCGCACTCGGCCGGCTCACGGTCGAACGCGCCGACGGTGCCGAGGTCTACGACTCACCGTTGGCTGACGCCCTGGCCGCCGCGGGATTCCGGCCGACCCCGCGCGGCCTGCGACTCCGCGGATAGCCGGCCCGCGGATAGCCGGTGGCATCCGGCCGACTCGATTCGCCACACGGGCCCAGCGGCGTCAGGCGGGCAAGCCTTTCCGCCGGCCTAGCGCTTCGATGACCACTGTCCGGTACGGTGCAGCAAGCCGGCCGAGGTCATCGGGATCGGCAGTCTGGACGACGCCGCCACCCGCTTCGACCGCCACCGCGACTGGATGGGCATCAGCAAACAGCGCGGAACTTGCGCCAGCCTCGGCGAGAATGCCCCCGATGAGGCGAGCAAGGCTGCGATCGGTGTCACGGAGCAGCAACCCGTGTCCCGATTCACGGGCGAGGAGCGGATCCAGCGCCTGATTGCGGCCGGCTCCCCGATACAACTCGGCTAGCGTTCCCGTCGCGATCGCCACCTCGCGGCGCAGCCTGCGCGCCGCTTCCATTGCGCGCCGGACGCTGCGTTCGGCCGGATGTCGCGGATCAAGCAGTGCGCTCACCGCCTCGGCGTCAAGCACCAGCCGCATCAGCCGACCCGCAGTTCGCCTGGCTCATCGACCACGCCGCCGAGCAGGCGCATGTATCGCGCGATCTCCGCCTCGTCCTCTGGCGTGTCCAGCTTGCCGCGATCATCCGCCAGGTGATCAAGGAGCTCGGCCAGCGCTTGCTGCCGTTTGCGCCTGGCGAACTCCGCCCGCAAAGCGGCATTCACCTCCGCCGATAGCGTCGTGCCACCCTCGGCTTCGAGCGCCGCGACGAGATCCGCGTCAAGAGTGACCGAGACCTTCCGCTTCGGCGAGGTTGTCATACCTTGATCCTACCAAAATCGCCTTCAGCGGACCGCGTCGGCAGTCTGCCCCACATCAGCGATGGCCCGACGTGCGGTCGCGCCTTATATTACAGTCGCGATTTCACGGTGGGTGGCCGTTCATGTCGGGTGATTAGCTGCCAGTGCCCGGTTCGCGGTCACGCAGAGTGATGCCCACGGGAGCGGCCTGCGCCTGAATTACAGGGATGTCATCTTGGGCGGCCGTGCCGCGTTGGCGGTTTGTGAGACAAGACGACGACAACACGGCGGCGGTAGCCAGCAGAGAGGACGTGGCCGATTGCCCGGCGATGCCACCGCATGCGCGGCGCCGCAGCACGCCGGGTGCACCGGCCACGCGGAGGACTGCGTGACCACGGTGTTCTCCGCCTGCGTCACCGCGCACGGGCGGGCGCGGGCGGACGTCGATGTGTACATGCCCGGGCGCTGGTCCGATGACCTGCTGCGCAGGCGGGCCGCCGGCATCCCCGATGACCTGGAGTTCGTCACCAAACCGCAGCTGGCGACGAACCAGCTGGGCCGGCTGACCGCGGCCGGACCGCCGGCTCGCTGGGTTGCCTTCGACGAGGTCTGCGGCCGCAGCGAGAAGCTCCGCAAGACGGCCGCGAAGGCCGGGCTGTCCTAGGTGGCGATCACCCCGCGCGACAACCACGTCACCCGGCCATCCGGCGCGGTGATCCGCGCGGGCCAGGCCGTGAAGGACGCGGTGTCCGAGCGGCGCTCCTGCGGGAACGGGTCCAAGGGCTCCCGCTACAGCGACTGAGCCATGATGCCGCGTGGGCAGGGCTGCCCGCCGCCGGACTCATCACCCGCGCCCGCCTGGCCTTCGCGCTGCGCTGGCCGAAACGGCGACGGCTGCACCAGGCCCTCGCCCGCTGGCATCACTACAGCACCCGGCTACTCGCGACCGGGACAGGATAACCAGCGCCGGCCGGACGGAGGTGACCGAATGTAGCACCCCCAGCCACCCGCGAGATCACGCTGAGCGGCAACACAGCCACGAACCGGAAAACCGCGACTGTAATACAGGGCTGCGGCCTCACCGCTGTAGTGCATCGGTGAAAGAGTGTTGCAGTCCGCCGCCGGGTGCGCACGCTCGACCAGCGGGGCTGCCCTAATCCGGACTAGTTCTTCGCGTCCTGCATCTGGCCGGATTATCGAACACTTGGATAGCTCAGTGCGCAACTGGCGCGTAAGACCAGTAGCCGGAGCGGCGTCGGCTCCTTGTCTCCTCTGGATGCCATACTGACGATGTGATTATCGAGGACTCGGATGGGCCTGGAATCGCCGTCGAGACCGAGCTGGCCGAGTACACCGCCAACGCGCAGTGGGTCAGGGACAACCGGGCACCACTGCTGGCCCTCGGTGGGGACGGTTCCTGGCTGCTGTACTTCATGGACACGGATGGCGTTGTGAAGTCCGACCACCGGCCGGGCTGGCGCGTCACCGATGTCCGCCAGGCTGCGGCGAACGCGCGGATCTTCCTGGCCAACGTGCAGAGGCGGGCTGGCTGACAAGGACGACATCAGCCGCTCCGAGCCTGCATCGCAGCTTTGCGCGAGAAGGCCGTAGCTCTGGTCCCTGGTTCAGACTCGGCCAGTCCAGTCGCGAGTCACCTTGCGCCAGTCCGCTGCGTCAAGATGATGCGCTCTGGAGCCGTCAAGTACCTTGGCCCCGTCCCAGCAGGCAACCTCCACCGGAGTGCCTGTCGTGGCTGCCACCTCAACCACGGGCATCAGGTCGGTGTCGCTAGAGAACAAGATCAGCGCAGCGAAGACGTGGGCCATCGCAGCCTGGATCATGTCACAGGCGATCTGGACGTCGATGCCCTTCTCGACCGGCGGGTGATCAGGCCAACCCCGGTAGGCCAGCGGGCGCTGGAACATCCGGACACGCTGGTCTCGCCGTTTCCAGGTGTTGGCCTGCTGGGAGCTGGCAGAGGAAGCCTTCGGCTCGTTAACGCGGGTTGGGCAGACCCCGGTACACGTTGATGACCTTGATCTCCGTGTCGCCCCGGCGCCCCGCAATGAGATCCGCGATTAACGACGGTTCGGGAACGCACTCGTAGCGCTCACGCCCCCTGGCGAAGAGGCCATGGCCTAGCGGTGGACATTCTCGTAGTCCAGGTAGAGCGCCACATGAGCGGGCAACTGCCCTCCCGGCCCGGAAAGAAAAGCCCCCGCCAGTCCCGGAGGAGGGCGGGGAGTAATAACAGCAGTCTACCTACATCACTTGCATGCATGCAAGGCGCACGCGTGCGCGCGAGAAAACCAGCCGCCATGCTCGGTCGGCAACTCGCTGGCCCGGCCTAGTAGGTCTGGGCCGGTTTGCGCCGGCGTGGTCTCCGCCGTGGCCGGCAGGGAGGGTGATGCGGCCGGTCAGCGCGTTGCGGATGGCGACGGCGCGGAGCTGGGCGAGCTGCCGGTTGCCGAGCTCGACCTGGTCAGCCTGCGCCCAGCGCAACGCCAGCCTGCCGACGATCGTCGCCTACCGTGACACATTCAGGCTGCTGTTGCGCTTCGCGCCAATTCGCCATGGCCTCCCGACCTGGGCTACTAAGACCCAGGCGGGAGTTCCCCACCCGTCATGAAGGATGGGTGCGCGCCGCGGACCAGCCCAGATCCGCCAGGTTTCGGGCTGGCGGATGCTGCCTCCAGCTTCACCCCGCTGCTACGACAGCGAGGAGCGGACGGTCTTTCACCTCCATCCGGTAACAGCAGCGCCTCGCGGCGCACTAGTAGTTGACCCAGCCTCGCACCTGGGGATTGATCTCCTCAGCGAGGTCGGACAGATCCGTTCCACTGCGACGGTTGAGGTGCCAGTCCCGGATCTGCTTGCCCTTCGCCTTCACCGCCTTGTCGCTCATGGCGGGGTTGAAGCCCAGACCACTCGGCTCGCCGGCCTCGCCAGGCAGCACGCCGCCGGACTCATCACCCGCGCCCGCCTGGCCTTCGCGCTGCGCTTGGCCGAAACGGCGACGGCTGCACCAGGCCGTCGCCCGCTGGCATCACTACAGCACCCGGCTACTCACGACCGGGACAGGATAACCAGCGCCGGCCGGAGGGAGGTGACCGAATGTAGCACCCCCAGCCACCCGCGAGATCACGCTGAGCGGCAACACAGCCACGCACCGGAAAACCGCGACTGTAATACTTACCAGCCGCGCAGGTCGATCGGCCAGATGTCGACGACAGTGTCACCCGAGAACACGTAGACGCGCTCATGGCAGGACATCGTCGGGTCGATGTGAGCGGGCGACAGCCACGCCAGTTCACCGACCGCTCGCGGCGGCGCGAACGTCACATGCTCGTCGGAGCAGAACATGACGGTCCCGTCTGCCAGGTGCGGATTCCCGTGATCCATGCCGAACGCCTTGAGGCCGGCGTTGCCGACCGCCCAGCCGTCCGACCGCGACACTGCCGTCGCCAGCACGAAAGCCGCCTGCCTGAACGGCAATCCGAGGCGGCCGTAGGCGGTGTCCATCAGCGCATAGGATCCGGCCTGGATCTCGTTCGCCCAGGTATTGATCGCATAGGTGCCGGTGCCTCCGGCCGAGACGAGTTCACCGCCGACATCGGCATGCGCGGCGAGGAGCATCTCCATCGCGACCTTGCACTGCTGCGCCCGGTCGGCCGCGTCGGGCAAGCCGACGACGTGGCCTTCGTATCCCATGACACCGCGGACCTCCAGCCCGTGGTCGCGGGCGAGATCGGCAAGCCGCCCGGCATCCTGCACGGAGCAGCCGCAGCGCGGCAGTCCGACGTTGACGTCGATCAGCACCTCGCGTACCCCGCCACCGACGGCTGCCTGGATGGTTTCGGCCGAGTCGACCGCTACCGTCACCCGCGCACCCGCAGCCACCAGGTTGCCCAGGCGCCGGGTGTCGAGCACCTCGTTCGCCAGCAGCAGGTCCTCGCCGAGGCCGGCCGCTGCCATGCCCTCGCACTCGCGGATCGTGGCGCACGTGAAGCCGCGATGCCCTGCGGCAGCCTGCCGCCGCGCGAGGGCGGTGCACTTGTGCGCTTTCACGTGCGGCCGCAGCCGGGCGCCGGGCAGCGCCGCCGCCATGGTGGCAAGGTTCTCCTCGAGCGCTACCGTATCGACCAGCAGCGCCGGGGTGTCGATGTCGGCGACGAGCATCAGCCGGCCGCTCCGGGTTCGCCCGCGTGGCCCAGGGTCACAGGATGTCCCGCTCGATCATCCCGGCTACGCCGCCGCCAGCCCCGAAGCCGAAGCCTGCCCCGCGGTTCCCCTGCTGCCGGCGCTCGTCATGGATCGCCTCGATGGCCAGCACGAGCGCAAGCAGGAACGCCTGGTTCTCGTCGTCGGCGACGTCTACCGCGAACTTCTCCCGCAGGGAGAACTTGCGGACCATCCGCGCGACCGGTGCTCCGCCGCGGCTGACCGTGTAATCGCCGCCGTCGAAGTGGCCGCGGGCCTCCAGCCTGCCGAAGCCCGACTCGATGTCGTACTTGTCGCCGAAGATCCCGGCGTGCCGTACCTGGGCGACGCGCTGACCGCCGACGTACACCTCGTGGGTGTCGGTCATCAGGTGCTTGCGGATTTCGGCAGCTTCCTGGCCGCCGGAGTCGAGCAGCGATATCCGCGCCCCGAGATGCCCCCGCGCCTCGAACATCGGGGTGCCCGACCGGTCGGTAATCTCGAAGCGCTCCATCAGCGACCAACGGCTGGACATCACGTATTCCATGCCAGGACTCTCGCGTAGCCGACCGGTCAGCGCAACGGTGATGACCAAACCGATATCGTCGCGGACCAGCAAGCGGCCAGCCATGCGCTAACGATGACTCAGACCGGCTCAGCGACGGATGCGAGCAACTCCGCGCGAGCCTGGTCGACTGCGGCCAGGATCGCGCCGCGCAGGACCGGCCAGCCCGCCACGGCGGTCGGCACCACGGTCGGCCTGGCCGGGCACAGCCGGCCGACGTCGCCCGCCACCCGGCTGGCCAGCTCGGTCCCGCCGGCAAGCCCTACGTCGCCGCCAAGTACCACCAGGCCAGGGTCCAGGACGACCGAGATCGCCGCGACCCCGGTGGCAACCCGGACGGCCAGTTCGCGCAGGAAGTCGTCGGCACCGCGCGCGCCGGCGCTGGCACCGTTCACGGCAGCACCGTTCACGGCAGCACCACCTACGGCAGCACCGTTCACGGCAGCGGCGCTCACAGCGGCGACCGCGGCAGCCACCGCCGCCGCAGCGGTCGGCTCGGTGATTCCGTAGGACCTGGCCAGCGGCAGTACGGCCTGGGCGCCGACGAGCCGCTGGAACGCGCCGGTCGCCGGGTGCGTCAGATCCTCCGGCAGCGGGACGCCCGGCACCGGCAGGTAACCGATCTCGCCGGCTGCGCCGCCGACGCCGCGGTGCAGCTTCCCGCCGAGAACTGTTGCCAGTCCGAGGCCGACGCCGATCCAGACCAGCACGAAGTCCGGCACCCCGAGCGCCGCCCCGGCGGCTCGCTCGGCCATCGCGGCCAGGTTCACGTCGTTCTCCAGCGTCACCGGCCTGCCGAGGTCACTGCGCAGCGCGTCCAGGACGCCTTCGTGCCAGGCCGGCAGGTTGACCGCGAGCCGCGGGTCGCCGGTACGCGGATCGAGTACGCCAGGCGTGCCGATGACGAATGCGCGCAATGACTCCACCGGGACGCCGGCCGAGGCGCAGGCCGCCAGCACGGCGCCGCGCACGAGCGCGACGGGGTCCGCCGAGTCGCTCGGGTCCACCGAGATCCGGGCGACCACGTTCCCGGTGATGTCGGCGACGCCCGCGCTCACCTCGTCCCGCTCGACATGCAGCCCGGCCACATAGGCTGTAGACGGAACCACCGCGTACAGGGCAGCGTTCGGCCCGCGCCCGCCGGCTAGCTCGCCGGCCACCGCCACGATGCCGCGCTCCTCGAGCCTGGCCAGCAACTGCGACGCGGTCACTTTCGATAGCCCTGTGTGCTTGCCGAGCTGAGATCGGGTCATCGGCCCGCCAGCGAGCAGCAGTTCGAGCGCGGACCTGTCGTTCAGCTCGCGCAGCAAGCTGGGCGTTCCCGGCCGTCGCTGCATTACCCACCCCTCACTCCGGCTGCGCCCGGCTCTCCGGCTGCGCCCGCTCGCGCGCCACCTTCCATCCGAAACCATAGGCTGGGCGGGACGGTTTGGTGTCGTTTGACCTGCTCGGACGCAACGTGTATTTCAATCTGGCAACGGAGTCTATCTTATAGGAAAGTTTCCTGTTAGTTTCTGCGCAAGCAATCAAAGGGGCTCAGCCCTGGCAGGCGCCAGCAGCTTCCGGCGGGCCGGACTCGTCCGGTCCGCCACCTAGATTAGGCGCCGGCCGTCAGGCCAAGCCCGGCCGGAGACGTCCGCCCGGAGGACGCACTTCCGCTTACACAGCCGGGAAGGAGATCGGTCAGTGACTTTCACCAGATCGGCGGCCGCACTAGGGGTGGCCGTCGCGCTCGCGGGAACGGCCGCGGGCATCGCGGGCTGCGGCAGCAGCAGCCCCTCATCATCGGCGTCGTCGGCCCCGGCGAAGCTCGTCGTCTGGCGGATGGGCGGCTCCGTTCCGTCTCAGGTGACCTGGATGAACGGCGTGGTCGGGCAGTTCCACAAGCAGTACCCGCAGTACTCCAAGACCAAGGTAGTCGTGGACTGGATCCCCTGGGGGAACCGGACCACCGACTGGACCAACGCCCTGACCAGCGGGAAGGGCGGGCCCGACATCACCGAGCTTGGTAACACCGACACGCCGGGCGTGGCCTCGCAGGGTGCGCTGGCAAACATCACCAGTAGCGTGCATTCCTGGTCGAACGGCTCGCAGATCATCCCCGGCAACCTGGCCAACGACACCGTCAACGGCAAGGTCTACGCGGTGCCGTGGTTCGGCGGCGTGCGCGGCATCTGGTACAACAAGAACCAGTTCGCGGCGGCCGGCATCACCTCGCCGCCCACCACCTGGGCGCAGCTGGTGAGCGACGCCAAGGCGCTGATGCGCAAGTACCCGGGCACCTACGGTCTCGGTGCCCCGAGCGACTACACCAACGCGATCGTCAGCTTCATCTGGGGCGCTGGCGGCCAGGTGGCCGTGCAGCAGAACGGCAAGTGGGTAGCGGAGCTCAACTCGCCGCAGTCGCAGGCCGGCATCAAGTTCTATGCCGACCTTTACCTCACCAACCACGTCTCGCCGGCCAAGTACATCGGCGAGACCGAGCTCGGCACCGTCGGGGCAACCTCGGGCGGCTCGAACGAGGACTTCGCGCTGGGCAAGCTCGACATGTACATCGACGGCCCGTGGGCGCAGTCGCAGCTGGCCGCGGTCAGCACGAAGAACGAGTCGCAGTGGGCCTCGTTCCCGATCCCGAGCGAGAACGGACCGAACCCGGCTCCGGCGTTCGCCGGCGGATCAGACCTGGGCGTCTGGGTGAACAGCACGTACAAGACCGCCGCCTTCGACCTCATCAAGGTGATGGACAGCCCGGCCAACGCGACCACGTTCGCCAACTCCCAGGGCTTCTTCCCCGAGTTCACCTCGGCGCTGTCCGGCGGGGCTTACTCGGGCAGCGCGATCATGTCAGGCTTCGCCAAGGCAGCCGCTTACACCCAGATCTCCCCGCTCAACTCCAAGAACTGGGCCACCGCCGACGCGACCGACAACATCATTCCCGACATGATGAAGGCACTGATGCAGGGCGCCAACTTCACGGCCACCGTGAACAAGGCGAACACCGAGATGCAGAACGTGCTGAACACCGGCAGCGAGAGCTGACCCGGCCCTGAGTTCCCGGCCGGCCTGCCGTCAAGGCGGGCCGGCCGGGATTCCAGACCCGCGCACACGAGCAGGCGAGAGGAGTGCGGCCCTGATGGCGCAGAGCATCCGCAGCGACCACGCCCCGCGTTCGGTCCCGCGGCTGAGCGGGCCAGGCACGGCGCGGGAGCGCCTTGGCACCTTCGTCCGCCGCCACAAGCTCGCGCCGTATCTGCTGCTCGCACCCGCGCTGATCGGCATCGCACTGGTGCTGCTCTGGCCCCTGGCCCAGGTGGCCATCTACTCCTTCCAGAACTACGGGCTTGCGCAGATCACCGGCGTCCTGCCCGCCCAGTGGGTCGGGTTCGCCAACTTCAGCACCACCTTCACCGATCCGGAGTTCTGGCTGTCGCTGCGAAACAGCCTGCTGTTCGCGATCGTCGCGGTCCCGCTCACCCTGCTCGTCGGCACGATCGTCGGGCTGCTGCTGAACCGGCTGGGCAAGAAGATGTCGATCTTCGTCAGCACGGCCGCCCTGCTCGCCTGGGCGACTCCCCCGGTGTCGGCCAGCGTGCTGTTCTACTGGATGTTCAATCCCGACGGCGGCATCGTCGACTGGGCACTGGCCCGGATGCCGCACTGGCTGGTCGGCGGCACCGACTGGGCGGGATACAACTGGGCCACCAACGGCCCGGTGCAGGCCTACACGATGATCGCCATCCTGGTGGTCTGGCAAGCCTTCCCGTTCGTGGCGGTGACCCTGCTCGCCGGGCTGAAGACCATCCCGGCCGAGCTGACCGAGGCCGCCAGGGTCGACGGGGCAAGCCCATGGCGGGTGTTCCGCCGGATCACCTTCCCGCTGCTGAAGCCGATCTACCTGGTGCTCTTGCTGCTCTCGGTGATCTGGGACTTCAACATCTTCACCCAGAGCTACATCATCATCAGCCTGGGCAACCAGAACGAGTACAACCTGTCGATGTACATCTATGACAAGGCGTTCGGCTTCCCGCCGAGCTATGGCCTCGGCGGGGCACTCGCGCTGATCTTCGCGCTGATCCTGCTGGTCGTCACCGTCGGGTACGTCCGCGCCTCGATCAGGCAGGGGGCCCTGACATGACCGGGACGGAACTGACCGGAACGACGATGGCGCCGCCAGCGGCCAGCCCGGCCAGCCCGGCCAGCCCGGCCAGCCGGCGCGACTCGGCCAGGATCCGGGCCCGGACAGTCCGGCAGGCGAAGTCCGTCAGCCTGAACGGCCTCGGGCTGCTGATCGCGCTGGCCACGTTGTTCCCGATCTTCTGGATGGTCAGCACGGCGTTCAAGCCATCGCAGGAGATCTACTCGCTGACCCCCAGCCTGCTGCCAGCCCACCCGACAGTCGGCAACTTCGATCAGGTGATCAGCGGGCAGGTAACGGGCGGCATCGGGCCGATCTGGCTGTTCTTCCGCAACAGCCTGGCGGTGACGCTGAGCACCGTGGTATTCGCGTCGATCCTTTCCCTGCTCGCTTCCGTGGCGGTCGCGAGGTTCAGGTTCCGGCTGCGCACCACGCTCCTGGTGCTGCTGCTGATCGTGCAGATGATCCCCGGCCAGGCGCTGATCATCGCGCTGTTCCTCGACTTCAAGTCACTGAACTTGCTGGGCAGCCTGCTCGGCCTGATCGTCGTCTACTCGGCGCAGGCACTGCCGGTGACGATCTGGATGCTGCGCAACTTCGTCGCCACGATCCCGAGGGAACTCGAGGAGGCCGCCGCGATCGACGGCGCGACCGCGCAGCGGATCTTCTGGCGGATCCTCTTCCCGCTGGTCGCGCCGGGCCTGGTGGCCACCAGCATCTTCGCCTTCATCACCGCCTACAACGAGTTCATCGTCGCCCTGACGTTCCTCGGCCAGGCCCAGTCGGCCTACACGCTGCCGATCTACGTGACGTATTTCTTCGGCCGGGGCGGCGCGGCGTGGGGCCCGATCATGGCCGCGTCCACCATGTACACGATCCCCGTGATGATCTTCTTCCTGATCGTCCGACGGCGGCTCGTGGGCGGCCTGGTCGCGGGCGCGGTGAAGGGATGACCCAGGAACTTCAAGCCGACCCAGCCCTGGGCCGGCTAGCCGACACGGTCCTGATTCCCCCGTTCCCCGGTGCTCGTGAGCCCGGCTGGATCCGCGCCGCGCTCATGAGCGGGCTGGCCGGGGTCACCCTGTACGGGCCGAACGTCCAGGACAACCAGCAGCTGGCCGCGCTCACCGCCCGGCTGCGGGCGGCCGCCGCGGAACCGGTCATCGCGATCGACGAGGAAGGCGGCGATGTCACCAGGATCTCCCACCAGGACGGCAGCGACTATCCGGGGAACGCGGCTCTCGGAGCCATCGATGACGTCGAGCTGACCAGGTCTGTGTACGCTGCGCTGGGTGCCGATCTGGCCGCGCTCGGCGTCAACCTGAACTTGGCCCCGGCAGTCGACGTCAACACGGCAGCCGGCAATCCGGTGATCGGCACCAGGTCGTTCGGTGCCGATCCGGACCTGGTGGCACGGCATGGGGCGGCCGCGGTGGCTGGCATGCAATCGGCCGGCGTGGCCGCCTGCGCCAAGCATTTTCCCGGTCACGGCAGCACAATGCAGGACTCCCACCTCGTGCTCGCCACGGTCGACGCGCCGCTGAGCGTGCTGCTGGCCAGGGACCTGCCGCCGTTCGAGGCGGCCATCGCGGCCGGGGTGCGGGCGATCATGCCGAGCCACCTGCGCGTGCCCGAGCTCACCGGCGAGCTGCCGGCCTCGCTGTCCCGCCGCGCCCAGACCGACCTGCTGCGCGGCGAGCTAGGTTTCACCGGCGTCATCGTGTCCGACGGCCTGGAGATGCAGGCGGTCAGCGAGCGCTACGGCATTCCCGAAGCCGCCGTGCTGGCCGTGCTGGCCGGCACCGACTTGCTCTGCCTGGGCCGCGAGCAGGACCAGCTCAGTTTCCTCGCGGTCAAGTCCGCGCTGCTGGAGGCGGTGCGGTCGGGCCGACTCCGCGGTGAGCGGCTCGAGCAGGCGGCTGCCAGGGTGGCGGAGCTGCGAGCCTGGATGGCGGCAGCGGCACCGGACGCGGGATCTCTCGCCGCAGCGGGCGTGACGGCTGGCGGCCCGATCGGACTGGCGGCGGCGCGGCGAGCCATCGCGGTAGCCGGGACGCTGCCGCCGCCGAGCCAGCCGCTTGTCGTCCAGCTCGTACCGCCATCCAATCTCGCAGCCGGCACAGTCCCCTGGGGCCTGCGACCGTACCTGCCAGCCGGCAGCTACCGGGAGGTCAGCACCGGCACGCCACCTGCCAGCCTGGCCGACGTGGTCGCCGGGATACTTGCTGAGGCCGGCGGGCGCACGCTGATCGTCGTCGTCCGGGACGCCCACCGGCACCCGGCGGCCGCCGCGGCGGCCGAACTGATGCTGGCCGCGCGGCCAGATGCGGTGGTGGTCGAGATGGGCCTGCCGGTCTGGCGGCCGGACTCCGCCAGCGGCTGGCGCGGCAGCCACGTCGCGACGTACGGCGCCGCGCGCAGCAACAGCCGCGCGGCGGCCGAAGTCCTCGGCCTGACCGCGCCGTAGCCGGCTGCGGGCCATATCGTGCATCCCGCACTAGAGCGCCGCGCCCGCCGGTCGCGGCTACCTGCATAATGCTGCATATGCGCCTGTCCGCTCGCTCCGATTACGCGCTGCGCGCCGCTATCGCGCTGGCCGCTTCCGACGGCGGCCACGTCACGGCGGACCAGCTCGCCCGGACGCAATCCATCCCGGGGAAGTTTCTCGAGGCGATCATGACCCAGTTGCGCCGGGCAGGCCTGGTCCGCAGCCAGCGCGGCCCGGACGGCGGGTTCTGGCTGGCGCGTCCGGCCAGCGACATCTCCCTGGCCGACATCATCAGGGCAATCGACGGCCCGCTGGTCGGAGTGCGCGGCGAACGCCCGGAGAACCTCGGCTACTGCGGCGCGGCCGAGCCGCTGCAGGCGGTCTGGATCGCCCTGAGAGCGAACGAGCGCGCGATCCTCGAGGAAGTCACCCTCGAGCACATCGTGTCCGGCAGCCTCCCGGCCAGCGTGCGCAAGCTCGCCGACGACCCGGCAGCCTGGACGTCATAGTCGATGGCCTGAGCAGCTCACGCGGTCCTGCCGTCAGGGCACAGATGGCCCGGCCGGCCACAGCGGCCTGTCAGACCGGCACCATGTCGGTGATGTCCCTGGCCAGCTTGTCGAACTTCGGCTCGGAGCCAGGCAGCTTGACCGGCTCGAGCACCGGTTCGGCGGGTGCGAGGTGCTGGCCAGAGCGAACGGTCAGCTTGCGCGGCGGCATCACCAGCCGCTGCGAGGCTGGCCGTGACCGCGCGGCGGGCAACTGAGGCGAGCCAGCGGGCGCCACCGGCTCCGTGACCGGTGCCGCGGGCGGGTTAGCCTGGCCGGCCATCGCGGGCTCACGCGGTACGCCGAACGCGGGCTCGCTCTGCAACTCGGCGAGGGCGAACCCGTCGGAGACTTCTCGCAAGACTTGCGAAAGCGGCGCACCCAGGGCATCGCATATCGAAGCGAGCAACTCGGACGACGCTTCCTTCCGGCCGCGCTCTACCTCGGACAGATAGCCCAGGGATACCCTCGCGGTCGCAGAGACCTCACGTAGGGTGCGACCCTGGCGCACACGAAGTCGCCGAAGCGCGTCACCGAGCAAGTGACGAAGCAGGACCATCGTCGCGCTCCCTCCCTGAGGCCGACCTGCTGACTCCTCTACCGTACCCGTCCTGACGGACCATGCGGGAGAGGGCAATGCTGCGTGTTCACCGGGTCGTAACACTGTAATCACGAATCATCTTCCCGCAAGGCGCTGACCAGCAGCGACAGCACACAGCGGACCGACTCCCCGCGAACCTGCCCGCGGTCCCCAGTCAGGCGGAGCCCGGCTCCGGCAGCGCCGGCCGGCCCGTCGACCGCTAGGAACACCGTCCCCTGCGGCTTTCCTTCCGCCGGACCGGGCCCGGCCACCCCCGTAGTGGCGGCCCCGTATGTCGCGCCGAGCCGTTGCCGCACCCCGCTGGCCATGGCAGCGGCCACCTCCGGATGAACCGCGCCATGCCGGGCAAGCAGGCCCGGCGGCACGCCCAGCAGCTCGGACTTGAGTTCGGTCGCGTAGGCGACGACACCGCCCCGGACGACGGCGGAGGCGCCGGGCACGCTCGTAAGCGCGGCGGTCACCAAGCCGCCGGTCAGCGATTCGGCGACCGCGACGGTTTGCCCAGCCGCGGTCAGCAACCCGATTGCCTCCCTGGCAAGCTGGGCTGCGTGATCGCCGGGCAGCGCCGGCTCGGCTGCGGGCGTCACTGCACCGCCTGGCGCAGCCGGATCGCCCTGGCCGTGTAATCAATCCCCGTCACCACCGTCACCACCAGCGCCGCCGCCATCACGATCTCCCTGGCCAGGATCAGGTGCCACGGCAGCACGTAGAGGCTGATGGCGACGACCTGCAGCATCGTCTTGGCCTTCCCGCCGCGGCTGGCGGCGATGACGCCACGCCTGATGACCCAGAACCGCAGTCCGGTGACCGCGAGTTCCCGCACCACGATGATGGCCGTGACCCACCACGACAGTTCCCCCAGGTATGACAGCGTGATGAGGGCGGACCCGGTGAGCGCCTTGTCCGCGATCGGATCGGCGATCGTGCCGAAGTCCGTGATCAGGCCGCGCCGCCTGGCGAGCTCGCCGTCGAGCAGGTCGGTGACGGAGGCGATCGCGAACGCTACGAACGCGATCGCGCGGGCTGCGTTACCGCCCGCGAGCAGGAACCAGACGAAAACCGGAACTACCGCGAGCCGCAGCACGGTAAGGGCATTTGCCACGTTCACCAGGCCGGGCGCCGGGATTTCCGCCGGGGCGGCCGGCCGCCGATCGGCAGAACCTGGCGGACCGGACTTCTCCGGCCCGCCGTCGCGGTCCCGGTGAGCGCCAGGAGATGCCGCGCTCAACCCGGGCCCGTGTCCCGGCCTCCGCCCGCCGCACCGGTGCCGGCCGCGAGGTCAGTGTCGGCCTCCAGGTCAACCCCGTCGCTGGCGGTGACGACCGCGCTGACGAGATCACCCGGCTGAAGCGGGCGCGTGCTGCTGACCTCGGTCGTGCCGTCCACCTCAGGCGCTTGATGATCTGCCCGGCCCAGATAGCGACCGGCCGCCAGCACCTCATCGATCAGCACGTCCACGGACTGGCCGATCCGCTCCGCCGCGCGCTCGGCCATCAGGGCGTCGGCCAGATCGGCCAGTTCCTCGACCCGCTCGGCGATCTCGGCCTCGGGCAGATGGTCAGGCAGGCCAGCCGCGGGCGTTCCGTCTTCGTCCGAGTAGCCGAATACGCCGATGGCGTCGAGCCTGGCATCCGCCAGGAACGCCTGCAGTTCGGCGAAGTCGGCCGCCGTCTCGCCGGGGAAGCCCACGATGAAGTTGGACCTGATCCCGGCGTCCGGCGCCAGGCTCCTGATCTGCTCCGTGAGCCGGATGAATCGCTCCCGGTCGCCGAACCTTCGCATCAGCCGGAGCACCGGCCCGCTGGCATGCTGAAACGAGAGGTCGAAGTACCTTGCTACGCCGGGCGTGCCGGCCAGCACCTCGATCAGGCCTGGCCGCACCTCGGCCGGCTGAAGGTAGCTGACCCGGACCCGGCTGACCCCCGGTACCGCCGCAAGTTGCGGCAGCAGCTTCTCGAGCAGCCTCAAATCCCCCAGGTCTTTGCCATACGACGTCGAGTTCTCGCTGACCAGCAGTAGCTCGCGGGCGCCGTGGCCGGCCAGCCAGCCCGCCTCGGCGATCAGATCGTCGCTCTGCCGGGAGACGAACGCACCGCGAAAGGCCGGGATCGCGCAGAAAGTGCAGCGCCGGTCACAGCCAGACGCGATCTTCAGCGGCGCCACCACCCCGCCGCCGAGCCGGCGCCGCAACACCCGCGGCCCGGAGGCCGGAGCCACGCCCGGCGGCAGATCCGTTATCTCGGTGACCACACCGTGTCCCGGCAGGTGCACACCGCCGCGACCGGGCCTGGCCGCCGGCGACAACGGCAGCAGCATGCGCCGGTCCCGTGGCTGGTGAGCGTCCCATCGCTGACCGGCCAGCACCGCGTCGAGCTTGGCTGCGATGTCCGCATAGTCGTCGAAGCTCAGGATCTGCGCCTCTGGCATCGCCCCGGCAAGCTCGGAGCCATAGCGCTCGGCCAGGCAGCCGGCGGCCACCACCGTTGCTCCCCCGGCGGCCGCGTCGAGCAGTTCGCCGATCGATTCCTGCTTCGCCGCCTGGATGAAGCCGCACGTGTTCACCAGGACGACGGAGGCGCCTGCCGGGTCGTCGGCCAGCTCCCAGCCGCCGTCCTCCAGCCGCGCGGCAAGCTCCTCGGAATCAACCTCATTCCGGGCGCAACCGAGGGTCACGATCTGGACCCGGCGGGTGGCGGCAGGTTGGTTTAGCTGGCTAGACGGCACAACGGCAGACTACGGTAACCGTGCCGGTGCCAGCGCACCCGCACCGAGCCTGCCGGCCTGCCCGTAGCCGCGCTCAGCCGACGTGCGTGGTCCTGCACGCCGTCCTGGAGCACACGACGGTGATCGGCACGGTGGTCTCCGAAAACGGCTGCTTCTTGCCGTCCAGGTACAAGGTCGCGCCGCCCGGATTCCCGAACTGCAGCGCGAGTGAGCGCCTCGCGGTCCAGGACTTCGCCAGGATGCCGGCCGAGGCGCCGATGTCACCCTGGTAGATCACCGTGCCGGTTGCCAGGCTCAGCTGCACCCAGGTCAGGCCGCCTTGGTGGGCGACCACCCTGACAAACACGTGAGTCGGCGGCGGAGCAGCCCGCGCCCGCGCCCGCGCCGGCGTCTTGTTCTTGCGGTCTGGCTGGACAGTAGGCGCCGGCCGCGGCGGCTTGGCAGCGGCCGAGCCGAGGTACCGGTAGCCGGCCACGCCCAGCACGGCGATGAGGCCGATCACCAGCACGACGCTCCAGTTAGCCCGGTGCCGCTCCTTCAATCGCACCGGAGCAAACGGCTGGAACACGTCCGCAGCGGTCATCTGCTGCGGCGGTGCGGACGTGGCGTCGTACTCGCGGATCAGTTCCTCGGGATCGAGCCCGACGGCACGGGCGATGCTGCGGATGTGCCCGCGGGCATAGAAATCACCGCCGCAGGCCGAGTAGTCCCCTCGCTCGATGCCACGGACGATCGTCTCCCTGATGCAGGTCCGCTGGCTAACCTGCGTGACCGTGAGACCGGCCTGGCGGCGCGCCGCCGCCAACGTATCGCCGATGCTCACGCAGCGCCTCCACTAATCATGCTGCATCCCGACCCGGGCAGCCGGCTAGCTGCCCGAATGTCCGACGTTCGCTTCCCCCGGATCCCAAGCCCAGGATCGGTCACTAAGTGTAGACAGGCAGCTACCGCCCGGCACCGGCTGGTCGGACTTCAGCGCTCCGGGTTGCGCCAGTCGCCGCCGCGGGCAGCCGCCAGCTGCCATCGGCCACCTCAGTCCTCGCCGCGCAGCGACGCCAGCAGCGCCGCCAGGTCGTCTGGCCGTATCAGCACATCACGTGCCTTAGACCCCTCGCTCGGACCTACCACGCCACGGCTCTCCAGCAGGTCCATCAGCCGGCCGGCTTTCGCGAAGCCCACCCGCAGCTTGCGCTGCAGCATCGACGTCGAGCCGAACTGAGTGGTCACGATCAGCTCGGCGGCCTGCACGAGCAGGTCCAGGTCATCGCCGATGTCCGCGTCGACCTCGCGCTGCTTGCCTTCCGCCGCGACCACGTCGTCGCGGTAGGCCGGCTCCCCCTGCTTCTTGCAGTGCGTAACGATCTCACGGATTTCCTTCTCGGTGACGAACGCGTTCTGCAGCCGGATCGGCTTGCTCGTGCCCATCGGCAGGAACAGCGCGTCGCCCTGGCCCACCAGCTTCTCGGCGCCCGGCTGGTCGAGAATCACCCGGCTGTCGGTCAGGCTCGACGTGGCGAACGCCAGCCGGGACGGCACGTTGGCCTTGATGAGGCCGGTGACCACGTCCACGCTGGGCCGCTGGGTGGCAAGCACCAGGTGGATGCCGGCCGCGCGGGCCAGCTGGGTGATCCGCACGACCGCGTCCTCGACGTCCCGCGGCGCGACAATCATCAGGTCAGCGAGCTCGTCCACGATGACCAGCAGATAGGGGTAGGGCGCATAGACCCGCTCGGACCCCGGCGGCGCGGTCACCCGGCCGGCCCTGACCGCCTTGTTGAAGTCATCCAGGTGCCGAAAGCCGGCCGCCGCCAGGTCGTCGTACCGCCGTTCCATCTCCCCGACGACCCACTGCAGCGCGTCCGATGCCTTCTTGGGGTTCGTGATGATCTGGGTGATCAGGTGCGGGATCCCGGCGTAGGCGGCCAGTTCCACCCGCTTCGGGTCGATCAGCACCATCCGCACTTCGTCCGGCGTTGCCCGCAGCAGGACGGACGTGATCAGCCCGTTGAGGCACACCGACTTGCCGGACCCGGTGGCGCCGGCGATCAGCATGTGCGGCATCTTCGCCAGGTTCGCCACGACAGTCCGGCCCTCGACGTCCTTGCCGAGGCCGACGACCATCGGATGCTGGTCCGAGGTCGCAACCGGCGACCGCAGGATGTCGCCGAGGCTGACAACGTCCCGGTCGGCGTTCGGTATCTCGACCCCGATCGCGGACTTGCCGGGGATCGGCGACAAGATCCGGACGTCCGCGCTCTTCACCGCGTAGGCGATGTTCCTCGACAGCGCGGTGACCCGCTCCACCTTCACCGCGGGCGCCAGCTCGATCTCGTACCTGGTGACCGTCGGGCCCCGGGTAAACCCGGTGACCTGGGCGTCCACCTCGAACTGCTCGAGCACCGCGGACAGCGCCTCGACCATGGTGTCGTTCGCCCTCGTCCGCGCGCGGCCCACCGTGCCCGGCTTCAGCAGTGCGAGCGGCGGCAGCGTGTAGCTGCCGTCGGTGACTGCGGCAAGCGTGAGCTGCTCCGCCTTCTTCGGCAACTTCCCGGCCGCCGCGCCGACGGCCTGCGCGTCGCCGACAGCGGGCCAGGCATCATCGGCTGCCGGGAGCGTGTCGGCCGGCCCGAACGACAGTCCCTCGGTGGTAGCGGCGGCCCCGGCAGCGCCCGTTCCCGCCCCTTCGCTGCCGGGCTGGAGATCCTTCGGCCCGTCCCGGCGGCCGAGGAAGCCGCCGATCAGCGGGGTGTCGTAAGCGCGGTCGCGGGCGCCTGCCTCCAGCGCCTCGCTCTTCCGCCGGCTCAGCCGCGCCGCCGGGCGGGCTGCCTGGCCGCCCTCGCCGGCTTGGCTGGCCTCGTCCTCGACGTAGACCTGCCTGCGCAGCAGGAAGCCGCGGAGTTCGGCAATGCGATCGGGAACGCGGTGCACCGGGGTACCGGTAATGACCAGCAGGCCGAATCCGGCGACCAGGGCCAGTACCGGGACAGCGGCCCACTTCGTGACGATGGCGGCCAGCGGTGCCGATGCAACGTAACCCACCAGCCCGCCCGCCGCGGCGATGGCGTGCAGGCCGGCACGCATGCCGGGGGTGCCGGACGCGATGTGCAGCAGGCCGAGCAGCGCGAGCAGGAGCGTACTCCAGCCGACCACCATCCGCGCGGTGTCGGCGTTGCTGTCCGGATGCCGCAGGAACCGCCACGCCAGCAGCGCCAGCAGGACCGGCGCTGCCCACGTCCCGGAGCCGAACAGCGTGTGGGCGGCGGTGCCGACCGGGCGCAACGGTCCGGCGACGTGCCACCAGGTAGCCACGGCGAGGATGATCGCGGCGCACAGGGCGGTCAGGCCGACCCCGTCCCGGCGGTGCATCGGGTCCAGGTCGCGCGCGCTGCGGCCGAGCACGCGGCAGGCCGCGCCCACCGTGTGCGCCAGGGCCAGCCACGCGGCCGCGATTGCGGCGCCGACCCAGCCCGCGAGTATGACGAACGGATTGCTGGGCGGCGCGGGCCTGCTGACGCGCCGACCGCCGGCCGACTTGGTGCGGGCCGACGAACGCGACCGGTTATTCGCAGAGCTAGAGCCCCGGCGATTGCGCGTCGAAGTTCCGGAGCGGCCGCGGGCCGAGCTGCCCGACTGCCGCGGGCGGCTGGCCGTGCCGCTGCGAGGGCGCGCTGCGCCATTGGGCGCACGAGTCGCCATGATGCTCACGGTAACTAGTGCGCTGCCGGATCGTCAGCAACTGGCGCGGCGTGTCGCGAACCGGCTTGCCAGTGCTCCGCAGGCACTTGATACTGAGCATCCTAGTGTCCTATAGTGCTAGCTACCTAGATAAATAGGAGGCCAGGCCGGTGATCGAGTTCCATCTGGACACGCGATCCGGCGTCGCACCGTACTTGCAGCTGATTCAGCAAGTGCGGCAGGCGCTGCGGCTCGGCCTGCTCCGCGAAGGCGATCAGCTGCCGACCGTCAAGGAAGTCTCGGGGGCCCTGGCGATCAACCCCAACACCGTGCTCAAGGCGTACCGCGAGCTTGAGTACGAGGGACTTGCAGCAGCCAAGCCCGGCGTGGGCACGTTCGTGACCAGGACGCTCAGCGACGGCTCGATCGCCGCGCACCAGCAGCTCAGCCAGGATCTGCTGCTCTGGTACCGCAAAGCCAGGGCGGCAGGCCTTGACGGCGAGAGCATCGACGGCATTTACCAGCAGACCGTGAGGTCCGCCCTTCAGGAGGAAGCAGTATGACCGCTGCGATTGAGGCCCGCGGCCTGGGTAAGCAGTACGGACGGCGGTGGGCGCTGACCGACTGCATGCTGAGCATCCCGGCCGGCCACGTCGTCGGTCTGGTCGGCCCGAACGGGGCTGGCAAGACGACTCTCATCAATCTGGCCACCGGAATGCTGACGCCGACCACGGGTAGCATTAGCGTGCTCGGCAGCCCGCCCGGATCAGCTGGCCAGGGTCGGTTACGTCGCCCAGGACACCCCGACGTACTCCAGCCTGAGCGTCGAAGACCACCTTCGGTTCGGCGCGCACATGAATCCGGCCTGGGATAACGACCTGGCACTCAAGCGGGTTCAGCAGGTGGGCCTCGACCTTAAGCAGAAGGCCGGAAAGCTCTCTGGCGGGCAGCGCGCCCAGCTCGCGCTGACTCGGGCCATCGCCAAGCGGCCGGATCTGCTCATGCTGGACGAGCCAATCGCCAGCCTGGATCCGCTAGCCCGGCGCGAGTTCCTGCAAGTCCTGATGGAGGTCACGGCAGAGCAAGAACTCAGCGTGGTGATGTCCTCGCACCTGGTAGCCGACCTGGAGCGCGTCGCCGACTACCTTATCGTGCTCGCGGCTTCCCGTGTGCAGATCACCGGGCAGGTCGACAGCTTGCTGGCCACGCACCATCTGCTGACCGGGCCGCGCCGCGACACGGCCACTCTTCCGGCTGGCCAGCAAGTGATCGGCGAGAGCCACACCGACCGGCAGAGCACGTTCCTCGTGCGCAGCAGCGAGCCGATCCAGGATCCGACCTTCTCCGTCACCGGTCTCAACCTGGAGGACCTGGTGCTCGCCTACATGGGCAGCGCGAAAGAAGGGCCGGCGCGTCTGATGCTGGAGGGCACCCGATGATCTGGCTTAGCTGGCGCCAGTTCCGCGCGCAAGCCGTTATCGCCGCTACCGCACTCGCCGCGCTCGCCGTCCTCTTCGGCGTGACCAGCGTCACGGTGGCCAGTATGTCGTCCAGCACCGGGATCGCGGCCTGCCACGCCCACTGCGCACTCGTCGCAGCCAACTTCCTCACTGCGGTCAGTAACGGGGTCGCCGGCTCGATCTTCAATGCGGCGATAGTGGTGCTGTACGCCGCGCCGGCCCTCATCGGCACCTTCTGGGGCGCACCGCTGATCACTCGGGAGCTGGAAACCGGCACCTTCCGGCTGGCCTGGAACCAGAGCGTCCCGCGCGCTCGCTGGCTGGCCGCCAAGCTCGGCCTCATCGGCCTTGCTGCGATGGTCACTGCCGGGCTGCTCAGCCTGATGACCAGCTGGTGGGCTAGCCCGCTGTACCAGGCCGCCCGGCGAGCCGGGCAGGACTCGCTCAGCGTCAACAAGCTCGCTCCGCCGCTCTTCGGCGCGACCGGGATCGCGCCGCTCGGGTACGCCGCGTTCGCGTTCGCGCTCGGCGTGACCGCCGGCGTGCTCATCCGCAAGACGCTGCCAGCGATGGCCATCACCCTCGCGATCTTCGCCGCTGTCCAGATCCTGATGCCGACGCTGGTCCGGCCGCACCTGATCCCGCCAGTCCACGCTACCGAGGCACTCGGCTCGGTCACGTTCAACGGCATCAGCGAAACCGGCAACGGCCGCCTGTTCCTGACCATCGGCAGCATCAACGGCGGGGCCGGCGACTGGGTGACGAGCAGCCGGGCCGTCAACGCGGCCGGCCAGCCGGCGACGCGCGCGCCTGCCGTGTGCCAGCAGGCCAACTCGTTCCTCCAGTGCCTGACCACGGGATCCGGCTGGCGGTCGGCTATCAGCCCGCCAGCCGGTACTGGCCACTGCAGTGGCTGGAAACCGGGGTCTTCGTACTCCTCGCCGCCGGCCTTGGCATGCTCAGTTACTGGCGGGTCCGCCGCCTTACTTGACCTGCGTTGGCCGCGTAAACGGCTGCCGCGGCTGATGCCGCCGGGTCCGGCTACCGCACCCGCTGGCCGATGTAGGCGGTGGTGTCCTTGCGCCACAGCAGCACGATCGCAATCAGGCCGACCAGCCATTCCAGCAGTATGAAGCTCACCGTGAGGCTGGCCCGGCCAAGCGAGAAGAGCAGCGAGATCGTGTTCAGCGCGAACAGCACCGTTGCCACTATGCGCGCCCAGTTGCTGCCCTTGTTGTTGGCCCAGGCCATCCACAGCCAGAGCAGCACGCCGATGATGCCGAGGACGGCGAGCAACAGCACGGTGACGTTCGCGAGCGTGTGAATCTGCGCGGCGGTCAGCGTGGCCTTCCCCGCGCGGGCGTTCGTCGCGTTGGCTTTCTGCGCTGCCTTCGTCACCGCGTCCTTGATCTTGCTGCTCAGCACGAGCGTGATGACCGCGCTCAGCAGCGCGAGGACGGCGCCAGCCAGCATGAGGCGTACCGCGATGCGCACGGTCGCTGGCTGCGGCGGCCGTTCCCCGCTGGCCATCTGGTTACTGCCGCCCCCGGTTGGATACGGCTGGTAGGTCATCCCGACTCCTTGTCATCGTCCCCGTAGCGGTGCGGCCCGCCAAGATTTGCTTTATTCGCGTGTCCCTTCCTACCACTTCGCCGCGTGGCCGGATGGCCCGGCGAGCGGCATACTGGGACCGTCCTGGTGGCGTTCCGAGAAGGGTCCGGACATGCAACTCTCGCCGTCCGCCTACGCCGACACGTTCTGCCGGGATAACCTGCCGCCCCCGGATCAGTGGCCGGACCTGGACTTTACCTTGCCCGAGCTGCATTACCCGGATCGGCTGAATGCCGCCGACGAGCTGCTGAACGCCGCGATCGGGAACGGGGATTCCAGCCGCCGGTGCCTGCTGTCGCCGACGCAGAGCTGGAGCTACGGCGAGGCGGCCAGCCGGGCCAGCCAGATAGCCCGGGTACTGACCGAGGACCTGGGGCTGGCCCCTGGCAACCGGGTGCTGCTGCGCGGGCCGAACAACCCCTGGCTCGCCGTTTGCTGGCTCGGCGTGCTCAAGGCTGGCGGAGTCGCGGTCACCACGATGCCGATGCTGCGCGCCGCCGAGCTCAGCCGCATCTGCGAGATCTCCCGGGTGCAGATAGCGCTGTGCGATCACCGGTTCACTGACGAGCTTGCCGCGGCTGCGGTGCCAGGCATGCGAACGGTCAGCTTCGGCGGCGCCGCGCCGGACGATCTGACCGCTAGGGCCGCAGCGAAACCGGCCTCGTTCGACTCGGTGCAGACCGCCGCGGATGACGTCGCGATGATCGCGTTCACCTCGGGCACAACCGGGCAGCCGAAGGCAGCCATGCATTTCCACCGGGACCTGCTGGCAACGGCTGACAGCTTCGCTGCGCGCGTGCTGAAGCCGGTGCCGGACGACCTGTTCGCCGGAACGCCACCGCTGGCCTTCACCTTCGGCCTCGGCGCGCTGCTGCTGTTCCCGCTGCGGGTGGGCGCGGCCACGCTGCTGGTCGAGAGGGCCACGCCGGCCGAACTCGCCGATCACATCGCCGCGCACGGCGTGACCGTCCTGTCGACAGCGCCGACTGCTTACCGGGCAATGCTCGCAGCCGGCAAAGCCAGCCAGCTGCGCGGCCTGCGCAGGCCGGTGTCGGCCGGCGAGCCGCTGCCGGAGTCGACCTGGACCGCGTTCTACCAGGCGACCGGCGTCAAGATCATCGACGGCATCGGCAGCACTGAAATGCTGCACATCTTCATCTCCGCGGCGGACGACGACATCAGGCCAGGGGCAACGGGCCGGGTAGTGCCCGGCTACACCGCCGCGGTCATAGACGAAAACGGCAGGCCGGTGCCGGACGGCCAGCCCGGCCTGCTCGCCGTCAAGGGCCCGACCGGCTGCCGCTACCTCAACGACGAGCGCCAGCGCAGCTACGTGCGCGGCGGCTGGAACCTGACCGGCGACACCTACATCCGGGATGAAGACGGCTACTTCTGGTATCAGGCACGGTCCGATGACATGATCATCTCCGGCGGCTACAACATCGCCGGCCCGGAGATCGAAGACGTGCTGCTCGGCCATCCCGACGTGGCCGAGTGCGGCGTGGTCGGCGCGCCGGACGAAGCCCGCGGCCATATCGTCAAGGCCTACGTGGTCCTGCGCGACGGCGCGGCCGGCGACGAGGCGACGGCGCGCGAACTGCAGGATTTGGTCAAGGCAAAGATCGCGCCCTACAAGTACCCGCGAGCGGTCGAGTTCGTCACGACTCTCCCCCGGACCAACACCGGGAAGCTGCAACGGTTCCTGCTGCGCGAGCAAGCCGCCGGGCGCGGGCCGGTGACGGCCGGCCGCGAACCGGAACCGCCCACCCTCAATCTTGCTCCAGCCCGCTAGCCAGTCAGGGCAACAGCAGCGGCTGCTGCCCCGTCCCGAACGCCGTCCGGCCGGAACCCGCTCGCTGCGGCCGTCAGGCCTCGACCACGACCGGGATGATCATCGGCCGCCGCCGGTAGTTGTCGCTGACCCAGCGGCCGACCGCCCGGCGTACCAGCTGGCGGAGCTGGTGCACCTCGCTGATGCCCTCCTTGGCCGCGCCGGCCAAGGCTTCCTCGATAAGCTGCCGCACCTCGGCGAGGCCCGCGTCGTCGATGCCGGATCCCCTGGCATGGATCTCCGGTCCGGCCACCAGCTTGCCGCTGGTCGAGTCGACAACCACGACCACCGAGATGAAGCCCTCCTCGCCAAGGATCAGCCGGTCCTTCAGCGACGCCTCGGTGACCTCGCCGACCGAAAGCCCGTCCACGTAGATGTAACCGCACGGGACCTGGCCTGCCACCGAGATCTGCCCGTCGACGAGGTCGACGACGACGCCGTCCTCGGCGATCACGATGTTGCGCTGCGGTACCCCGGTCAGCGCGGCGAGGTCCGCGTGCGCCTTCAGGTGGCGCCACTCACCGTGAACGGGGATGAAGTTGCGCGGCCGGACCAGGTTCTGCACGTACAGCAGTTCCCCGGCCGGAGCGTGACCGGAGACGTGTACCAGCGCGTTCTCCCGGTGCACGACTCTGGCCCCGAGCCTGGTCAGGTCGTTGATGATCCTGAAGACCGCCGACTCGTTGCCCGGGATGAGCGACGAGGCGAGGATCACGGTGTCGCCCTCGGCGATCCGGATCGGGTGGTCGCGCCCGGCCATCCGGGACAGCGCCGACATGGGTTCGCCCTGGGACCCGGTCGAGAGCAGCACTATCTGGTCCGGGGGCATCTCCTCGGCCTCGCCCAGGTCGACGAGCAGCCCGCCATGTACTGCAGGGATCTTGAGGTAGCCGAGGTCGCGCGCGATTCCCATGTTCTTGACCATCGACCGGCCCACCAGCGCAACCTTGCGGCCGTGCTCCGCGGCGGCGTCCATGACCTGCTGCACGCGGTGCACGTGACTGGCAAAGCAGGACACGATAATCCGCTGCGCGGCAGCCGCGAACACATCGGACAAGACCGGCCCGATCGCCCGCTCGGAGGTGACGATGCCGGGCACCTCGGCATTGGTCGAATCGGCCATCAGCAGGTCGACCCCGCCTGCGCCGAGCCGGGCGAAGCCGGCCAGGTCGGTCAGCCTCCCGTCCAGCGGCAACTGGTCCATCTTGAAGTCACCGGTATGCAGGACCAGGCCGGCCGCGGACTTGATCGCGACCGCGAGGGCGTCCGGGATCGAGTGGTTGACGGCGAGGAACTCCAGTTCCCAGAGCCCGAACGCCCGCTTCGCGCCGGCCTCGACCTCGACCTCGACCGGCTTGATCCGGTGCTCGGTGAGCTTGCTGCGGACTAGTGCCAGCGTCAGCGGCGACCCGATCAGCGGGATATCGGCGCGCCGACGCAGCAGGTACGGGACGCCGCCGATGTGATCCTCGTGGCCGTGGGTCAGCACCAGCGCATCGATCTGGTCCAGCCTGCCCTCCAGAGCGGAGAAGTCCGGCAGGATCAGGTCGACGCCAGGCTGGCCGTCCTCGGGGAACAGCACTCCGCAGTCGACGACGAGCAGCCGCCCGGCGTGCTCGAACACGGTCATGTTGCGGCCGATCTCGCCGAGGCCGCCGAGCGCGACGACGCGCAAGCCGCCTGGGGCGAGAGGCGGCGGCGTTTCCAGTTCAGGGTGCGGATGGCTCACTTCAGCTTGATCCCTGCCGCTGCAAGGTCCGCCCGCAGCCGGTCGGCTTCCGCGGCGGTCGCGTCAGGCAGCGGCAGCCGGACCGGCCCGCCCGGCAGGCCGAGCAGCGCCAGCGCCGCCTTTGTCATGATGACGCCCTGGTTGCGGAACAACCCGGTGTACACCGGCAGCAGTTCGCGGTGCAGCCGCAACGCCTCGGCTACCTCGCCTGCCAGGTACGCGTCGATCAGCTCGCGCAGCTTGTCACCGGCGACATGCCCGGCCACGCTGACGAATCCGGCCGCGCCAAGTGAGAGCCAGGGCAGGTTCAGCATGTCATCGCCGCTGTAATAGGCCAGCGGAGTGCAGTTCATGACATGCGATGCCGCGCTGAAGTCACCCTTGGCATCCTTCACGGCGACAATCCGCGGATGCTCGGCCAGCTGGATCAGCGTCTCGGCGGCGATAGGCGTGCCGGTCCGGCCCGGGATGTCGTACAGCATGTTGGGCAGCCCGGTGGCGTCGGCGACCTGGCGGAAGTGCGCGATTAGTCCGCTTTGAGGTGGCTTATTGTAATAAGGCGTCACCACCAGCAGGGCGTGAGCACCGGCCCGCTCGGCGGCCCTGGCCAGCTCGCAGCTATGGGCGGTGTCGTTAGTTCCCACGCCAGCCACGACGGTGGCACGATCGCCCACCGCCTCCAGCACGACGTCAAGCAGCCGGGCCTTCTCCATGTCTGACGTCGTCGGCGACTCTCCGGTGGTGCCGCTGATCACCAGGCCATCGTTCCGCATTTCGGTCACGAGGTGCTCGGCGAGCCGGGCGGCCCCCCCGTAGTCGACCGCGCCGCTGGCGTCCATGGGCGTGACCATCGCCGTCAGCATGCGCCCGAACGGCGCAGCGGCCGGACCGGTGGCCGGGTTTGCTGTCTGCGTCATATACCGAACGCTACCGGGCGGAGACTCGGCGGTGTACCGCCGGCGCGGTCGCAAGCCGCGATCGGCCCGGCGGGCGGCGGCCAGGCCGGCTGCAGACGCGGCGGCGTGAGCTCGGGGGTACCCAGGCCGCCTGCGTCTGACCGGTGATCGCGGTCGACTGTGCCGGGCGTTACACCCCGCCCCTGCAAAACGGAGACGACGGCGTGTCGGTGCCGGATTGCACGGGCGTGCCGCGGGACAATGGCCGATAGGCCCCTCCAGGTATGAGATGGAGGGGCCTTGCCTGTCCCGGTCGCGGCAGCGCAGTCGGTCGGTCGCCGCGCGGTTACCCGCGCGCTGCGATAAGCTGCCCGCGCCCCGGGTTCAGGTCCCGGGCGGCGCAGTGCCCAGCGAAGCCGGTGAGATCCCGGCGCTGTCCCGCAACGGTGATGCCTCGGACCGAGGACGAGCCCGGACGCCTGGCCCGCGCCAGCGAGGAGTCCTCGGAGGAAGGGCGGCTCGTTCCGATGCCACCCGGCGTCGCAGCGAAACGCACTTCGTCCTCCAGCAACCGGAGGATGATCATGCGGGCATTTTCCCGTCAGTTGCCGGCCCTGGTGGCCGTCACAGCCATCGCCGTCGTATGCACGGCATGTTCCAGTTCCGCCGCGAGCCCGGCGCCTGCCTCGGGCTCGACCGCGGCGGCCGGGGCCGGCTTCCCGGTAGCCGTCACCACCGCGGGTGGCACGACGCACCTGCCGTCACGGCCGGACGCGATCGTGTCGCTGTCCCCGACGGCGACCGAGATGCTCTACGCGATCGGCGCAGGCAGCCAGGTCAAGGCCGTTGATAGCGATTCCGACTATCCCCGGAAAGCGCCGAGGACCAAGCTGTCCGGCTACACCCCGAACGTCGAGGCGATCGCCGCCTACAAGCCGGACCTGGTGATCATCTCTAACAACATCGACGGCATCGTGGCCAAGCTGACCGCCCTGTCCATCCCGGTTCTCGACCTGCCTGCGCCGCCGAACCTGACAGGCGTGTACGCGGAGTTCACCGAGCTAGGCGCCGCCACCGGTCACGTCGCGCAGGCCAGGGCAGAGAACAACAGCCTCAAGGCGGGCATCAGGCAGATCGTGGCATCGCAGCCAGCGCATGCCAAGCCGCTGACGTACTACTACGAGCTCTCGACAGACCCGTACTACTCGGTCACCTCGGCCACGTTCGTCGGCAGCCTGCTGTCAATGCTCGGCATGAAGAGCATCGCCGACGCGGCCACCGGGGCTGCCGCGGCCGGCGGCTATCCGGTGCTGTCTGCGGAGTACATCCTGCGCGCCAACCCTGACTACATCATCCTGACGGATACCGGCAGCACCGGCGGCGGGCAGAACGCCGCTACCGTCAGCGCGCGGCCGGGCTGGTCAGCCCTGACCGCGGTGAAAGACAAGCACATCATCCTGCTGAACACCGACATCGCGTCACGCTGGGGACCTCGAGTCGTCGACCTGCTCAAAGCCGTAGCCGCGGGCATCAGGTCCGGACGTCAGTGACAGCGCAGCGCCAGGGCCAGGGCCCAGGCCCTGGCGAGGGCGACGGCACTGGCAGTGGCGGTCGCGGCGGTCCGCGACCCGGCCAGCTAGCTGACTCACTCGTCCGGCGGATCCGGTCTGGCCCGGCAGTTGCGATCGCGAGCGCCGCGCTCATCATCGCGATCATTGCCGGGGTGGATGTCGGGCCGGCCGGATTGTCAGTGCCGCAGGTACTCGACGCGCTGATGGTCAAGCTGCCGTGGCATCCGCACGTCGCCGTCCCGGCACTTGACGCCGCGATCGTCTGGCAGATCAGGCTGCCGCGCGTCGTTCTCGGCGTGCTCGTCGGCTCGATGCTCGCCGGCGGCGGCGCCGCCTACCAGGGCGTGTTCCGCAACCCGCTGGCCGACCCCTACCTGCTCGGGGTCGCAGCGGGCGCGGGCCTCGGTGCCACGATCGTGATCGTGTCCGGGGCGAGCACTGCCCTCACGCCGCCGGCCGCGTTCGCCGGCGCCGTCGCGGCGGTTGCCCTCACCTATGCGCTCGGCCTCAGCGCCGGCCGGGCCGGCGCGACGGCGACAGCCCGGAGCGGTACCGGGTCGATCCTGCTCGCCGGGATCGCGGTCGCGGCCATGTTCACCGCACTCCAGACTTACCTGCAAGAGCAGCACACCCAGATACTGGCCTCCGTCTACGCCTGGATTCTCGGCGGGCTATCGGCCGCGACCTGGTCAGACGTGTGGCTGATCCTGCCGTATGTCGCGGTGTCCGCGGCTGCGCTACTTGCCCATCGCCGGCTGCTTGACGTGCTGCGGGTCGGTGAGGACGAGGCTGCGGCCCTGGGCGTCAACGTGGCCAGGGTGCGCCTCGCGATCGTGGTGGCTGCCACCCTCGGCGTCTCGGCAGCGGTCGCGGTGAGCGGCCTGATCGGCTTCGTCGGCATCATCGTGCCGCACGCCGTGCGGCTGACGGCAGGACCCAGTTACCGGGTCCTGATGCCGGTCTCGATGATCGGCGGCGCCGCGTTCCTGGTGCTGGCCGACCTCGTCGCGCGGACGGCGCAGGCCCCCGCCGAGGTCCCGATCGGCGTGATCACGGCGCTGATCGGCGGCCCGTTCTTCTTGTTCGTGCTCTCCTCGCGCCGGGCCAGGCAGGGTCTGTAAGGTGATCACCTTCCACGGCCTGACGGTCCGGTACGGCAGCGCGGTCGCGCTCGACGGCGCCTGCGGGCAGGTGGCCGACGGCGAATGGCTCGGCCTCATCGGCCCGAACGGTGCGGGCAAAACGACGTTGCTCAACGCCATTACCCGGCTGACGCCGTCGACTGGCAAAGTCTTCATCTCCGGCCAGCCCGCGAGCGGGCTCAGCCGCCGGCAGCTCGCCCGGCTGATTGCCTACGTGCCGCAGCGCCCGCTGTTGCCGCCGGACATGACGGTCAGCGATTACGTGCTACTGGGCCGCACTGCGCATATCGGCTACCTGCGCACCGAGACAGCGGCAGACCGCCGGGTCTGCGCCAACGTGATCGGCCGACTGGACCTCGGCCCGATGGCGGACCGGCAGCTGCGCACGATGTCCGGCGGGGAGTTGCAGCGCGTGGTCATCGCCCGCGCCCTCGCGCAGGAGGCTCCGCTGCTGGTGCTCGACGAGCCGACCAGCGCCCTGGACCTCGGCCGACGGATGGAAGCGCTGGAGCTGATCGACGAGGTCCGGCGAGAGCGCTCGCTGACGGTGCTGTCGGCGATTCACGACCTGACGCTCGCCGGCCAGTTCGCTGGCCGGCTGATGCTGATGGCTGACGGCCGGATCGCGGCTGCCGGCCGGCCAGCGGACGTGCTGCGGGAGGAGTTGCTCGCCAGATATTTCGGGCCCGCGATCCGGGTGATGACGACCGACGCCGGCGAGCTGGCGGTCATCTCGCGCCGGTCGCCGCGCAGCGCCAGCTCTTAGCATGCGGCTCGCTGATATCCGCGCGTTCCCGCGGAAACGTTCCGCAGGATTCCGGTCGGACCGTCAGCCGTGGCGGCGCGGCAAGTTTCCGGCACGGTGAGGCAGCTAGTTCTCGTGGTCGGTGCGCGGCTGATCAGCTAGCCGATGCACTTCGGTCTCCGCGATGACCCACACCTGGCTAGGGTGGCGCTGCGGCTCACCAGTCGATGGACTCGCCCGGGATGTGCTGGTCGCGATCCTTCAGCCCGCCGGTGGACACGACGTCGGCTGGATGGCCAAGGAGATCTTCCAGTTCCCTGCGCCGGGTGGTGACGCTAGGCGGCGCTTGATTCCGCAAGATAAGCGACCCACTGGGGGTCGCCGTCGTTGATAGCGCCGATAAGGCGCCAGTGTGGTCCGCGCGGGGCAGCCGGATCACTGGCCAGCGTCCAGCCCAGTTCCTCGATGAGCCGGTCAGCCTTGCGATGGTTACACCGCGTGCAGGACGCGACGCAGTTCTCCCAGGCGTGCGGGCCGCCCCTGCTGCGCGGAATCACATGATCAATGGTGTCGGCCTTGGTGCCGCAATAGGCGCACAGGTAGTTGTCGCGGCGCATGAGCGCGGCCCTGGTCAGCGGCACACGGCTGCGGTGCGGCACGCGGACGTACCGACGCAGCCGGATGACCGAGGGAATCGCCAGCCGGACCGATGCCGACCGCAACTCGATGCCGTTGACATCGGAATGCACGACGGAAGCCTTCTCCCCGAGCACGAGGCAAACGGCGCGGTGCATGCCGACCGTCGTCAGCGGCTCATAGGTGATGTTGAGCAACAGCACCCGGCGCACGTGCACCTCCCGTTCAGGACGGGTCCAATCCATTCGCCCCGGCGCCGCTGGCCACCACCGCCGCGGCGCACGTGACCAGTGTGACTGCCAGCCGCCTGGATAGCCAACACCAAATCGGCGATCGCGGCGCGACGGCTGGGCCAACGCAGCGGGAAGCCCGGGCAAATGTCATGCTAGCCGCGACGGCGGGATGCGCTGACCTGCCAGTGCTGCCCGGATGCGGGCGGGCCTGGCCACGGGACATTACAGTCGTGCCATGTCGATGCCGCCCTATCCCGATGCTGTCCGGCTGGAGCAGACCGAGACTATCCACGGCCACCAGGTATCCGACCCCTACCGCTGGCTGGAGGACGCCGACAGCAGCGAGGCCAGGAGCTGGCTGACGGCCCAGGACGAGCTGTACGCCCGCTACCTGGCCGGGCTGCCCGGCCGGGAGAGGTTCGCCGCCCGCCTCACCGAACTGCTCGCCGCGGGCGAGGCGGGCCTGCCGGCCTGGCGGGGTGACCGGCAGTTCTTCACCCGGCGCGATCCGGGCCACGAGCACGCCGTGCTGTACACGGCTGGCGGCAGCGGCGACGGCGAGCGGGCGCTGATCGACCCGGTCGCCATCGACCCGGCCGGCCTCACCACGCTGGACGCCTGGCACCCGGATCAGGACGGCCGGCTGCTGGCCTACCAGCTTTCCCACGGCGGCAGCGAGGAGTCCATGCTCCGCGTGATGGACGTCGCGACCGGCCGGGACGTCGACGGCCCGATCGACCGCTGCCGGTACTCAGACGTGGCCTGGCTGCCGGGTGGCCAGGCGTTCTACTACAGCCGAAGGCTCCCCCCGCAGGCCGTGCCCGCTGACGAGGAGCAGTTCCACCGGCGGGTGTACCTGCACCGGGTGGGCTCGCCCGCCGATGCCGACGTGGAGATACTCGGCGACGGCATGGACAAGACGAACTACTACGGCCTATCGGTCAGCCATGACGGGCGCTGGCTGGTCATCACCGCCTCCGCCGGAACAGCGCCGCGCAATGACGCCTGGGTCGCTGACCTGTCCGCAAGCGCACCGGACGCGCCCAGCTTGCAGGTCATGCAGCAGGACGTGGACGCCAGGAGCTGGCCACGGCCCGGCCGCGACGGCCGGTTCTACGTGCTGACTGACAGGGACGCACCACGCGGCCGGATCGTGGTCACCGAGCCAGCCGACCCCGCCTTCCCCGAGTACGCGAGCTGGCAGGAATTCATTCCGGAAGACCCCGGCGCGGTACTGACGGGCTTCGCGATCCTCGACGGTGCTGGCACGGGCGGTGCTGGCACGGGCGGGGCTGGCACGGGCGGTGCTGGCACAGGCGGTGCTGGCACGGGCGGGGACGGCACGGGCGGGGACGGCCAGCTCGAGCCGGTCCTGCTGATCGCACGAGCCAGGCACGCGATCAGCGAAGTCGGCGTGCATGACCTCGCGTTCGGCGAGTTGCTCCGGCAGGTCACGCTGCCTGGCCCCGGCACCGTCAGCGGTCTGTCCGAGCGTCCCGAGGGCGGCCACGAAGCCTGGATCGGCTACACCGACTACACCACGCCGGCCATGGTGCTGCGCTACGACGCGTCCGCTGGCGCCGTGTCCGAGTGGCAGCGCGCGCCGGGCACCGTTGACCTGCCCGCTGTCCGGGTCCGGCAGATCAGCTACGCCTCGGCCGACGACACGACCGTCCGGATGATAGTGATTTCCGGGCACGAGCCCGTTCCCGGCCGGACGCGGCCAGCGATCCTGTACGGATACGGCGGCTTCGACGTCAGCCTGACGCCTGCGTTCTCCGCCGGGATCCTGGCCTGGGTTGAGGCGGGCGGTAGCTACTCGGTCGCCGGCCTGCGCGGCGGCGGCGAGGAGGGCGAGGACTGGCACCGGGCGGGCATGCGGGACCGCAAGCAGAACGTCTTCGACGACTTCCACGCGGCCGCCGAGAAGCTCATCGCCGATGGCTGGACGACCAGCAGCCAGCTAGCCGTCTGGGGCGGATCCAACGGCGGCCTGCTGGTGGGCGCTTCGGTGACGCAACGGCCGGACCTGAGTGCCGCGGCGGTGTGCTCCGCCCCGCTGCTGGACATGGTGCGGTATGAGCGGTTCGGACTCGGGGAGTCGTGGAACGACGAGTACGGCACGGCCGCCGACCCGGCCGAGTTGAACTGGCTGATCGGCTACTCTCCGTATCACCACGTACGACCCGGCGTCAGGTACCCGGCGGTCCTGTTCACGGTGTTCGACGGCGATACCCGGGTGGATCCGCTGCACGCGCGGAAAATGTGCGCTGCCCTGCAGCACGCGACCCTGGCCCCCGCCGCCGAGCGCCCGATCCTGCTGCGGAACGAGGCCGAGGTCGGGCACGGCGCGCGAGCGCTGAGCCGGTCCATCGCACTGCTGGCTGAGAGCCTCGCGTTCGCAGCCGCGCAAACGGGCCTGCAGGTCGCGCCCGCCAGGGCGTAACCGCGCCGGCGCAGCGGCTAGGCTGGGGCCCGAGATGAGCGAAACCCAAGCCCCGAGCTTGTACGAGGCAATCGGCGGCGCGCCAGCCTTCCGCCGCCTGGTCCAGCGGTTTTACGCCGAAGTCGCCGCCGATCCGCAACTGCGCCGGGTCTACCCAAGCCGCGACCTCGGCCCCGCGGAGGAGCACCTGCGGCTGTTCCTGATCCAGTACTGGGGCGGTCCGACCAGCTATAGCGAACTGCGCGGGCACCCCCGGCTGAGGATGCGCCACGTGCACTTCGCCATCGGCCCGGCCGAGCGCGATGCCTGGCTCCGGCACATGCGAACTGCCCTGGACGAGCTGGAACTCGACCCGGCTCACGACGCCCAGCTGTGGGAATACCTCGTCATGGCCGCGCACAGCCTGGTGAACCAGTCCGGCGACCGCAGCGGCGGACCTGACCTGGGCCTGAGCCTGGCCTGAGCCCGGCCCGAGCCTGACCCGAGCCTGGCCTGAGCCCGGCTTGCCCCCGTTTTCGGCCGAGCCGTTTGCGGCGCCAGGCACATCCCAAGATACTGGGAACCACCAGATATCACCTGGCGCAACCGTGGCACCGCCAACGCTTAGTCCAGGGCGCCGGACTGTCCCGCCGCTGGAGGGCCCTAGCAGTGACACAGGACGTTCGCTCCGGCCATGGAGGCCTGGTTCCGGGCGACCAGGTGGCTGGCTACCAGATTCAGGAACAGATCGGCCGTGGCGGCATGGCCGTCGTGTACCGGGCGCTGGACCTAAGGCTCCGGCGGGTCGCGGCACTCAAGGTCCTGGCACCTCATCTCGGCGAGGACGAAGCCTTCCGGCAGCGGTTCATCCGCGAGTCCCGAGCGGCGGCTGGCGTCGATCACCCGCACATCGTCCCGGTCTACGAGGCGGGCGAAGCGGGCGACGTGCTCTTCATCGCCATGCGCTACGTCGAGCACGGTGACGTGCGCTCGCTTCTCGATACCGGCGGACCGCTGAACCCCTCGCGCGCGGCGGCGATCGCCTTCCAGGCCGCATCGGCGCTCGACAGCGCGCATGCTCACGGGCTGGTACACCGGGACGTCAAGCCGGGGAACATGCTGCTCGCCCGGGCCAGCAACGACACCGACCACGTCTACCTGTCCGATTTCGGGCTGAGCAAGCACGCGCTCACCCCGTCGACGCTCACCTCGACCGGCCAGTTCCTCGGCACGCTCGACTATGTCGCGCCCGAGCAGATCCAGGGCCATCCGGTCGACGGCCGGGCCGATCAGTACGCGCTGGCCTGCACCGTCGTCGAGATGCTCACCGGCGCGCCGCCCTTCAGGCGGGACGACAGCATGGCGCTCATGTGGGCACAGCTCGAGTCCGAGCCGCCTCGGCTGACGCAGCGCAGGCCCGGCCTGCCGCCCGCCGTGGATCAGGTGATCGCGGCCGCCCTGGCCAAGTCGCCGGCCGGCCGGTACCCCACCTGCCGGGACTTTGCCGTTGCGCTGGCAGCGGCCTGCGCTCCGGCTGGCCGGCCGCACCCTGCCGCACCGCGCACCGCGGACGGCTGGCTGCCGCCGCCGCAGGCGCCGCCGCCGCAACTGCAGCAGCAGCCCCATCCGCCGCCGAAGCCGCCGGCTCCCACCACGGCGGGAACGCGGCCTGCCCTGCCAGACACCAGGCCATCCGCACGCGTCCCGGAGCGGAGCCAGCACGCCGGAAACCAGCACACCGGGAACCAGCACACCGGGAACCAGCGCACTCGCGATCTCGCGCTCATCGTGATCCTCGTGCTCGCCTGCCTGGTCGGCGTGGCCGGCATCGGGTACGCGCTGTCCCATCGCGGTAATGGCCCGCCTTCGCCTGCCGCCGGGACCGGCTCATCGGGGCTGCAGGCTGGCGTGGGCCATCCCGCCTGGGTTGTGCGCGAGTATTTCGCCGCGATCAACCATCATCGCTACCTGATCGCCTACCGGCTCAGCGACCAGAGCCAGAGCGAGCCACTGGCCACGTTCGAAGCCGGGTTCAAGGACACCCTCCACGACACTGTGCTGATCCAGTCCGTCTCGGGCGACATGGTCACAGCCCACCTCGTCGCCTTGCAGGCGAACGGCACGAAGAAAATCTTCGAGGGCACCTACACCGTCGTTGACGGGAAGATCAGCAAGTCCGACATCATTCAGGTGAGCTAGCCCGGACCCGGATGGCGGCCGGGCTGCGGCTCACATCCGGACGCGCCTGTTGTCCGGGTCGTAGAGCGGACGCAGCGAGACCCGCGCCGGGACAACGCGCTGGCCGATCTGCACGGTCCAGTCGGCAGCGTCCAGCCAGGCCTGGTCGACCGCCGGCCCGCCCGAGTCGACCATGGCAAGTCCGACCGCGCCGCCCAGGGTCCAGCCGTAGGACGCGGCCCTGACATAGCCGACCTCGGCGTCATCGCGGCGGACGATCTCGGCGTGGAACATCAGCGGCTCAGGGTCGGTCAGCAGGATCTGGACTAGCCGCCTGGTCAGCGGGCCCGCTGCCTTCTGGGTGGCCACCGCATCCCGGCCGATGAAGCCGCCCGGCTTGTCCAGCGCAACCGCGAACCCCAGGCCCGCCTCCAGCACCGTGTCGGTGTTGTCGATGTCGTGGCCGTAGTCGCGGTAGCCCTTCTCCATCCGCAGGCTGGACAGGGCCTTCAGGCCGGCGTGCCGCAGGCCGAACTCACGGCCCGCCTCGACCAGCCGGTCGTAGACGTGCACCGCCTGCTCGGCGGGAATGTGCAGCTCGTAGCCGAGCTCGCCGAGGTAGGTGATCCGGACGCACAGGACGCGCGCGAAGCCGATGTCGATCTGCCGGGCCGCCCGGAAGCCGAACGCAGCGTCGCTGACGTCCGCGCTCGTGACCGCCGCCAGCAGCTCGCGCGACCTTGGCCCCTGCACGTTGAGCTGCGCGTAGGCCGAGGTGACGTCGGTCACGAATGCGTGCGCGCCGGTCGCCGCGAACTGACGGCGCAGCCTGGTCAGCGCATGCCGGTGCGCGGTGTCGGAGGCGACCACGTAGAAGTCGTCATCGGTGAGCTTGGTGACGGTCAGGTCCGCCTCGAGCGTGCCGCCGTCGTTGAGCCACTGGGTGTAGGTGATCAGTCCGCTCGCCCCGTTGACCCGGCCCGCCGACAGCCTGTCGAGCTCGCGGCCGGCGTCACGGCCCTGGACGGCGAACTTCGCCATGAACGACATGTCCATCAGGATCACGCCGTCGCGGCAGGCCTGGTGCTCAGCCTCCCAGTACTTGTACCAGTCCTGGCGGCCCCAGGACAGCTCACCTGCCTCTGGCGCGGCGCCCGGCGCTACCGAGCCCTCCGGGGCGTACCAGTCCGCGCCCTCCCAGCCGCTGACGTCGCGGAAGAAAGCGCCTTGCTCCGCCAGCCGGAGGTGGACGGGTGACAGCTTCGCGCCCCGGGCGGTCTGCACCGACCTGCCGGGGTAATGCGTTGCGTAGACCAGGCCAAGCGACTCGACGGTCCTGGTTGCCCGGTACTGCGGGTTTGCCTGGTAGGGATGCAGCCGGTCGATGTTCATCCCGGTCACGTCGGCATCCGGGCGCCCGTTGAGTATCCAGTGCGCCATCAGCCGCCCGATGCCGCCGCCGGTCAGGATGCCGATCGAGTTAAGGCCCGCGGCGACGAAGTAATTCTTCAGCTCCGGTGCCTCGCCGAGAACCGGGGCCAGGTCGGGGGTGAAGCTCTCCGGGCCGCAGAAGAACTTGCGGATGCCGGTCTGCGCGGCGATCGGGATCCGCGACATTGTCTTCTCCAGGAACGGGGCCATCCGGTCCCAGTCCGGCGGCAGTTCGCCGAAGGAGAAATCGGCCGGGATGCCGTCGACTCGCCAGGGCGCGCAGAGCGGCTCGAACATGCCGAGCATCAGGCCGCCGCCTTCTTCGCGGAAGTAGCCGTAGTTCGCCGGGTCCTCCAGCACCGGCCAATCTCGGCTCACTGCCTCGATCGGCTCGGTGAGCAGGTAATAGTGCTCGGCGGCCTGCAGCGGGATGCTGACTCCGGCCAGTTCGCCGAGCTGCCGGGCCCACATGCCCGCGCAGTTCACCACGAACTCCGCTTCGATCGCACCCTGGGCGGTGCGGACGCCGGTCACCGCGGCAGTGCCCGCCGGGCCGCCCGAGCTGAGGAAGCCGGTGACCGCGACTCCTTCGATGATCCGGGCACCCTGCTGGCGGGCTCCCTTGGCCAACGACATCGTGACGTCGACTGGGTTCACCCGGCCGTCAGCCGGGATGTAGAACCCTGCGAGCACGTCGTCGGTTCTGGCTAGCGGCCACAGCTCAGCGACTTGCGCGGCGGAGATCTCGTGTACCTCGACGCCGCAGTGCCGGTTGAACGCCGCGACACGACGGTATTCCTCCAGCCGCCCTGCTTCGATCGCGAGCTCGATCAAGCCCACCTGGCGCATCCCGGTGGCCAGCCCGGTCTCGGCCTCCAGCTTCAGGTACAGGTCACGGGTGTAGGTGCGCAGCTCGGTGGAGGTCTGCGAGGTGGAGCCGAAGGTGGCCATCAGGCCGGCGGCGTGCCAGGTCGTGCCCGACGTCAGCCGGTCCCGCTCGAGCAGCACTACGTCTCGCACGCCCAGGTGCGCCAGGTGATAGGCGATAGAGGTACCGATAATCCCGCCGCCGACGACGACAACCCGCGCCCGGTCCGGCAGCCGCTGGCCGGTGCCGCCAGCCGGCTGCTCACCCGTGATCATGCCGGCATGTCGCTCAGCCCCGGGTAAGCTTGCGGTAGGTGACGCGGTGCGGGCGGGCAGCGTCGGCGCCGAGACGGTCGATCTTGTTCTTCTCGTAGCCCTCGAAGTTGCCCTCGAACCAGTACCAGTTAGCGCCGCCTTCCCAGGCCAGGATGTGGGTGGCGATCCGGTCCAGGAACCACCGGTCATGACTGGTGATCACGGCGCAGCCGGGGAACTCCAGCAGGGCGTTCTCCAGCGACGACAGGGTCTCCACGTCCAGGTCGTTGGTGGGCTCGTCCAGCAGCAGCAGGTTGCCGCCCTGCTTCAGGGTAAGCGCAAGATTGACCCTGTTCCGCTCGCCGCCAGACAGCACTCCGGCGGGCTTTTGCTGGTCGCTGCCCTTGAACCCGAACGCGGCCACGTACGCCCGGCTGGGCATCTCGGTCTTGCCTGCGGTGATGTAGCTCTCGCCGTCCGAGATCACCTCCCAGACGTTCTTGTCGGGCGCGAGCCGGGACCTGGCCTGATCGACATAGGCGATCTCCACGGTGTCGCCGACCTTGATGGCGCCGGCGTCCGGCTGTTCCTCGCCCACGATCATCTTGAACAAGGTCGTCTTGCCCACGCCGTTGGGCCCGATCACGCCCACGATGCCACCCTGCGGCAGGCTGAAGCTCAGCCCCTCAAACAGTTCCCGGTCACCGAACCCCTTGGCCAGGCCGTCGACGCTCACGACCTGGGTGCCGAGGCGCGGGCCCGGCGGGATCTGGATCTCCTCGAAGTCCAGCTTGCGGTTCTTGTCAGCCTCCGCGGCCATCTCCTCGTAGCGCTGCAGCCGGGCGCGGCTCTTGGCCTGCCGCGCCCGTGGGCTGGACCGGACCCACTCCAGCTCGTCTTCCAGCCGCTTGCGCTTCTTGGCATCCTTGGCGCCCTCGACCTTCAGCCGGGCTGCCTTGGTCTCCAGGTAGGTCGAGTAATTGCCCTCGTACGGGTAGGCGTGCCCCCGGTCGAGCTCCAGGATCCAGCCGGCCACGTTGTCCAGGAAATACCGGTCGTGGGTGACGGCCACGACGGTGCCGGGATACTTCTCCAGGTGCTGCTCCAGCCACTGCACGCTCTCGGCGTCCAGGTGGTTCGTCGGCTCATCCAGCAGCAGCAGGTCTGGCTGCGACAACAGCAGCTTGCACAACGCCACCCGGCGGCGCTCACCACCCGACAGCACGCTCACGTCGGCGTCCGGCGGCGGGCAGCGCAGCGCATCCATCGCCTGCTCTAGCTGGCTGTCCAGGTCCCAAGCGTTCGTGTGGTCCAGCTGCTCCTGCAGCCTGCCCATCTTCGCCAGCAGCTCATCGGAGTAGTCGGTCGCCATCTGCTCGGCGATCTGGTTATACCGGTCCAGCAGCGCCTTTGTCTCCGCGACGCCGTCCTCGACGTTGCCAAGGACGGTCTTGGAGTCATCCAGCTCCGGCTCCTGCTCCAAGATCCCGACCGTGAACCCCGGCATCAGCCTGGCGTCGCCGTTCGACGGCTGCTCAACCCCGGCCATCATCCGCAGCAGCGTCGACTTGCCCGTGCCATTCGGGCCGACCACGCCGATCTTCGCGCCCGGCAGGAACGCAAGCGTGACGTCATCGAGGATGACCTTGTCGCCGTGCGCCTTGCGGACACGGCTCATCTGGTAGATGAACTCCGGCATGCCACCAAGGGTAGGGGCTGCCGGCCAGGGCTACGAACCGGCCAGCTAATCTCCCGGCTCCGGGCCCGGCGGCGTGTTCCGCGCGGCCAGGCCCGGAGCCCGCCCGATCCCGGTCAGGTCGCGGCCCCGGCGGGCTCGGCTGCCGCCTCCGCGTACGCGAGGACGCGCCGGGCCTCCTCCTCATCGAACTCCTCGCCGTCCGCCAGCTCAGCCTCGTCTGGCACCAGCTCAGCCTCGTCTGGCACGGGGTCGCCCTCGCCGGGGCCGCGGCTATCCCGCTCCGCTGACCCGCGGTCCCCCGGCAGCGGCTCGCGGGTCCCGGCCGCCGCCTGCTGCTCACGCTCGACGGCCGTCTTCTCGAGCTGCTCTGTCGACTTCTTGAAGATGGTGACGCCACGCGACAGGTCGTGCCCGATGGCATCGGCGATGACCTCGACGACGGTTCGCCTGGGACCGTTCCCGTCGCCCTGCTCCCGGACCCGCAGACTGCCCTTGACCACGACCGGGTCTCCCCTGCGCAGGCAGGCCGCTGCGTTCTCCGCCACCCTGCTGTAACAGATAACACTGACGAAATTAGTTGGTTGATCAGCCCACTCTCCAGTAGCTTTGTCGATCCGGCGCGGCGTCCAGGCGAGTCGCATGAACAGGGACCGTGTTCCGCTCCTCGTCCACCCGCATGTCGGTGCCGTCGCTACGTAGCCGGTCACGCTGAAGCTCGCTTCATTAACCATTCCGGGTCTCCTCGACATCTGCCGCGGCCCTGCGCCGCCGGCGCGTGTCAAGGATCTGCCTGGTTGCCTGCGCCGGGCTCGGGGCAGCGGCAGCCTGTGCACAACTGCGGCCGGCGCGGTGAAGCTGTGGACTACGCCGGCAGCACGACGCAGGCCGCGGTCCGCAGCGCGGTCCGGAACCGTTCCAGCTCCTCGAGTTCCGACTCGGCCGGGGCGATCACCAGTTCGCCTGCCACCGCTGCCAGCCGTCGCAGGATGTCCTCGGTCAGCGCTTCCGCCTCGCGGGCGGCCGCCCGCCTGACCGCGCGAGTGCAGAGCCGCGCCATCAGCCACCCCCCGGCCAGGCCAGCTATACCCGTAACGGCGGCCCATGGCAGCAGCCACGCATCGCTGAACAGCCTCGGGACGCCCGAGCCAACATGCGCCACGCCGAAGATGATCAGCGAGGCGAGCCAGGCGATGCCGACCAGCACGCAGCCGAGCAGCAGCCCCTGCCCCACGCCGACCAGCCGCCACCACCGGTCGACCACCGCGCGGGCCGGCAGTGCGGCGCCGATCTGTTCGCCAATCTCGGCCGGGATGTCTGCAGCCCTTGACCTGACAGCCGCCCGGACGGTCCGCGACCACGGCGGCGGCAGCGGCGGGATGCCCTCGTCGGCCACCCTGGTCAGCGCATTGTCGATCGCTGCCTGCTGGGCACCAGACGGGCCGGCGGTGACGCCGCGCAACTGGTCCCATAGCTTGCCGAGCCTGATCTTGCGGGCCGGGTCCGGGCTGGTCAGCCGCTCAGCAACCCAGCTCACCGGCCAGCCCACATAGTCCATGGCGCGCAACTCGCGCGCACTGCGCAGTGCGTCGCCGATGGCGAAGACGCCAGCCGCCGCGGCGAAATCCGCTGCCAGCCCGGCTGCCGTTCCCGTCCGAAGCCGCATGGCGGCTGGCCCGCCCGGCTCCAGCGAATCGGTCCGGAAGCCCGGCTCGATCGCACCGTAGGCCTCGAACCTGGCCACCAGGTTGTCGACATCAGCCGCAATCCGGGCGGCTGCCGCTGTCCGGGCGGTAACCGCCTCGATGAGAAGCTTGCGAAGCTCCTCTATGCCAGCCCCGGTCTTCGCAGAGGTGACCAGTATCTGCACATCGCCAAGACCCTCGGAGTCGAGCAGCCGGCGAAGGTCGTGGATGCAGTCCTCGACCTGGCCCGCCGACAGCAGGTCAGCCTGGTTCAGCACGACGGCGACGACCTCAGAATGCCCGGCCAGCGGGACCAGGAAGCGCCGGTGCACCGCCGCATCCGCGTACTTCTGCGGATCAAGCACCCAGACGATCAAATCCGACAGGCCGACCAGCTGACCGACAAGGTCCGTGGCATGGCCCATCACCGAGTCGTGGTCGGGCAGGTCCAGCAGCACCAGCCCGTTCATCAGCTGCTCGCCGCTGCCCAGCGCGCTCGCCCTGGCATAGCGGTGCCGGCGCGGCACGCCGAGCCACTCCAGCAGCGGACCGGCGCCGGAGACGCCCCAGACGCAGGCATGCGCCTGCCTGGTCACCGGCCTGGTCACGCCGACCGTGGAGAAGTCCGCCCCGGCAAGCTGGTTGAACAAGGACGACTTTCCGCTGCCGGTGCCGCCTGCGAGCGAGACCACGGTGTGCCGGGAGGAGAGCATCAGCCGCTGCCCGGCCCTGGTCAGGGCCTCGCGGGCCGCTGTCAGCAAATCCTCGCTGAAACCGTCCGGACCGGTCCGAGCCGCACCTATCTGCACGAGCCTGGCCAGCGCCGCCAGCCGGGCGGACAACCCGGTACGGTCACCGCTGTCAAGAACCTGGGTAGTCATCGCGCTCCCTCAAGCGCCTCGCCAGCCTGCAGCAACTCGCTGGCCGCACTGTCGTCCGGCACGCCAGCCGAGTCGATGAGCGCGAAGAACCGCTCCGCTTCCGCCGCGAGCAGGCGGCCCGCCCGCTCACGCAAGTCCAGCCGGATGCGCGCACCGATGTCGCGCAGCAGGCCGGCGCCGAAGAGCGACTCCAGCATCTGCCGCGGCACCGCTTCGCCGACTGTGCCTCCCTGGACCGCTGTGCCGCCGGGTGCGGCGCCCGAGCCAATTACGCCGATCGTCAGCACCAGGGCCAGGGCTTCGTCGTCGAACGACACGACCCGGGCGATCGACCGCTTGGTGACGTTCTCGGCCTTGACCAGCCGGCGGACATGGTGCTGCCATTCGCTGACCGCCGCCGCAGCGGCCGCCGCGAGTCCCGGGGTCGCCCTGGCGAGCGCTGCGGGGTCGCAGTCGGCGGCATTCGCGCCGGGGTCGCTGACCAGGCCCAGGTCGGCCAGCGCGGAGGCGACGAAGTCTGACTCATCCGGCCCGTCATGGCTGTCTCCGGCCGCCCCGCGCTCGGCGAGCAAGCCCCTGCCAGCGGGCTGGCGCTGCCAACCTGCCACCACGCGCTCGGCAGCCCGGTCGGCGGTCGCCATGACCAGCGCAACCATGCTCGCCTGGAGCGCGCCCTTCAGTGCGATGGCCCTGGCTGGCAGCTGCTGTTTCCGCTGTCGGCTACCGCCACGGCCGCGTCGCGTCGCAAGCGTGCGCAGCAGATCGCCGGCACCGGCGAAATCCTGCCAGCGCGCCAGCGCCTCGCCACGTAGCAGCGATCCGTCCCCGGTAGCCTGCTCGAACTCAGCCAGGCCAGCCGTGAAGGCCGACTCGACCGTCTCGCGGAGCTGGTGCCGCAGCGCGAGCTGGGCAGTCACCTCGTCGGCCAGGGCCGGCACCCGAGCGCGGAAGGTATCGAGCACGCCTGACATGGTCTGGGTCAGCACGGCGACCCGCCGGTCGTCCCGCCTGGCCGTGTCGGCGAGCCACTCGCGAATCGGGGCTGCGACCTCGGCCGGCAGCTGAGCGTCGGTGATCACGGTCTCAGGGATGATGAACCTGCGGACCTCACTCAGGCCGTTGGCCTCGAGCATCGCGTCGAAATGGGCCGAGAGCTCGGCCGCCGCGGGCGGCGGGACCCTCGACAGCGCAATCGCCAGCGCGGCCCCGCGATCGCGGGCAGACTGCAGCATTTCCCAGACCGCGGCATCGGCGTAACGGCGGGCGGTCGTGACGAACAGCCACAGGTCAGACGCATCCAGGAACTGGTCGGCGAAGTCACGGTGAGCCTGCACGACCGAGTCGATGTCCGGCGTGTCCAGCACGGCGACGCCCTTCGGCATGCCCTCGCTTGCGGCCAGAACCAGCAGTCCGTCACGGCCGGGCATGGCCAGGCCCTGCTGACGGACGCGCGGCAGCGTCGGCAGGAAGACGTTCTCGGCAAACCATCTCATGTCGTCTGGATGACAGGCCAGGACCGGGCTGTTCGTGGTCGGGCGCCGGATCCCGGTGGCACTGACCTGCCTGGCGACCAGGCTGTTCATCAGCGTCGACTTGCCCGCGCCGGTCGACCCGACGAGCGCTACCAGGATCGGCGCGCCGGACTGGCGCAGTCGCGGCAGCAGGTAGTCGTCGATCTGACTGAGCAACTTGACCCGTTCCGCCTTCGCCTCGGCCACGCCGGGAGACTCGAAGAGCAGCGGAACGGTGCGGATCGGATGGCGCAGGCCGAGCAGGGCAGCTTCGAGTTTCCGGGCGTCAACACGGGCGAACGGCTCGTCGTCTGCCTCTGCCCGCATCGTCGCGGCGGTCTCCGCAATCCCGGCGGCCTGCGCGATCCCGGCGGCGCCGGCATCACCTGGTTCGGGAGCGGCTGGCCGCGTCCAGATCGCCCCGGCCCCGGCCCCGGCCGGCCGCTGCCCACCAGCCCCACCGGCCGCACCGGCCGCGCCGGGCTGGCTGCCACCGCTAGCGCTCTCGGCCGTAGCCAGGCCCTTGGGGCCGGCCGGCACCGGTGCGGTCATCGCCGCCTCGGCGAACGAAGGTGGTGGCCCGCCGTGGCCTGGCACAGGCTGGGCACCGCGGAATGAGTGGTCAACCGCAGCCGGCCCGGGCCAGCCTGGTCCGCCCGGCAAGCTCTGCGCCGCAGCCGCGTCCATTCCCTCGGTCATACTTCCGGGTCTCCTGCCCCAGCAGTGCAGTTGTTCCTGCGTATGCCCCGTGCCGTGACCCGCCCGGGGCCAGTTCCTGGTGACACCGCAGGCCTGCTCCCGCCGCTCGCACCGCCTGGCGCAGGCACGCCGAGCAGGTCACGCTCCACCATCATGACTTTCAAACGCCGGAACCACAGTTGTCCAGTCCCGGGCCGACAGTATCCGCCCTGTACCTAATTGTGCGCTGCTAGCGCAGATTACCGGCAGTAATACCGCAACCGTGACGGCCAGCGGGCGCGCCAGCGCCGACTGGCCTGCGACGGCGCAGCCAGCAAGCACTTATCGATCATCTATTCGATAGGGTACGAGTTGTTTCCCGGTCACTTCGACCGGGCCGAGGACGGCTCAACCGCACGGCGCCCGGCGAAGTCCGCTGCGGGCCCGCGGGTGTCAGACCGTGCCGTCGTCGTCTGCGAGCGCAGCCTGCCGCTCCGGCCCCCAGCCCGCCCGTGACCCGGGTGCCGCCAGCGCGCTGCTGAGCAGCGCGTTGAATGCCGCAACGGCAACCGCCGGGCCGCCCTTCTCGGACACGTTGCTCACCGACCGGATGCCGCTGGCCCGTAGTGCGTCCTTGGCCTCGGCCGCGCCGACAAAGCCGGCCGGCAGCCCAACGACGAACGCCGGCTCGACCCGGCGACTGAGAATCTCGGCAAGCGCCTCCGGCCCGCCGCCGGCGATCCAGACAGCGCCCGGTCCCGTCTCTCCGAACGCCAGCCGGACGGCGGCCGCGGCCCGGCTAATCGACGCAGTCCTGGCCAGCCGCTGCGTCAGCGGTTCGCCGATCTTGCACAGGACCGGGCTGCCGGTGATTCCGGCGGCGACCATCGCCGAGTCGGCGATGACCGGCGCCCCTGCCGCCAGCGCGGCGACCGCGTCGGCGAGCGACTGCTCGTCGCAGACCAGGTCGGTGAAGTAGTCGAAGTCAGCACTGGCATGAATGACCCGTTCGGTTACGTCTCGGCTAAACTTCGGCAGCCGGGAGAAGTCGATCCGGGAGCGCAGTATCCGGTACGATTCCTCGGTAACCGTGTTCATGACTCAGCGACGCGGCGGCCCAGGGTCGCCAGGCACCAGGGCGAGCGGCCCGGTGTCCGTTCCGCTCGTGGTCTCCGCGGTCGCAAGGTCCGCTCCGACCGAAGCCGCAGCCTGCTCGTCCCGGCCCCGGCCGGTAAACAGGACGTAATGGAAGATCAGGAACCGGGACACGAAGGTAACGCAGTTCATCAGGAAGTACGCGCCCTGAACGACAACGTGCTTCATCAGGTGAGTGTAGCCCATCGAGTGCGCCCAGACGCTCGCATAGTGCGACGTCAGGCCGAGGATGACCCAGACGGCGATGGAGACGGCCCAGAACGGCAGGGTCTCCCTGAGCCAGTCCGGCTTCCCCTTGCGCTCCCAGGCCCAGCGGCTGAGCAGGTAACTCACCAGAGCCGCGGTCATCGAGGCGATGACGCCCGAGGCTCCCGCGCTGAGGTTCACCGGGCCAGTCAGCAGGCCGAGCACGATCTGGCTGGTGATCACCGCGGCGAGGGCGGCGGGCACGAACCGAACGAACCGGTTCCCCGCATCGGTGCGCAACTTCTGCTCGATCGGAGCGGGGACGAAGCGCCACACAGCCTGGGCGATCTTGTCCGGTACGGAAGTCATGAGTGTCCTAGCTACGGAAGGCTCTGGCTCGGTCAGACAGGTATACAGTACGGGAACCCGGCCAGGGCTTAGCGCGAAACCCGCCGGGTCGCGCCGGCGCCGCTCAGGCGCGCCACAGCAACCAGCGCCCGGAAGCCAGATCCCGGCACAGTTCATAGGTTGCCGACGGCACGCTGCGCTCCGGCGCCGCCTCGAGGCGCCAGCACTCGGTCCCACCGGCACCGGCAGTCGCGCCATCGCCGGGCATCGCCGCCGGCATGACCCGCCGCTCCTGCACGAAGATCACCGTGTGCATCCGCCCGCGCCAGACGAATCTCGCGGGGCGGCTGTCCCGTAGCCAGACCTCCACCGGCTCGCCGCGGATACCGCGCATCTCCCGCTCCCTGGCACAGGCACCACGCGCGGTGCCGCCGCATCGCCCGGGGGAAGACAGGCGGAACTCCTGTATTCGAACATACATTCGCGCAGCTGCCATCGCAAGCGGGAACGCGCCAAAGGGCGCCAGCCAGCCACGTCAGGCTGCGGCCCAGCCCGGCATCGGATAGCCAGCCAGCAGGTCACGCACTTCGCCAGCGACGCGCTCGATCACCTCCTCGTCGTCCTTCGCCGCGGCCGTGATCGCCTCGTCCATCCACGCGGCAATCTGGCTCATGTGTTCCTGCGTCAGTCCCCTGGTGGTGATCGCCGGCGTGCCGATCCTGATGCCGGACGGATCGAACGGCTTGCGGGTGTCGAACGGGACGGTGTTGTAGTTCACTTCGATGCCCGCCCGGTCCAGCGCCTTAGCGGCAGGCTTGCCGCCGATGCCCTGCGCGGTGAGGTCCAGCAGGATCAGGTGGTTGTCGGTGCCGCCGGACACCAGCGTGTAACCCAGAGCGAGCAACGCGTCGGCGAGTGCCTTGGCGTTGGCGACGACCTGGTGGGCGTAGGCGCGGAACGACGGTTGCGCGGCCTCCCGCAATGCGACGGCGATCGCGGCCGTGGTGTGGTTGTGCGGCCCGCCCTGAAGGCCAGGGAAGACGGCCTTGTCCAGCGCTGGGCCATGCTCGGCTGTCGACATGATCATCGCGCCGCGCGGCCCGCGCAGCGTCTTGTGCGTGGTCGTCGTGAGCACGCTGGCGTAGCCCACTGGCGAGGGATGCGCACCGCCGGCGATCAGCCCGGCGATGTGCGCGATGTCCGCGACCAGGATGGCGCCGATCTCGTTAGCGATCTCGGCGAACGCCGGGAAGTCAATGATGCGCGGAATGGCCGTCCCGCCGCAGAAAATGACCTTCGGCCGCTCGCGTCTGGCCAGGTCGCGGACTTCGTCGAGGTCGAGCCGGCCGGTGTCGGCGCGTACGCCGTACTGCACGGACCGGAACCACTTGCCGGTCACCGAGACCGGCCAGCCATGGGTCAGATGACCGCCCATCGGCAGCGCCATCCCCATGACGGTGTCACCGGGGGACGCGAAGGCCAGGTAAACGGCGAGGTTGGCGGGCGAGCCCGAGTACGGCTGGACGTTGGCGTGATCCACCCCGAACAGGCTCTCGGCCCGCTCGCACGCGATCCGCTCCAGCGGGTCGATGAACTGCTGGCCCTCGTAGTACCGGCGGCCCGGGTAGCCCTCCGAGTACTTGTTGGTCAGCACCGAGCCACTGGCCTCCAGCACGGCAACGGAGACGTAGTTCTCGGACGGGATCAGCCTGATCTTGTCCCGCTGACGACGTGCCTCCGCCTGGATGAGTTCCGCGACATCCGGGTCGCTTCCGGCGACATGCGGGATGGGTGGCTGATGCATCAGTAGCTCCTCGGGTCCAGGGCGCGGCGGCCTGCCAGTCACCGGGTCTGGATTTAGCTGGCCAGACCTTCATCATGCCGAATCAGGCGGGCCACCGCACCCCCGCATCCGCGACAGCCCCCGCATGCGCGACCGCCCGGCAGTCACCGGGCATCGCTGCGCCGACGGGCTAGATCGGGCGCTAAGACCGCGTTCCCGATAAGAACGCGAATTCGTGACGGCGACCTTGGTACGCCGACCAGAGCGCGCCGCCTGACATCGCGGCCGCCCTGAGGATGGGCCGGGCCGGGCAGCGCCGCGACAGCGGGACGGCAGCCGCCCGGCTCAGCTCAGCCTGCTACGGCATCCAGCAGCTTCCTGCGCTGCTGCTCGCCCAGACCGCCGACGCGGCGGTTGTCGTCAATCCCGGCCTCGTCCATCACCGCTGCGGCCTTCGCCGGGCCGTACCCGGGAATCGCCTTGATGACCTGCGAGACCTTGGTCTTCTTGGTGATGTCGTCGGTCTTGGCGAGCACCTGCGCGATGCTCGTCTTCCCGGCCTTGACTGAGGCGAGCAGTTCGCTGCGCTTCTTGCGGGCAGCCTGTGCCTTGGCCAGCGCCTCGGCGCGCTGCTCCGGGGTCAGTGTCGGCAGAGCCATGTCACTCCTTCGGTCGAGTCGATCAACTTTCCCACATACCCGCTGCTAGCAGCGGTAGCCACGGTTCGTGTCGCGGTCAGCGGACTGGCCATCGGATCGCTGCTGCTTTGCGGCTTTATGCGAAGTCCGGCGGGGAAAGTCGGGCGGGTTGAAGTGCGGCACTAGAACCTGTTCTACTTTCGGCATGCCGGACGAGGAGTGCACCGCGCGCGATCTGGCCCGCCGGTCGCAGGCCGCCGTGACGGCGAAAGACCGCAAGGGCTGGCTGGGCCTGTTCGCCGCCGACGCGGTGGTGCAGGATCCGATCGGGCCGTCGCCCTTCGACCCGGACGGGTCCGGTCATCGCGGGCCGGAAGCCATCGCCGCCTTCTATGCGCCGTTATCGCCCCTAATGAGCTGATCACGTTCGAGATCGAGGCCTCCTACCTCTGCGGTGAGGAGGTGGCAGACGTCGGCATCATCCGGACCGTGCTGCCTGGTGGCAGGCACGTCGCGGTAGTGCACGGCGTGTACACATACCGGTGCAACGGAGCGGGCCAACTGGTGGCCCTGCGGGCGTTCTGGGAATTTGCCAAGGCCGAGCTGACGCAAGCCTGAGGCTGCCCTGCCCGCCTGAGGCTGCCCCTCCCGCCTGAGGCTGCCTCTCCCGTCCCGGTCGTTGCTTGCAGCAAGTAACCTGCCTAAGCGGCCGTTCAGCCGGGGCAACCGCGCGGCTGCCGGGCGGACCGCGGCTGCCGGAGAACCCGCTTACCCGTACCCGGAGTTTGCTGTGCGCATCGGCCAGATCGCCATCGACGTGGCGCCGCTGCGCGAGAGCCGCGACTACCGGCTGCTGTTCAGCGGGCGGTTCGTCTCCATGGCCGGGAACGCGGTCGCCACCACCGCGGCCAGCTGGCAGGTCTACGGCCTGACCCGCAACTCGTTTGCCGTCGGGTTGCTCACCCTCGCCTCCGGCTGCGGCATGCTGCTCGGGCTGCTGGCCGGCGGGATGCTCGCCGACCGGCACGACCGGCGCACGCTGATCATGGCGGTCCAGCTACCGCAGGCGCTGCTGTCCGCCCTGCTGATGGCCAATAGCCTGGTCCGCCATCCAGCGCTGTGGCCGCTCTACCTGATCACGTTCTGCATCGGCCTGTGTTCCGGGCTGGCCTCGCCCGCCTCGACCGCGACCACTCCCGCGCTGGTCGGCCTTGACCGGCTGCCAGCGGCGGCTGCGCTCAATGCGACGGCGAGCCAGGTCGGCCAGCTCGGCGGACCCGCCCTAGCCGGGCTGCTGATCGCCGGCCCCGGCCTGGCTAGCTGCTACGCGATTGACGCGGTCTGCCTCGCTGTGTTCGGCCTGGCGATATTCCGGATTTCGCCGCTCCCGCCGGTGATCAAAGCGCAGCGGCCAGGGCTGCGGTCCTTTTCCGAAGGGCTTGCGTATGTCCGCCACAACGGCGTGCTCGGCGGCATGCTGCTGGTCGACACCAATGCCATGCTGTTCGGCATGCCGTCGGCCCTGTTCCCGGCCCTGGCCAGCACGCACTTCCACGGTGGCTCGGCCACCTTCGGCCTGCTGGTGGCCGCACCCGGCCTGGGCGCGCTGATCGGCGCCGCGACCAGTGGCTGGACCGGCCGGGTGCGGCGGCCAGGCGTGGTCATCATCGGCGCGGGGATCGTCTGGGGCGGCGCCGTCGCCCTGTTCGGCGTTGTCGACAGCCTGCCGCTGGCGCTGGTATTCCTCGCAATCGCCGGGATGGGCGACCTGATCTCCGAGGTGCTGCGCAACGCGCTGCTCCAGCGCTACACCCCCGACCCGCTGCGCGGCCGGGTGTCCAGCCTGTACCTTGCCCAGGTCACCGGCGCGCCGGCGCTCGGCAACGTGGAGGCTGGCGGCGTAGCCTGGCTGGTGTCGCCGGTGTTCTCGGTGGTCAGCGGCGGCCTGGCGTGCGTGGCCGGGGCCGTCGCGCTCGGGGCCCTGATCCCGGCGCTGCGCAACTCCAGCCTGTCCGGCACGGTGGCGGATCCGGAGCTGGCTGCCGGGCTCGACGCCGGGCTGGGCGCCGGGCTGGACCGCGAGTCAGCCGCCGGCAACGCTGCCGCATCGTGATCGTGTGTCACCCGCACGGGCGCATGACGCGATCACCGCAGCCGCGAGAGTATCCCGTACGTGACCTGGGTCGGGCACAATGTCCCGTGCAAGCGCCTGTAGCTCAGCCGGATAGAGCAGCTGCCTTCTAAGCAGCCGGTCGGGGGTTCGAGTCCCTCCAGGCGCGCCGCACTCCCCCGCAGGTCACGGGGCCATCTCTGGCCTATCTTCCGGCCCGGACGGCGCCACGGCCGTACCTCGTGCCAGATCCGTGCCAGATCGAGCTGCTTGATCAGGCGACCGCTCGCCAGCTGCCAGCTGGCTGCGAACAAGTGCGTCCACGCCCGCAGCGATCTTGCGCTGCCCTTCATCGCTGTCATGCAGGTAGATCAGCGCCGCCCGAGTGGTCGAGTGGCCCATCCGAGCCATCAGTTCGCGCAGCGTGGCGCCCGTCGAGGCGGCCAGATTGTTCCCGGCGTGGCGTAGATCATGGAAGTGCACGCCTTTCATGCCAGCTCGCGCAAGTGCCGGAAGCCAGACGCGATTGCGGAATTGACTATCTCTGAGCGGCAGGCCTTGCTTGCTGGGGAAGACCAGACCCGAGGAACCGGCGTTGCCGAACTGTTCAAGGTGATCGCGGAGCATGGGAATGATCGCCTCGGGCAGATGGACGGTGCGACGGCCGGCATCGGACTTCGGCTGTCCGAGCACCAGACCCGCCCCGCGGACCTCGGTTAGCTGACGCTCAATTCGGACCGTCCTAGCGGCCAGATCCAGATCGCAACGCCGCAGCGCGATGGCCTCACCCCATCTCAGACTGCCGAAAGCTGTGAGCAACACCAGTGCTCGATAACGGTCGCCAACGGCATCGGCGAGTAGATAGACGTCGCCAGCTGACAGGATCGGCCGCTCCGGCGATCGCTCGTGAGCAGCGCCCTTGATCCGACACGGATTGCGGCGTATCAACTCGTCGTCGACAGCCGTGTTCAAGATCGCCTTCAGCAGCCTGTAGGCCTTCGCGGTCGTCACCGGACTGACGCCAGAGTCGAGCAAATCCTTGCGCCAGCGGCGCACATGTGGCTCCCGAATATCCGAGATCGTGCGCTCTCCGAAGCCCGTGGCTGTTGCCAGGTGTCGGCGCAGTAGATATCGGTAGAGCTGGACTGTCTTGGGCCGAAGGCCTGGGCGTTCATCTATCCAGGCCGTGGCGTACTCCAAGAATGGGATCAGGCCGGCGTCAGGGTCGATCCAGTCGGATTCCAAGATGTCGGCCTCAGTTCGCGTTAACCACTGCTCTGCGCTGATCTTGTTCGGAAAGGTCTCGGGTGCCGGTCGTACCAGCCCGTCAGGGCCTTGGTATCGCGCCTGCCACTTGCCTGAGGGAAGCTGGCGAACTGCGCCAAACCGGCGTCGTCGTCCTTTCCTGTTGCCAGCCATCAGGCCACTCGCCTGCGGCGTCGGACAGTTACTGGCTCGACTGTGCCGGCCTCGATGAAGTGCCGCAGAGCTGACTCCGGGATGCGGACGTGGCGGCCGATGCGGACGAACCGAATCCGCCGTTCTGCGATCAGACGCCTAGGGAATCGCTCGTTGGTTCCTAACGCGGATTTCCACGCAGCAGGTTCGGCGCAAGGTTCAGGCGTACTCGTAGCGGATGGTCCGGCCGCCTAGCCAGGGGATGCGGGTGTCTTGGGGGAGGCTGGCCTTGCGCAGGACGGGTGAGAAGGCGCGTCGTTCGAGGCGGACGGTGATGGCGTCGCTGGTGGTGAT